>CAZKRE010000163.1:0-7750 GCA_964555075.1 uncultured Phycisphaeraceae bacterium
CACGCAAGGGTTCGCGCTCGCAAAATCGCCCGCCCACCGACGTCGCGGCCGCAATAAGCCCTTATGGATCTGCCGTTTAGCACTTTGGGCGCGTGCAGCCCCGATCCTTCACGAGCGTCACACAGTTGCCCCGCTCGTTGAACGAGACCTCGGTCATATACGCCTGCATCAGCATCACCCCCCGGCCGTGCGGGCGCTCGAGGTAGGCCGGATCGGTCGGGTCGGGCAGGGCGTCCGGCCGGAAGCCGGGGCCCTCGTCGCAGATGGTGCAGGCAAAGCGATCGTCGCTGACGTCGCATTCGACGGTGACGGTCCGGGTCGGGTCGTTGCCGTTGCCGTGGCGGACGGCGTTGGAGAGGGCCTCGTCGAGGGCGAGGCGGATGGCGAAGACCGCTTCCTTGGTGAATCCCCGTGATTCCGCCAGGGCGACAAGCGTGGCCTGGGCCTGCGGCACCTCCCCCAGCCTGTTCAGGGTCAGCCGTTGACGGGTGGGGGAGGCCATAGGCATGGTGTCTAGGCGCGGGGCGGGAACACCCATCATACCGCCGCGCGGGACGGCGAGGCAGCCCGCGACCGTGACGCCCCCCCGCGGACTTACTTGAAGCTCTTGATCGCCTTCTCGTTCGAGTCGTGGATCTGGAAGAGCTTGTTGAGCTTGGTGATGACGAACACCTCGTAAATCTGAGCGTCGATGTTCGCCAACCGCAGTTGCCCGCCCTTGTCGCGGACCCTGTTGTTGATCGTGATGAGCGTGCCCAAGGCGGCGGAGGAGAGGTGCTCGACGTTGGAGAAGTCCAGGAGGACCTTCGGGTTCCCCGAGCGCTCCACGATCCCGCCGATCTCGTCGCCGATCTGCTGGATATTGGCTTCCTCAAGGATGTTGCGGTCGAGGAACGAGACGTGAGTGATCTCGCCTTCTTCGCGGACATTGAGCCGAGAGTCTCGCATCGTCATCCGGTAGGTCTCCGAGGCAGCCGTGCGTCGGCTGGAATGGCTGGCGCACCCGGTGCGCGCGTGAACCTATCTTCGGCGATCCGGGGTGTCAACACAAGCAAACATCGCTCACGACGCCGGTTGCGGCCCGGCGGACGCCGACGCGGCCGCCCGCTGCACCGACCAGAGGGCCGCGTACTTGAGTTGCACGCTCGACGCCGCCTTCTGCGCGATCAGCAGGCCGAACACCCCGTCGCGGAACCCGGCCTTGAACACGTAGAACTTCAGGAACGCCATCGCCGGGCGGAACGCCAGGTCCCACCAGCGGGCCCGCTTGCCCCGGTCGTACATCTGCCGGGCGACGGGCAGGAGACGCTCGTCCATCCGCCGGCCGGAGAAGTAGTCGCTGAAACCCGCGGCGCTGTGCCGCTTGTGGTCCAGCCAGCCGGTCAGCCGCCCGGTCCGCTCGGGTGCGGCCCTGCGGGCGTCGTGGAGCGCCTCGGCGGGCCAGGTCACCCGGTCCCGGCGGAACACCCGGCTCTGCCAGTCGGGGGACCAGGCGCGGGCGTAGCAGCCGAGCACGTAGTTCCGCCGCGGCACGAGGAACAGGTCGGTCGCCTCGAGGGCCTCGGCGGGCATGGCGCGCCACTGCGCCGCCAGGGCCGCCGAGCACTCCTCATCCCCGTCGAGCAGCAGGACCCAGTCGTGGGTCGCCAGGCCGCAGCCGTACTTCTTCTGTTCCGTGTATCCCCGCCAAGGCTCCACGACGTAGCGGGTCGCGTGCCGCTGGGCGATCTCCGGCGTCCGGTCGTGTGAGCCGGAATCCACGATGACCAGTTCGTCCGCCCACGCCACGGAACGGCACGCCGCCTCCAGCGTGTCCTCCGCGTTCGCACAGCAGATCACCACCGAGAGCGGGGCCGTCATCGCCCCAGTCTACCGGCCCGCCCCTCTGCCGCGGCCGCGCCCCAGCCGCGGGAAGCGCGGTTCTGTGGCGTGGGCGACGGGTCCGCCGACTGTTACACTGGGCGACCAAGGCATGGAGGCGTTATGAAGAGTTCCTACAAGATCGCGCTACTGCTCGCCGCGGGCGTGCTGGTGTTCGTCCTGGGCTACTACGCGACGCAGGACCCGGAGGGCGGGGCCGACGACCGCGTCGCGGCCGGCCCGGCTGCCGGCGACGACGGCAACGGCAACGGCGGCGACGCGTCCCCCACCCCCGCCCCCGCCGCGTCCAACACCCCGCCCGCCCGCCCGGCCAGGCGCCCCGCGCCGGGGCCGAACTCCGGCGACCGGTTCTACGAGGACCTCAAGCGGTCACTCCAGGCGACGCAGAACAACACCAGCGCCCCCTCGAACCCCGCGGACGCCCCCCCCGCCGGTCGCAGCGATACGCCCGCGGACACCACCGCCTCCGCCGACACGACAGCCCCCGAGTCCACCGACGAACCCGCGCCGGTCCCGGCCCTGCCCGGCGCCGCCGCGGCGCGTGCCAACACCCAGCTGAACGTCCCCGGCGCAGCGACGCCCCCAGCCGCCCGGCCGGCTGCCGGCGCCAACGCCGAGACCGCCGCCGATCCGGAAGCCAGCGACACCCCGCCCGCCACCACGCCCCCCGCCGCCGCACCGGCTCAGCCCCCCCGCCCCACGCCCGCGCCCGCGGCGACCGCGACGCCCCCGGACGACGGCCGGCCGTTCTTCGGCCCGGTGACGACCCCCGCCCCCACCCGGCCCCAAGCCGCGCCCGCCGCCGCCGCCGCGACGCCCCCCGCCACGGCCCGGACCTACACCATCCGTTCCGGCGACACGTTCGAGGCGGTCGCCCAGCGCGAGCTCGGCGACGGTCGGCGGTGGGTCGACATCGCCCAGGCCAACCCGCTCGTCGACCCGACCCGCCTGCGGGTGGGTCAGGAGATCCGCCTGCCCGGCGCGCGTGGCGCGAATGCCACGGCCGCGCCGCGTGACGCCGCCGAGCGCGGCGCCGCCGGGACGCCCGGCCGCGTCACCTACACCGTCCGCCCTGGCGACACCCTCTCGGGCATCGCTCAGCAGTACTACGGCAGCGCCGCCGACTGGCGCCGGATCTTCGACGCCAACCGCAACATCCTCCGCCGGGAAACCGACCTCCGCCCCGGGCAGGATCTCGTGATCCCGCCGGGCGGACGCCGCGCACAGTGATCGCTGTCACGCGACGCGCGGAAGCGAGTCTCCCCCGGAAAAAGCGGTTCAAGCGAACCCGACCTTCTGGCCGACGTAGGAAAGGTTCCGAGGCGGATTTCGGGCAAACGAAGGTTGCCGCGGGCCCCTTGGAAGCTACACTCAGGGTGACAAGTAAAGATCCTCCGGCGCCGGGCATTGCAGTATTTGCTCGAACCTTTCAGAACCCCAAGGGAGCTGGACTGTAGACACGATGGTCAAGCCACCATGAGTGGAAGGCCGGGATGCTCTGCCGATGCACCCACCTGCAATTGGGGTTCGAGCAAATCCCTTGCTCGGGCCAGCCGGACGATCGACTTTCAAAACGACCCGTTCTCACGAGCGGGTCGTTTTGCTTTTCCTCAGGCCGCGACCTGAGAGGCCGCGGTCCGTGGTCCGTTCACCACGATCCATCATCAAGCCTGCGGGGCCTCCAGGCGTCCGCGACCCGTCACGTCGCTCGACGGGCTACCCCGTTACCACGAGGTTGTCGCGGTGGACGAGCTCCGCGTAGCTCGGGCGGCCGAGGATCTTCTCGAACTGCGACGACCGCTTGCCCATGATCAGGCGGAGCTCATCGGCGCTGTAGTTCGTCAGGCCCCGCGCGACCTCGGCGCCCTTCAGGTCGCGGACGACCACGATCTCCCCCTTCTCGAACCGCCCCGTGACCTCGGTCACGCCGACCGCGAGCAGGCTCTTGCCTTTCGCGCGGAGCGCCTCGACGGCCGGGCCGTTGATCGCCACGCTCCCCGCGGGCCGGGCGGTCAGCCCGATCCAGCGCTTGCGGCTGTCGAGCCGGCGCTGCGCGGGCATGAACACCGTCCCGATCCGCTCGCCGCCGAGCAGCCGCACGAGCACGTTCGCTTCCCGCCCGCAGGCGATGGCGGCGATCTCGCCCGCCTCGGTGACCATCCGCGCCGCCTCGAGCTTGCTGCTCATCCCGCCGCTGCCCCACCGGCTCTTGCCCGCCGTCGTCAGCGCGTGGTGTTCCGCGACGCTCGTAACGAGGTCGACACAGTGGCCTCCCGCGTCGAGCAGCCCCGGCACCACGGTCAGCAGGACGCACGCGTCCGCCTTGATCGCGTTGCACGTCAGCGCCGCCAGCAGGTCGTTGTCGCCGAAGCGGATCTCGTCCACCGCGACCGTGTCGTTCTCGTTCAGCACCGGGATGCAGTCGAGCTCGTGCAGCCGCTGAAGGCAGTTGCGGATGTTGAGGAACCGGGCCCGGTCGTCGAAGTCGCCCCGCGTCAGCAGCACCTGCCCCACGCGGAGCCCGTGCGGCAGCAGCGCTTCCGCCCAATACCCCATCAGCCGACGCTGCCCCACCGCCGCGACCGCCTGGGCCGCGGCGACGTCGGCCGGCTTCCTCGCCAGCCCCAGCTCCACGCACCCGCAGCCGATCGCGCCGGAGGACACCAGCGTGATCTGGTACCCCCGCCGGGTCAGCTCCGCGATCTGCCGGGCCACGTCGGCGACGAACGCCGCGTCGATCGTCGGCGTCGCGGCGCCCTCTTCGAAGATCAGCTGCGTGCCGATCTTCACCACGACCCGCCGCGCGGCCGTCAGCACGGACTGTCTCAGTTCGGTCGAGGGCATGGGATCTCGTTCAGGGCCGCGGCTCGTCGCGCTCTCCGCGCCCCGGCAGCAAACCTCGCAGCAGCTCCGCGTGTCGCCGCGTCGAGCCTTGCCGCGACAGGATAACGTCGCGCCCCCGCCTCGCGAGTTCCCCCGCCGCCGCCCCGTCCGCCAGCAGCCGCGCCACCGCCGGGCCGGGATCGTCCGTCACCACGATCCCCCCCGCCGCCACCAGCGCCTCCACCGTGTCCCGGAAGTCCGCGTAGTGCGGCCCGACGACCGTGGGCTTGCCCAGCGCGATCGGCTCCATCATGTCCGACCCATAGAGCTTCACGAACGACCGCCCGACGACGACCACGTCCGCCAGGGCGTACGCCTTGCGAAGCTCCCCGATGGTGTCCAGGAGGAACAGCTCCGGCCTGCCCGGCGAACTCGCCGCGTCATAACCCTCGCTCCGCAGCACGATCCGCTCCCCCCGCGCCCGCACAACGTCCCGGGCCAGCGGGAACCACTCCGGCTTCCGTGGCACCAGCACTAGCTGCGTCCCCTCCGGCCACTGCAACCGACCTTCGATCAGAAGCCGCTCTTCCCCCGGCGCCGTGGAGCCGGCGACCACCACCGGCCGGGACCGATCGATCCCCATCGCCCGCGCCAGCTCGTCGCTCCCCGGCACGTCGTCCGCCACCTCTGCCGTGTCCCACTTCATCGTGTCCAGCACGTGGACCCGCTCCCGCGGCACGCCGAGCTCCACCATGCGTTCCGCGTACGTCGGCGTCTGCATCGCCGCGGCCGCGAGCTTGCCGAACGTCCCCCGCAGCAGCCCCCGCACCTTCCGGTACCGCGGGAACGAGCGGTCGCTGATCCGCCCGTTGATCACCGCCACCGGCACGCCCCGCGCCTCGCACGCGTCCACGAAGTTCGGCCAGACCTCCAGCTCCACCAGCGCCACCGCGTCCGGCCGGATCGCGTCGAGGAACCGGCCCACCGCGAACGTGAAGTCCAGCGGGTAACGCACCACCTCGTGCCGCTCCGCGAACAGCGCCGTCGCGCGGGCGATGCCCGTGTTCGTCGTCGTGGCGATGACCAGCCGCAGCCCCGGGTCCGCCTCCAGTTCCCGCACCAGGTCCCGGATCGCGTTGACCTCCCCGACCGAGACGGCGCAGATCAGCAGCGTCCGGCCCCGCGCTGCCGCCGACTCCGCCTCCGCTCGCGGCTCCGCCCGGCCGAACCGGCCGGCCCAGTCGGTGCGCCACTTGCCCGTGCGCAGCATCGCCGTCGCCCACACCGGGCTCGCCGCGGCCAGACCCACCGCATAAAGGATGTCGCGACCGATGCCCATGCGGCCGCGATTGTAGAACCGCGGCTCGCCCGCGGTGCGGCCGTCGTCGAGAACCTCCCGCGGCGTTCGCTTCCGGCCACCGTCCCGAATAGGATTCGCGGCCGATGAACCCCGTGTACCTCACCACGCCGATCTACTACGTGAACGACCGGCCGCACATCGGCCACGTCTACACCACCACCGTCGCCGACATCGTCGCCCGCTACCACCGCCTGCGCGGGCGGGACGTCTTTTTCCTCACCGGGACGGACGAGCACGCCGCGAAGATCGTCGACGCCGCCGCCGAGCGGGGCCTGACGCCGCTGCAATGGGCCGACCGCAACGCGGAGGAGTTCCAGAGCACCTTCGCCCGGCTGGGCATCACGAACGACGACTTCATCCGCACCTCGCAGGACCGCCACAAGGCCAGGGTGCGGGCGTACGTCGAGAAGCTCGTCGCGAGCGGCGACGTCTACGCCGGCGACTACGAGGGCTGGTACGACGCGGGCCAGGAGGAGTACGTCCCCGAGAACAAGGCCAAGGAGTCGGACTACAAGTCGCCGATCAACGGCAAGCCGCTGGTCCGCAAGAGCGAGAAGAACTACTTCTTCAAGCTCAGCAAGTACCAGCCGGTCGTCGAGCAGTGGGTCCGCTCGGGCCACGTGAAGCCCGACGCCCGCGCCAACGAGGTGCTCGGCCGGATCGCCGAGGGGCTCAACGACGTGCCGATCTCCCGCTCGGGGCAGTCGGGCTGGGGCATCCCGGTCCCGGGGGACGAGCAGCAGACGATCTACGTGTGGATCGATGCGCTCTTCAACTACCTCAGCACCGTCGACGACCCCGAGACCCCGGACCGCCGCAAGTACTGGCCCGCCAGCGTCCACTTCATCGCCAAGGACATCCTCTGGTTCCACGCGGTCATCTGGCCGGCCCTGCTCACCGCGCTCAACGAACCCCTCCCGGGGCTCGTCTACGCCCACAGCTTCTGGATCAGCGAGGGCAAGAAGATGTCCAAGAGCCTGGGCAACTTCATCGACCTCGAGAAGATCGACCACTACGTCGAGACGTTCAGCCTGGATGCGCTCCGCTACTTCCTCGCCGCGCAGGGGCCGCTGGGCACGACCGACAGCGACTTCGCCGAGGCGAAGTTCATCGAGACCTACAACACCGACCTCGCCAACACGCTGGGCAACTGCGCGTCGCGCGTGGCGAACATGGTCGGCAAGTACTTCGACGGCAAGCTGCCCGGGCACGACGCGACGGTGCCCGAGTCGCAGGCGTTCAACGACACCGCCGCGAAGTGCACGCGGGCAGTCATCGAGGCCTTCGACCATCAGCAGCTCGACGACGCGTGCGCCGCCGCGCTCGAGCTGGTCCGCGCGGTCGACCTCTACATCGAGAAGACCTCCCCCTTCAAGCTCGCGAAGGACCCCGCGAACCTCCCGCAAGTCGGCACGATCCTCTACCACTGCGCCGAAGCGCTCCGCATCGCGTCGGTCCTCCTCTGGCCCGTCATCCCCGGCAAGGTCGAGGAACTCTGGCGCCGCACCGGCTGCGAGGCCTACATCGACACGCTCAAGGACAAGGGCCGCGGCGACTTCGACGCCTGGACGAAGTGGGGCCCTGCTTCCGGGGGACTGCAACCCGGCACCCCCATCGCCAAGGGCGACCCGCTCTTCCCGCGCTACCAGCCGACGTAGCGCCCCAACCCCGCGACAAGTCGCGGCG
>CAZKRE010000164.1:0-7691 GCA_964555075.1 uncultured Phycisphaeraceae bacterium
CAAGACAGCCGCTCACCCCAACCCTCTCCCGGAGGGAGAGGGAGCCGGAAAAGTGCCGTGAGGTGAGCTCGCGCGGGGGTCGCGCGGGGTGAGCGGCTCCCCGGCAACGCGGAAGGCTGTCCGTGGAGCGCGGACAGCCTCCGCATCGCCTGCGGAGAGCATGGGTGATGCGAGTGGCCTCAGCGGGTACCGCGGGCTGTTGTGGTGGGCAGCCAGCCGCGCGAACGTCTATGATGGGGCGTCTCACGCCGCCTCGACGGGCTGCCGGAAGCCGTGCCATGAACGAAACCGCCGCCTCGGCCCCATCGCGGGCCGCGTCGCCCCACCGGCCGTGGCTGCACGCCCTCGCGTGCCTGCTCGTGCTGGGCGCCTTCATCCTCATCGCCGTGGGCGGCAACGTCACCAGCCTCGACGCGGGCATGGCGGTGCCCGACTGGCCCGGGACGTTCGGCTACAACATGTTCCTCGCCCCCATCGAGACCTGGGGGCCGCACAGCGGCGGGGTGTTCTGGGAGCACTCGCACCGCCTCGTCGGGTCGGCCGTGGGCGTGGTCTCCATCGCCCTCGCCGCGGGGCTGTGGGTCACCCAGCGCCGCCGCGACTGGCTCCGCTGGCTCGGGCTGGCGCTCCTGGGCATGGTCATCGTCCAGGGGCTGATGGGCGGCTTCCGGGTCACCGAGAACTCCCTCCTCCTCGCGGCGCTGCACGGCGTCTTCGGGCAGGTGGTCCTCGCGGTCGCGGTGGTCATCGCCGCCGCCACCGGGGCCTTCTGGTCCAACCTCGCCCATGAGCGGCAGACACTCACCGGGCAGCAGCCCGCCTGGCGGTGGGAACTGGGCGTGCTGATCGCCCTGCCGGTCCTGGGCCTCGTCGCCTCCATCGCACTGGCCCGGCCGGAATACAGCGACGAACTCCGCACCTGGTCCATGAGCCGCATCGGGCTGATCTGGCTCGTCGCGATGGCGGCCTACATGGCGATCACGCTCGCCCGCCTCGCCCTGGCGCTGCGCGACCGGCGTCGGCGGCTCCCGGCCGCGCCGTGGACCCCGGGCCAGCGGGCGGCGGCGGTCCTCCTGGGGCTCCTGGTCCTGCAACTGATCGTCGGCGCCGCCGTCCGCCACGGCGGCGCGGAACGCGCGATCCCCGATGCCCCGCTCGCGTACGGCGGGCTGATCCCCCCGATGTCCGACGCCGGCCTCGCCGCCGCGGAACCCGAGCCCCTGCCCTTCATCACGCTCGGGCAGGTCTGGCTCCACTTCGCCCACCGGGTGGTGGCGGTGCTGGTGTGCGCGGCGCTGATCGGGCTCCTGGCCGTGCTCTACCAGCGGCGGCAACACCCCGCGGTCTACCCGCCCCTGATCACGACGCTCGGGCTGACCCTCCTGCAGGTGATGGCGGGGATCATGACGGTCTGGTCCGAGATCCACCCCTCGATGGCGACGCTGCACCAGGCCACGGGCGCGGCGCTGCTGGCGTTCACCACGTGGCTGACGATCCGTGTCTTCCTGACCGCGGGCACCGACGCCAACCAGCCGGCCCCGGCTGCGGCTGCCGTGCACGCCCGGCTCGGAGGAGAGCCCGCATGACCCAACTGTCATCCCCCACCGCCAACGCGGCGTCGCCCGCGCTGCCCGAAGCGGCCGCCCCCGGCCGCCTCGCGGACTTCCTGACCCTGACCAAGCCGCGGATCACGCTGCTGGTGGTCATCACCGCCTTCATCGGCTTCGCCATGGGCGTGATGCCGCTCCAGGTCGGCTGGCCCTGGCTGACGCTCGCCGCCACGCTTGTCGGCACGGGCTTGTCGTGCATGGGCGCCAGCGCCTTCAACCAGGTCTACGAGCGGGACACCGATGCGCTGATGACCCGGACCAGCGACCGCCCCCTCCCCGCCGGACGCATGGGCGTCACCGAGGCGATGGTCACGGCCGTCGTCCTCTCGGTGCTGGGCGTCGGGACGCTGGCGGTGTTCGCGAACCCCCTGGCGGCGGGCCTCTCGGCCTTCACGATCTTCAGCTACGCGCTCATGTACACGCCCATGAAGCGGTGGACCCCCTGGTCCCTCTGGGTCGGGGCGGTGCCGGGCGCGATGCCGCCGGTGATCGGGTTCGCCGCGGCGACCGGGTCGATCGGGCTCGCCGCGGTGCTGCTGTTCCTGGTCATGTTCATCTGGCAGATCCCCCACTTCCTGGCGATCGCGTGGCTCTACCGCGAGCAGTACGCCCGCGCGGGATTCCCCATGCTGCCCGTCCGCGAGCCCGACGGCCGGAGCACGTTCTCCCAGATCGTCGCGTCGTCGATGGTCCTGCTGGCGGTGGGCGTGCTGCCGACGCTCGCGGGCGTCACGGGGCTCGTCTACTTCAACGTGGCCCTCGCTTGCGGGATGCTCTTCTTCGGCTGCGCCCTGGACCTCGCGCTGCAGCCGACGAAGGCCCGGGCGCGGCGGGTGTTCTTCGCCTCGCTGGTCTACCTGCCCATCGTGCTGGGCGCGATGCCGCTCGACCAGATGGGGTGACGCCCGCCGATCGGCACCGAGCCCGACCGAAGGAACGGCATGACCGCTGCTGATTCGCACGCCCCGCCGCCGGTGTCGACCACCCCGGTCGCCGCGGTCGACACCGCCTCGCTGACGCACCGCTACCCGGGGTCCGCCCGCGACGCGCTGAGCAGGGTCTCGCTGCGGGTCGAAGCGGGTGAGATCTTCGGCGTCCTCGGGCCCAACGGCGGCGGCAAGACGACGCTCTTCCGCATCCTCGCCACCATGCTCCCTCCCGCCGGGCCCGGCTCGGCAGCCGTCTTCGGCCACGACGTCGCCCGCGCACCCGCCCGGGTCCGCGCCCGGCTGGGCGTCGTGTTCCAGAACCCCAGCCTCGACGGCCAACTCACCGCCCGCGAGAACCTCCTCCACCAGGGCCGGCTCTACGGCCTGTCCGGTCGCGACCTCCGCGGCCGCGTCGCCGAAACCCTCGAACGCTTCGACCTCGCGGACCGTGCGAACGACTACGCCAGGACCTTCAGCGGCGGCATGCGGCGACGGCTCGAGATCGGCAAGGCGATGCTCCACGACCCCGACCTGCTCCTGCTCGACGAGCCGTCCACCGGCCTCGATCCCGGCGCCCGGCACGACCTCTGGCGCCACCTCGAGCGGCTGCGCGCCACCCGCGGCGTCACGGTGCTTCTGACCACTCACCTCATGGACGAGGCCGACCGCTGCGACCGCGTCGCGATCCTCGCCGCCGGCGAGCGGGTCGCCGTCGGCGCGCCCGCGGAGCTGAAGGCGACGCTCGGCGGCGAGGTGATCACCATCACGCCGCGCGCGGGCGTTGCCGCGGCGGACCTGGCGGCCCGGCTGGGCGAATGGACGCCGAAAGTCACGGGCACGGTGGTGCGGATCGAGACGCCCGACGCGGACGCGCTGACTCGCATCCGGGCCGCCGCGGGCGGGGACGCGCACGCCATCCGGATCGGTCGGCCCACCCTCGAGGACGTGTTCCTCCACCTCACGGGGCACACGTTCTGGGATGCCGCCTGACCCTACGGCGTGGGGGCGGCTCGCGCCGCGCCGGCCGCACGCCGCAGGAACGCCATCGCCACCAGCCCGGCGGCGGCGACGACGATCACCTCCACCCCCCGATCGACCAGCGCAGCCGCCGCCCCCTCCGCCGCGGTCACCGGCGCAAGCGCCGCCGCCAGCCCGGCAACCGCCCATTCGCTCAGGCCCAGCCCGTTGGGGGTGACCCCGAGCAGCTTGACCGCGACCGACGCGGAGCCCGCCAGGATCGCCGCGTCGAACGGGATCGGGTGGCCCACGACGTGGAACGCCAGCCACAGCCGCGCGGACGCGGCGAGCAGGTCGAGGACGCGGAGCGGGACCCAGAGCCCCCACAGCCGGGCCGGGCGGCGCAAGGCGAAGCGGGCGGCCGGGGTCGCGAGGGTGAGGAGGAGGGTCGCCGCAACGAACGCGGCATAGCCCGCCGCCCCGCCGATGAGGACCAGCAGCGACGCCGCCCCCACCGCCGCCGCGACCGCCATCACCACGACGAGGGACAGGAGCGACTGGGCGATCGGCAGGGAATGCCGGGCGCGGAGGTAGGCGGTCCGCCCGACCAGGCCGGCACGGATGGCTGGGATGTAGTTGAGCAGCGAGCTCGCCGCGACCAGCGCGACCATCCGGCCCGCGGGCACGGGCGGTTCGGCATCGAACGACCGGGTGACGGCCCAGAAGAGCAACCCCGCCGCGAGCAGGTTGACGAGCACCAGGCCCGCCAGCGCGAGGAGGTCGCCCGCCGTCGCCCGCCGCAGCGCCTCGCCGTCCAAGCCCCGGCTCGCGGCCGCGACCGCGAGCAGCAGGAGCCCGGCCGCCAGCACCGTCCCCAGCCGCCTCGCCCATGCCGATCGCACCCAGCGCATCCGGGCATGGTACCGGCAGGCGGACGGCCGCCGGGTTATCGGGCACGCGCCGCCGTCGATTTACGCGGGATCGGCGCGTAGAATGGCTCATGACGAGGACCGGCGGCGACGCCCGGCGCGGCTGCATTTCTGGCCGGATCGTGCCATCGCCCGCCCGGCGGCACCAGGTGTTGGCGCCCGCCGTTGACACTGATTAGAGCCGCCGATAGCTTCCGGACAGCCCCTTCTGGAGTGTGAGTTCTCATGGCCGAAGCGACCCCCACGCCCGCCACCCCGCCCGCACCCGCCGCCACCGCGCCACCGAAGGCCGCCAGCGGCCCCCGCGCGTTCAGCTCGCCCGTCGGGCTGCTCGTCGCCGCCATCATCCTGTGGTTCGGCTGGGCCGCCTGCGCCTCGCTCGCGGGCTTCGCCGCGACGCAGATGCCCGACATCGACCCCACCGTCCGGTACATCCTCACGGGCGGCTCTGCCGTCCTCGCGATCACGCTCCTGTTCTTCTCGGTGGCGATGCTCATCGTCGGGTCGGTCCGCTGGGCGCTCTTCGGCCGGTCCAAGGGCATGCCGCAGGGCACCCAGATGGACCAGGTCGTGTCGCTGCTCCGCACGATGAACGCCCGCCTCCTCCTCTCCGACACGGCGAAACGGATCGCGTACCGGCAGGAGGACGTCAACGCGGTCCGCCGCGCCATCCGCGACGACATCGCCCGGGGCGACTTCGACGCGGCGATGATCCTCGTGCAGGAGATGGCGACCACCTTCGGCTACCGCGAAGAAAGCGAGCAGTACCGCGAGCAGATCAGCCAGGCCCGCGCCAAGGACACCGAGAAGAAGATCGCCCAGGCGGGCAAGCAGCTCGACGAGATCCTCGCGAAGCAGGACTTCGACCGCGCGACCAAGGAGGTCGCCAAGCTCCAGCGGCTCCACCCGGATTCGGAAGCGGTGCGCCTGGCGGTCCGCCGGGTGATGCAGGCACGCGAGCAGCACAAGCAGCAGGTCGAGCGGGACTTCCTTGCCGCCGCCGAGCGTGACGACGTCGATCGGGCGATGCAGTTGCTCCAGGAGCTGGACCGGTACCTGACGGAGGAAGAGGCCGAGCCGTTCCGCGAGACCGCGCGGGGCGTGATCGGCAAGCGCCGCGACAACCTGGGCGTGCAGTTCAAGATCGCCGTCCACGACAAGCAGTGGCTGCAGGCGGTCCACGTGGGCGAGCAGATCATCCGCGACTTCCCCAACACCCGGATGGCGGACGAGGTCCGCGGGATGATCGACCTCCTGCGCGAGCGGGCCGCCGGCCAACGCGCGGCCGACCGGGCGGTCGCCGCGCGATAGCCCGCGCCGCCGCGCCCGGCCGCTACACTCCCCGCCATGCCGAAGTCGACCCGCACCCGCACGCTCGCGGCCGAACCGCCGCACCTGCGCGACCGCGTCGCCCTGCTCAAGCGCCGCTTGCAGGGCGTGAACGCCGACGCGCTGCTCGTCACCAACCCCCGTGACATCCGCTACCTCACCGGGTTCGTCGGCGACGACTCCTGGGCCCTCGTCCCGCTCCGCCCACGCGTGAACAAGCTCTGGCTCCTCTCCGACTTCCGCTTCGAGGAGCAGATCGGCCGCGAGGCGCCGCACACGATCGCGGTCATGCGCAAGGCCGGCCTCATCGAGGAACTCGGCAAGCTCGCGAAGCGCGGCAGGTTCGACCGCATCGCCCTGCAGCCCGGGCACGTCAGCCTCGAGCTCCACCAGAAGCTCAAGAAGGCCCTGGGCGCCGGGCGGCTCGTGGTCAAAGACGACGGCCTGCTCGAGCAGCGCAGCGTCAAGCAGGCCGACGAGACCCGCGCGATCCACAAGGCGCTGGAGATCCAGCAGCAGGCGTTCCGCGACCTGCGGGCGTTCATCGAGCCGGGCATGACCGAGGCGGAGCTCGCGGCGTACCTCGAGTACCGGATGCGGGCGCTCGGGGCGGACGGGACGAGCTTCCCGTCGATCGTCGCCGCCGACGCCAACGCCGCGCTCCCGCACGCGATCCCGGGGCCGAAGAAGGTCAAGCGCGGCGGGATCCTCCTCGTCGACTGGGGCGCCCGCTGGGGCGGCTACTGCGCCGACCTGACGCGCGTGCTCGCCATCGGCAGGATGCCGCCGAAGATCCGGGAGATCTACAAGGTCGTGCTCGACGCGCAGCTCGCCGCCATCGACGCGCTCCGCCCGGGGATCCGCCTCCGCGACGCCGACACGGTCGCCCGCAGAGTCATCGAGAAGGCGGGGTACGGCCCGCAGTTCGGCCACTCGCTGGGCCACGGCATCGGGTTGGACATCCACGAGCAGCCGACCCTCAGCGCCCGCGCGGCGGAGAACGCGGTGCTCGAGCCGGGCCACGTCGTGACGGTCGAGCCGGGGATTTATCTCCCGGGCGCCGGCGGCGTGCGGATCGAGGACGACGTGCTGGTGACCGAGACGGGCCGCCTCGTCCTGAGCGAGTTGCCGAAGGATCTGGATTCCGCGATCATCTGACACCTTGCTCCGTGCCCGGCCGCTCGCGGCGGGGCGCGGGGGCAAGCGGTTGAGGAACAACATGCCTGATTTGAAGACACTCAAGCAGCTCGTGAGGCTGATGCAGGAAGCCGACCTCACGGAGCTCGACATCGAGCAGGAAGGGGAGAAGATCAAGCTCAAGCGCGGCAGCGTGAGCGTTGGGTCGAGCACCCACGCCCCGGCCGCCCCCGCCCCCCCGGCGCAGCTCCCGGCGGCCGCGCCCGCCGCCCCCGCCGCCCCCGCGCCGACACCCGAGCCCGCGGGCAACACGATCAACAGCCCCATGGTCGGCACCTACTACTCCGCCCCTTCCCCCGACGCCAAGCCGTTCGTCCAGGTCGGCGACCAGGTCGGCCCGGACACCGTCATCTGCATCATCGAGGCGATGAAGGTGTTCAACGAGATCAAGGCCGAGACGAGCGGGACCGTCCAGAAGATCCTCGTCGAGAACGGCCAGGCGGTCGAGTTCGGCCAGAAGCTGCTCGTGATTTCCTAGAGGGCCTCGAGCAAGGGGCCGAGGCCCCGGCCCTCCGAGGCCTCCCCGACGCCCCGTGCCGCCCCCGGCCCCCCGGCCCCCGGCCCCTGTCCCCTGACCCCCCGGCCCCTTTTCCATGTTTAGCCGCATCCTCATCGCGAATCGTGGCGAGATCGCCCTGCGGATCATCCGCGCCGCCCGGGAACTGGGCGTCGAAACCGTCGCGGTCTACTCGACCGCCGACCGGGATTCCGCGCACGTCCGCCAGGCCGACCGCGCCATC
>CAZKRE010000165.1:0-7648 GCA_964555075.1 uncultured Phycisphaeraceae bacterium
GCCCGTTGTCGACGAAGATGCAGGTGAGCTGGTTGCCGATGGCGTTGGCGAGCATGGCCGCGACGACTGACGAGTCGACCCCGCCGGAGAGGCCGCAGATCACCCGATCCTTGCCGACGATCTGTCGGATGCGGGCGGTCTCGCTTTCGAGGAAGTTGGCCATCTTCCACGAGCCGTCGCAGCCGCAGATGTTGAAGAGGAAGTTGGCGAGGATGTCCCCGCCGTGGGGCGTGTGGGTGACCTCGGGGTGGAACTGCACGCCGTAGAACGGGCGGGTCTTGTGGCGGACGGCGGCGATGGGGCAGGTCGGGGTGGCGGCGAGGGGTTCGAAGTCGCTGCCGAGCGACTGCACCTGATCGCCGTGGCTCATCCAGACGGTGGTCTGCTGCGGGACGCCGTGGAGCAGGCCCCTGGTGTCGGTGATCTGGATCTGGGCCCGGCCGTACTCGCGGGCCTGGGCGTTCTTCACCTCGGCACCCAGGAGCTGGCAGCCGACCTGCATGCCGTAGCAGATGCCCAGGACGGGGACGCCCAGCTCGAAGAGGCGGGCGTCGCAGGTGGGCGCGCCCTCTTCGTAGACGCTCGCCGGGCCGCCGCTGAGGATGATGCCCCGCGGGCCGAGGGCGCGGAGCTGCTCGATGGTGACGTTGGGCCCCACGAGCATGGAGTAGACGCCGGCCTCGCGGACGCGGCGTGCGATGAGCTGGACGTACTGCGAGCCGAAGTCAAGGATCGGGACGACCTGCCCACGGGCGGCTTCGGGGACGTCGGCGAGAGCGGCGGCGGTGGCGTCCGCGGCGGCGTCTGCGTCGGGGCGGGAGGCGGCGGACGTTGAGGTCATCGCGTCGGTTCCGGGGTCGGCCCCGTCGCGCGGACGGGACAACTGGGGAAACCGCGCATCATAACGCCCCACGCGGGGACGCGGCAGCACCCGCTACGGCCCGCCGCCCGCCTGAACGCCGGCCTCGACGACCATCCGCGCCAGGTCCGCCGCGTTGACCGCTCCCATCTTCTCCATGAGCCGTGCCCGGTGGTTCGCGACGGTCTTCTCCGCGATGTTCAGCCGCAGGGCGATCTGCTTGTTCGCCAGGCCCTCCACGATCAGCTCCAGCAGCTCCCGCTCGCGGGGGGTGAGCAGGTCGAGGCGGCGGCGGACCTGCTCGGCCTCCTGCCGCCGCTCACGATCCGCCGCGTCGCGGCGGAGGGTGTCGGCGACGCGCCGGATCAGCGCCTCGGGGTCCGCGGGTTTCTCGAGGAAGTCCATCGCCCCCAGCTGCATCGCCCGCACCGCGGAACGGATCGTGCCGTGCCCGCTGAGCATGATGATCGGCAGGTCCGCCCCCTGGTCCCTGAGCCGCTTGGCGAGCGTGAGCCCGTCGACCTCGGGCATGTCCAGGTCGAGGATCAGGCAGTCGGCCACGCCGCGCTCGAACTCGTCGAGAAACTCCGTCGCCCCGGGGTAGGCCCGGACGCGGAAGCCTGCCTGGATGAACATCAGGCGCAGCGACCGTCGCATCCCCTCGTCATCATCGACGATCCAGACGGTCTCGACGCCCTGGCTAGGCAGCAACATAACCCTGCTCCTGGAAGAGGGGGAGCTCGAAACAAAACTTGGTCCAGCCGTCCTCGAAGTCGAGTTCGAGGCTGCCGCCGTGACTCTGGACGATGCTCCGGCTGATGGACAAGCCCAGGCCGACCCCCTCGGGCTTGGTCGTGAAGAACGGCTCAAAGAGGCGGGCGCGATGATCGGAGGCGACGCCCGGGCCGTTGTCGGCGACGGTGATGACCACCGACCCCCCGTGCCCGCCGTGGGTCGTGCGGAGCAGCACCTCGCGATCCTGCCCCCCGCGGGTGGCGAGGGCGTCGATCGCGTTCGCGATGAGGTTGACGAGCACCTGCTCGATCTGGATCCGGTCCGCTCGGACGCGGGGAAGCCCGGCCTGCAGTTCGAGCCGCCAGGCCACGCCCGCCCGCCGGGCCTCGCGCGTCAGCATCGCCTGCGCCTCGCGCACAACCTGGTTGGCGTCGATCGGCTCCGGTCGGGGCGACTGCCCGCGGGCGAACTCGCGCCACCGCCCGATGAGACCCCGGGCTCGCCGCGCCTCCTCCCGGACCCCCTCGACCGCTTCGTTCATCACCTCGGTCACGGTGTCGCGGTTCATCTGGGCCTGGCGGCAGGCCACGTCGGCGTAATGACCGATGGCGGTGATCGGCTGCGTGAGTTCGTGGGTGAGCCCGGCGGCGAGCTCGCCCAGCGTGATCAGCCGCGACGCGTGCGTCACCGCGGCGCGATGCTCCTGGAGTTCCTCCTCCGCGCGGCGGCGCTCCGTGACGTTCATCACCTGGCAGATGAAGCACTGGGGGCGGTGCTCGGGGTCGCGGACCAGAACGGCGCTGACAAGGATGCTCAGGAACCCGCCATCCCGGTGGCGGTACCGCACCTCGAGCGGGGCCTCGGGCTTGTACCCGTTGAGCTGTTGCTCGAGGTAACGCGAGCGCAGCGCCCGATCGTCAGGATGGACAAGGTCGACGACGTCGGTGCCGATGAGTTGCTCCGGGGTATAGCCGAGCATCTGCGCCGCCACCTCGTTCACCCGCAGGATCTTCCCGTCGGTCCCGAGGATGATCATGCCGCTGAGCGCGTTGTCGAAGACCTCGGCGAACTGCGCCTCCTGCTGCTGCGTGAGGCGTTCGGCGGCGACGACTCGCCGCAGTTGCCAGCCGATCAGCAGATACAGCCCGACCGCCGTGGCCGTGACGAAAGCGCCGCCCTTGATGTTCTGCACCCAGAGCAGGACCCGCGGGTCGTCGATGAGCCGCGCGGCCGCGAAGTCGGAGAACAGGACGTACGCGAGGGACACGACGAGGTACGGGACGACCACCTGCAGCACAGGTCGATGCGACGAGATGCTGGATTCTTGCGAAATGACTGCCACCCACGTCACCCCATTGCTTGCCCGCACTCATTGTAGGATCAACCGCAGGAACCCGACCTTCCATCGGACGGATTGATGTCTCACTGGCTCCTCCTCGTCGTCCTGCTCCCGTTCGCAGCGGGCGCGGCGCCCTCGCTGAGCGAGGCACAGCGGACGCAACTCGGCTCCGCGGTCGACGGCAGCACGCGGCTGGATGAGGGGGCTTGGTACCCGCTTCTCGAAAACGCCGCGCAGTGGGCGCCGGGCGACGAGGCGACCGCAGCGGTCCCGGATTACCCGGCGATCCTCGCGGAGCCTGAATCGCATCGCGGGTCGATGTTCCTGGTGGAGGGTAGCCTGGCGCGGTCCCGACCGGTGCCGCTGGCGCGGTCGGGACCGTGGGGAGACCGGGTCGTCGAGTGGGTGGTGGTGCTGCCGCCGCGGGCGGGGGTGGATGACGTGGCGGTGGTTTATCTCGTGGACCCGGCGGGCGTGCTGGCGAGCCCGCCGGTGGGCACGCGGGTGCGCGTCGCGGCGCGCTTCTACAAGCTCTGGCTCGATCGGGACGTGACGGACCAGCCCACGACCTACATGACGTTTGTCGGCCGTGCGCCGGCGGATGTTGAGCCGACGACGCGGACGAGCCGGACGTGGCTCGCGGCGCCGGCGATCGCGGCGCTTCTCGCCGCCTGGTTCCTCGTGCGGCGGGCGATCGGAAGGCGGCGCGGGGACGCGGCGCGGCTCCGGACCGCCGGGCGGTGGCGCGGGCAAGAGGCGGACAACCATTCCGAGTTCGCCGCCGGCGATCGGCTGCCGGAGGACCCCGCCGAGGCGCTCGACGCCCTCCGCCGTCGACACACCGCGCGGGACCATGACTCACCCAGCATCGACGGGCCGGGGTGACCCGATATCCTCTGCGGCATGCCGACTGTCGACCTCGTCCTGCCCCACCACCGCTACGCCATCGAGATCGGGAGCGGCCTGCTGCCATCCCTCGGCGAGCGGGTCCGCGCGGTGTCGCCGCACCGCCTCGCGGGCCTGATCGTCGATGAGGGGATCGTGGAGACACACGGCGGCGCGGCCGAGGGGTCGCTCCGGCAGGCGGGTTACGGCGTGCACCGGGCGACGATGCCTCGCGGCGAGGGGCGCAAGACGCTCGACACGGTGGCGGGCCTGTACGACGCGCTCTTCCGCGGCGGGCTCGAACGCCGCAGCCCCGTGATCGCGCTCGGCGGGGGCATCACCGGGGACGTGGCGGGCTACGTCGCCGCGACGTTCCTCCGGGGCGTGCCCTTCGTTCAGTGCCCGACAACCCTCCTCGCGATGGTCGACTCCTCGGTCGGGGGCAAGGTCGGCGTCAACGTGCCGCAGGGCAAGAACCTCGTCGGCGCGTTCTACCAGCCGCACGCGGTCGTCATCGACGTCGACACGCTCGCCACCCTCCCGGCCCGGGAACTGCGGTGCGGGCTGGCGGAGTGCATCAAGCACGGCGTGATCCGCGATCCCGCCCTCTTCGACTGGATCGAAGCCAACCTCGACGCCATCTTCGCCCTCGACCGGCCGACGCTCGTCGAACTGGTCGAGCGCAACGTCCGCATCAAGGCGGCGGTGGTGATGGAGGACGAGAAGGAGCAAGGCGTCCGAGCGCACTTGAACTTCGGCCACACCTTCGCGCACGCGATCGAGGCGGCGATGCTCCCCCACGACGGGTCGAGCGATTCCGGGCCGTACCTCCACGGCGAGGCGGTCTCCTTGGGCATGGTCGCGGCGACCCGGCTGGCGGCGGCGCTGAGTCTCTGCGACGCCGACCTGTGCGACCGGCTCGTCGCCCTGCTGGGCCGTGTCGGTCTGCCGACCTCCGCCCCGGACCTGCCGCCGCCCGAGGCGATGGTGAACTGGATGCGACACGATAAAAAAGTCCGGGACGCGAAGATCCGGCTGGTGCTGCCGGTGAGGATGGGGGAGGTGACCCTCGATGATTCGGTGAGCGAAGCAGCGCTGGCCGAATCGTGGGCATCACTCGTGTGAGAGCTCGCCATTCGCGCTACGAGCCGTTGATGATTTTTCTTGACGGGCTGCCGAGGCATCCTGTACCTTCGGCGCGGAGGCGGCATTCGTGTGGGCCGTGCCCGGAGGAATGGGACGGTCCCATCCAGAGCGTCAGCGGGTCGATATGGGCGGGATGGGCGGCGGCGTCGGCCGGTGCCCGTCACGCGGGGTCACACACATGAGCACGAAGGTTCTGTTGGCGGCGGCGCTGAGCGCAGCGTCGCCGATCGCGGTCACGGCGTCGGAACTTGGCGCCCCCGCCCCCATCCGTCAGCAGTACGTCACGTCGGATTTCAGCGGATCCCACACCACGATCGCGGGCACGCCGGTTTACGGCGGCTTCAACCACGACGGCGTGGGGCAGGTCGTCGTGTCCAGTTCCGCGCTGGCGC
Organism: uncultured Phycisphaeraceae bacterium; assembly: GCA_964555075.1. Classification (GTDB taxonomy): domain Bacteria; phylum Planctomycetota; class Phycisphaerae; order Phycisphaerales; family Phycisphaeraceae; genus CAZKRE01. The sequence continues at coordinate 5,357 of CAZKRE010000165.1, forward strand.
CGGGCACGGTGTCCATCGGCAGCGGCAACCTCCTGTCCAGCGGCAACGCCCTGCTCACGGCGGCGCACGTGGTCGCCGATGATGACGGGAATATCCTGCCCGACATCCAGGTGCATGTGCGTTGGAACCTGCCCGGTGGCATCTCCCTCAGCTCCCCCGTGACCGCCACAGTCACCAAGGTCCCAAGCTATAACGGGAATCCGACCCTCGGCGGGGACCTGGCGATCGTCAGTTGGGCGTCGCCGATCGACAGCCGGGTGCCCCGCTACGACATCTACCGCGGCTCGAACGCCGTCGCGCCCGGGGTAGCCAATATCCACGTCGGCTACGGGGGAACGGGCCATGGCAGCACCGGCAACACCGTGGGCGCGACACTGCCCGGCACCAAGCGGGCGGGCCTGCAGTCTTACGACATGGACGCCCGCGCGGTGCGCACGCCGCTCAACACGTCGGCGCCCGTGACCGGCGACGGACTCGCCTACGACTTCGACAGCGGCGCACCGGCCCATGACGTCTTCACCTACAACCCGTTGTCCCAGGCCCCCCACCTCGGCTTCGGCGCCGACGAAGTGGGCTCGGCTCCCGGCGATTCCGGCGGCGGCAGCTTCCGCGCCGCCAACGACACCCGCGTCAGTATCACCAGCAGCGGCGGCCACCTCGGCTCCGTCATCGTCGGCGCCGCGATCCCCACGCAGAACATCGGCATCGAAAAGGTCGGCGATAACGGCACGACCCTCGGCTTGAACTACGCCGGCGATGCCGTCGAGGCGGACACCACCCTCGATCTCGCGGGAACCCTCAGCGAGTTCAAGATCGTCGGGGTCACCTCCTACGGCTTCGGCTTTAACTCCTTGCCCGACGTCTCCCCTGGCACCAACTCCAGTTGGGGCGAGGTGGCCGTCGACGTCAACGTCTCTCATCACCAGAACTTCGTCGCCCCCTTCCTCGCGGCGGAGGGCTCAGGCGGCACGACCGCGCCCCTGACCATCAACACCTCGACGGCGGGTGCGAAGTCGGCCTCTCTGACGATCGACAACCTCGCCAGCACCGCCGAGTTCGCGAACAGCGGCTCGAACGACAGCGACGATGTGATCTCGTACACCGCCAACGTGCTCGCGCATTCTGAGGCGTCCTTCAACGCCTCCGCCGACCAAAACACGCTCACGCTGGACTTCGGCACCGTGCTGCTGAACGAGGCCGTCTCGCCGCTGGCATTCAGCATCGCCAATCTCGAATCGGTCACCGGATTCACCGCCGGGCTGGACCTCGACAGCATCCTCGGCACGGGTGACACGGGCGTTCTGACCACCAACCTGAGCGAGTTCTTCGACCTGCTCGCAGGCGAGCGGGTCGACTACCTCGCGAGCTTCGACACCAGCACCCTGGGCGTCTTCTCCGCCACCTACACGCTGGCGGTGTCTGACGAAGACCTGCTCGGCGCCGCCGACGGCGAGTCGCTCGTTCTGACGCTCGCGGGCAGCGTCATCCCCGAGCCTGCCTCCGCCTTGCTGCTGCTCGGCGGGCTCGCGGCGCTGGCCCGGCGGCGGGCGCTTGCCTGACCTCGCCCTCCAGTTCCACCATGCAAAAAGGCCGCCTCTCGCGAGGCGGCCTTTCTTCGTACCGGGCGGGTGAACGATCGCCTACTTGATCAGCCGCAGACACAGCGGGTAGCGGTACGCCACGCCCTCGTTCGCCTTGATGGCGGCGAGGATGCAGAACACCACCACGACGACGAGGAAGACCGGCGCCAGCAGGCCGCCGACGCCACAGGTCACGATCGACAGGATCACGATGCCGACCCAGATGATCAGGGCCGTGATCTGGAAGTTCAGCGACTCCTTGCCCTGATCGTCGACGAATCGGGACTCATCCTTCTTGATCAGCCAGATGATCAGCGGGCCGATGACGCTGAGCAGGCCCAGCAGGTGGGCGAGCATCGCCATGGTGCGCTCGTCCTTGGTGGGCGCGGCGGGCAGGTCGCCCGCGAGCGGCGCTCCGCCGGGTGGCGGGGGCGGGGTGCCGGTGGGCTGCGGATCGGGTGTCGGAGGGATCGGGTCGATCGGATCGGTCATATGCTTTCCCCAAGGTGGTGCGACTGGACGACCTACACTTGCGTGTCAGTATGTCCGGCCCAGCGGCGGCGTCAAGCGACCGAGAAGCGCCGCGCCCCGTGGCTGGATAGCGGGAGTACGATGTGGCGCATGCGGTATGCCCGTCGTGTGGACCGCTCAGCCCGCGTGGAGATGGTGCCGCTCATCGACGTCATCTTCCTGCTGCTGACGTTTTTCATCT
>CAZKRE010000166.1:0-7618 GCA_964555075.1 uncultured Phycisphaeraceae bacterium
CTGTCGGAGGTGGTGTCGGGGGTGCTGTCCGACCTGGAGACGCGGATCGAGGACGTGGGGGCGACCGTGGAGGCGGCGGACCTGCCGACGATCGACGCGGACCCGTTGCAGATGCACCAGTTGCTGCAGAACCTGATCGGCAACGCGCTGAAGTTCGGCCGGCCGGACGTGCCGACGCGGGTGAAGGTGTTTGCCGAGCAGGTGGTGGAGACGAGGAAGGAAGGGCCGGTGCGCGAGGTGGTCCGGCTGTACATCCAGGACAACGGGATCGGGTTCGAGGAGAAGTATCTCGACCGGATCTTCAACGTCTTCCAGCGGCTGCACGGGCGGCAAAGCTACGAGGGGACTGGTATCGGGTTGGCGGTTTGCCGTAAGATTGCCCGGCGACACGGCGGGGACGTCTCCGCCCGCAGCACCCCGGGGGCCGGCGCGACGTTCGTGGTGACCCTCCCGGTCCAGCAGGTGGACGGGCAATCGGGCGCCGACGCGACCGGCGTCTTCCCCGCGATGAGCGCCTGAGGATCCATTCATGCCTGATAAGCACCCCCGTCCGATCACGATCGTGCTTGCCGACGATGACGCGGACGATCGCATGCTCGCGCAGGACGCGCTGGCGGAGAGCCGGCTGGCGAACGACCTGCGGTTCGTGCAGGACGGCGAGGAGCTCCTGGATTACCTGCTGCACCGCGGGGCCTACACCGACCCCGCCGCGGCGCCCCGGCCGGGCCTGATCCTGCTGGACCTCAACATGCCGCGGAAGGACGGGCGGGAGGCGCTCAAGGAGATCAAGAGCTACCCGCAACTGCGGCAGATCCCGATCGTGGTGCTCACGACCTCCAAGGCGGAAGAGGACATCTACCGCACCTACGACCTGGGCGTGAACTCCTTCATCACCAAGCCGGTGACGTTCGACGGGCTCGTCGCGGTGATGCAGACGCTCGGGCGGTACTGGTTCGAGATCGTCGAGCTGCCCGGCGACAAGCCCCACCAGGCCTGAGCGGGCTCGGCCCGAGGAGACATGACGAGCAAGCCTCTGCGCATCCTGCTGGTCGACGACGACGAGGACGACCTCGTCCTGGTCCGCGATCTGCTGCGGCAGATCGGCAGCGACCGGTACCAGTCCGACTGGTGCTCGGAATACGGCGAGGCGATCCGGCGGCTCACCGAGGGCGGGTTCGACCTCTGCATCGTCGATTACCGCCTCGGGGTGAAGGACGGCATCGAGCTGATCGAGGAGGCGCGCAGCCGCTCGATCGGCGTCCCGCTGATCCTGCTCACCGGCCAGGGGGACCGGGAGACCGACCTGGCGGCGATGGAGGCGGGCGCCGCGGACTTCCTGGACAAGAGCCAGCTCAACGCCGACATGCTCGAGCGGGCGCTGCGGTACGCGGTGCACTCGCACCGGATCGAGCGCCAGCGGGCGCAGCTGCTGGCGGTTGCGGAGCAGCAGGCCGCGCAGCTGCGGTACCTCGCCAACGAGCTGACGCGGGCGGAGCAACGCGAGCGGCGGCGGGTGGCGCAGACGCTCCACGACCACCTGCAGCAACTGCTGGTGGCGGCGAAGATGCGGATGGACCGCGTCGGCGTCAAGGCCTCGGCCCAGGGGGATGAGCAACTCCGCGTGGCGGTCAAACAGGTTCAGCAACTGCTCAGCGACTCGATCGAGGCGTCGCGGACGCTGACGGTGCAGCTCTCGCCGCCGGTGCTCCACGACCGGGGCCTGGTCCCGGCGCTCGAGTGGCTGTCGCGTCAGTTCCTCAAGGAGCACAACCTGGACGTCCAGGTGATCCCCCGTGACGGCGTGGAGATCAACGACGACAGCGTCCGCGACTTCCTCTTCCAGGCGGTGCGGGAGCTGCTCTTCAACGTCGTCAAGCACGCCGGCACCGAGCGGGCGGAGGTCGAGACGGCGCAGACCGAGTCGGGCGAGTTCGCCGTGACCGTGCAGGACTACGGGCGCGGCTGCGACGCGGAGCGGGTGATCCACGCCCCGCGGCAGGAGGGGTTCGGGCTGTTCCACATCCAGCAGCGGCTGGCGTTCCTGGGCGGGAAGTTCGACGCCGAGTCTCAGGAGGACGAGGGCTGCCGGATCACGCTGACCGTCCCGCTGGTGAGTCAGGAGGTCATTGAGGAGGAGACGCGGCAGGCGAGCGCGCAGGCGCAGGCGCTGCCGACCATCCCCGCCATCCCCCGGCCCCGGCCGCACAACCCGGACGCGGTGCGGGTGCTGCTGGTGGACGACCACAAGATCCTGCGGGAGGGGATCGCGGGGCTGCTGCTGGATCAGCCGACCATCGCGGTGGTCGGCGAGGCGGCGGACGGCCAGGCGGCGATCGACCTCGTGCGGGAGCTCAAGCCGGACGTGATCGTGATGGACGTGTCCATGCCGGTGCTGAGCGGGATCGAGGCGACGCGGCGGATCCGCGAGGAGTGGCCGGCGGTGCAGGTGGTCGGCCTGTCGATGCACGAGAAGGACGACATGGCGGTCGCGATGCGAGAGGCCGGGGCGTTCGCCTACCTGCCCAAGGGCGGCCCCGCAGACGACCTGGTCCGCGCCATCCTCCTCGCCGCGCGGGAGTCCGCGGCCGCCCGGGTCCCCTGACGCCCACGTTCACCCCGCCCGGGTGCGCCCCGCTGCGCCCACGCGTCGCCCGACGGCGATACAGTGTCTGCCCCGTCGCCCAGCGGCGGGATGGTCCCAGCTACGCAGGAGCCGTGCGATGCAGATTCAGGAAGCGATCAACCTCGTCCAGGCCAAGTTCATGGCCGAGTCGAAAGGCGAAACGGAAGGCGACGTCGCCGAGAAGTACGCGGACGCGTTCTCGAACTTCCCCGTCATGATGGAGGTCGCGACCTACATCTTCGCCCAGGGGCTGATCACCCAGAACTACCAGGCCGCCATCCAGCGGGCCCAGCGCGAGCAGCAGGAGAAGGGGGCCGCGGCGCCGCCCGCCGCCCCCGCGCCGGGCGGCACGGCCTGAGGCGCTCAGCCCGCCCCGGGCGGCTGGACCGTCTGCTCCCCCACGTTGGGGGCCGCATCCTCGGTCATCGCGCCGCCCAGCGCACCGCTGAGCACCAGGATCGCCGCCCCGATCAGGAAGATCAGCATCACCACCAGCACCGGCAGCCAGAGGCGGGAGTTGCCCGTCTTCGTCGCCGAGTCGCTGAAGGTGGGTTCGTCGGGGTGTTGGCCGGCAGGGTTGGGTTCGCTCATACGGTCGATGCTAGGCGAACGGGAGTCGGGCGTCGACGGGGGAACCCCCGGGTCGCCGCCCGCCGAAGCCCCGGCAGCCGCGGGAGCCGCGGGGCGGCGGGGGACCAGGCGGAACGCCTCGGCCTCGAAGCGGTTGCCCCGATATGCGTCCCCGCCGCGTCGCCAGACCAGCAGGCTCGACACGCCGTAGGCGGGCAGGAACAGCGGGCCCCAGCGCTCGTACTGCCGGACGTGGACCCGCTCGTGGGCCCGCGTGAGGTCGAGGCACGCCTGGTTCCGCCCGAGCACGACGTGCCCGAAGGTGATGGCGCTCGCCCCGGTGGAGAGGGGGACGGCGTGCCGCAGCAGCCACGCGACGGCCCCGCCCTGCGCCTCGACCACCCCGTCGATGACGGTGACGCGGCCGCCCGTCGCACGCGCCAGCAGCGCGAGGGACAGCCCGATCAGGGTGTTGGGGAAGAAAGCCCAGAGATAGCGGAGCGGCGTCACGCGGACATCGTACGACCCGCCCGACACGCGGAGCGTGCCCGCTGGGGGTGGTACCATCGGCGCGCCCTCTTTCAGATTGGAGTCTGCCATGCCCTCGTTTGACATCGTTTCCCGCGTCGAGCTGCAGGAAGTCGACAACGCGATCAACAACACGCTCAAGGCGCTGCAGCAGCGGTACGACTTCCGCGGGAGCAAGTTCGAGATCACGCACGACCGCAAGGAGAAGAAGCTCCACATCCTCGCGGAGGACAAGATGAAGATGGAGGCGATCCAGGAGACGCTCCAGCAGAACGCGGTCAAGCGGAAGGTCGACCTCAAGACGCTCAAGTTCGAGGAGCCGCAGCCGGCCGCGGGCAGCCAGCTCAAGCGCGACGTCGTGATCCGCGAGGGGATCGAGCAGGACACGGCGAAGAAGATCGTGAAGATGGTCAAGGAGTCGAAGCTGAAGGTCCAGGCGTCGATCCAGGGGGACGAGGTGCGGGTGACGGGGAAGAACATCGACGACCTGCAGGCGGTGATCGCGCTGCTCAACGGGGCGGACCTGGACGTGCCGTTGCAGTACGTGAACATGAAGAGCTGAGCACGTGTGTGAGGAGCCGGTCACGAGGTTCGGGGGTGCCACGGCTTGAGTCGAGTGCAACGAGACCAAGCCGTGCCGAACGTCACCGGACGCCCGCGCGCCCGCACGGCTTGCCCGCGAGGCGCGGGTCAAGCCATGGCACCCGTTCACACGCGTTCTGAGGCGGCCAGGGGCGGGGTGGGGCGGGCGCGGCCGGGCCGGGTGTGCCGCGCCTGACGGCTGTAGGGGCTGCCGAACCGGGGGGCGACAGGGATTCTGCATCGACACCTCGCCCGCGGCGTGTCCGGGTCGTACGTTTGACCCCGTACGAGGCAGGCCGGTCCGCGTGGGATCGGTCCACGAGTCGGAAACTCCTGATGCGCCGCCGAGGGGCGGGTCCAGGCGAGACGAGGTGCGAACATGATTGGCAAGATGACGGTGGGCGCGCTGCTGGCCGCGATGTTCTTCGGGTCGGCGTCCGCGCAATCGAACTCCATCACCCTGACGGGCACGGTGCGGGACTTCGACCTGATGCACAAGGACTTCGAGACCTACCCCAACACGTCGCGGCTGGAGATCGTGGCGCCCACGCTCGACGCGGACGGCAAGCCGACGCTGAACTCGCAGAGCTCCAAGTGGAGCGGCGCGGTGTACTCGCGCGACACGTTCGCCCAGTGGTTCCGCGACGTGCCCGGCGTGAACATCCCGATCCCCTACAGCATCACGCTCGAGCCGCACCCGACGAAGGACGGCGTCTACTACTTCGCCCGCGACAAGACGCCCAACGGCCCGACCAACTACTTCTTCCCGATCAACGGCAAGGGCTTCGGGAACACGAAGTACAACCGCAACAAGCCGTTCAAGTACGCCCAGCAGGTGAACCAGGACAAGAACTTCCACTTCACCTACGAGCTGCGGACCCTGTTCTCGTTCACCCCCCGCGAGAAGCGGGACCGCGACCTGGAGTTCACCTTCCGCGGCGACGACGACGTCTGGGTCTACATCGACGGCAAGCTCGCCGTCGACCTCGGCGGCGTCCACTCGCAGGAGACCGGCACCATCAACCTCGACACCGGGGTCTTCAAGCGGACCGACACCAACGGCAAGGTCGTCCACACCCAGACGCGGAACCTCAGGCTCGAGCCGGGCAAGAAGTACGAGCTCGCGCTCTTCTTCGCCGAGCGGTGCACGACCGAATCGAACTTCCGCATCGAGACCACGATGCTGCTCACCCAGCCCGGCGCTCTGTACGACTGATCTCGCGTCCGGGCCACTGCAACGATTCGACTCGCGGCGCCGCGTCCCGGTGGGGGATGCGGCGCCGTTTTCGTGCGATGCACTTGTCAAAGAGCACGTGGCGCGGCTCACGCCACGAACCGGCGGATCACCAGCGTGTCGTTCTGCCCGCCGAAGCCGAAGCTGTTGGACAGGCAGGCGTCGACCTTCTTCTCGCGGGCCTGGTTGGGGATGTAGTCGAGGTCGCACTCGGGGTCGGGGACGCTGTAGTTCCGCGTGGGCGGGAGCTTGCCGTCGCGGATGGCGAGGACGCAGCTGATCGCCTGCACGACGCCCGCGGCGGCGATGAGGTGGCCGATCATCGACTTGATGCTCGAGACGGGCGGCGCCTGCTTCACGTCGCCGTCGGGCGCGAACACCTTGCGGATCGCCTTGGTCTCGATCGAGTCGTTTTCCTTCGTCCCCGTGCCGTGCGCGGCGACGTAGCCGATCTCGGCGGGGGTGAGCCCGGCGGCGCTGATGGCCTGACGCATGGCCTGCACGGCGCCCCGGCCGTCGGGGTGGATGTCGGTGATGCGGTAGGCGTCGGCGGTCGACCCGTAGCCGCCGATCTCCGCGAGGATGGTCGCGCCGCGCCGCTGGGCGTGTTCGAGGGTTTCGAGGATGAAGATGCCCGCGCCCTCGCCGAGGACGAACCCGCCGCGGTCGGCGTTGAAGGGGCGGCTGGCGCCCTGGGGGTCGTGGTTGCGGGTGGAGAGGGCGGTGAGGCGGTTGAACCCGGTCACGCCGAAGGGGTGGATCATCGTGTGCGCGCCGCCGGTGACCATGACGTCGGCGTCGCCGCGCAGGAGGACGCAGGTCGCCTCGCCGATGGCCTGGGTGGAGGCGGCGCAGGCGGTGAGGCAGTTGTACGCCGGGCCGTGGACGTCGAACTCCAGCGCCAGGTGCGTGAGCGGCATGAAGGGCTCCTGCTCGCTCTCGTGGCGGGCGGTCATGCGCTGCGCGGCGACGGGGGCCCACTTCGCGGCGTCGACCTTCTGGGTCGCGGCGTCCCAGCCGGCGATGTTGCTGGTGACGTAGTGGTCGAAGTCGATCTGCCCCTCGCCCGAGCCGAGGTAGATGCCGACCCGCTCGCGGTCGAGGCCGGCGTGCCCGTCGAGGCGGGACATCTTCCACGCCTGCGCCGCGGCGCCGAGCGCGAACTGGGTGTTGTAGTGGACCCCCTCGTGCAACTCGGGGTGGGCGACGAGCGTGCGGTAGTCGTAGCCCTTGACCTGGGCGGCGAAGGTGGTGGGGAAGCTCGAGGCGTCGAAGTGCTCGATGGGCCCGATGCCCGACTCGGCGCGGAGCAGCCGCTGCCAGACGCCCTCGAGGTCGTGCCCGAGCGGCGTGACCCAACCCATCCCGGTGATGACAACGCGGTGTGACACGTTCGGTTTCCTTACCAGATGGTTGCGATTGCGGTGAAAGCCTGGAGCGCGCGATCCTTGGTGATCACCGGGCAACCTCGCTGCAAAGCCGACATCGCGATGAACCGGTCGGCAGGGTCGTGATGAAGGCCGGGCACGTCACGCCCCACGGCGATCGCCAGTGGGGGGTCGATCCCGAGAAGTTCAATCCCTGGTTGGGCTATCGCGTGTTCCATCCATACTTCCAGGGGGCGATCGAGTTGAATCCGGTGCTTGCGAAGGAGCATGGCGATCTCCCAGCAACTGATTACACAAACGCCACGGACTGGATCGTCATCGATGGCTCTCGTTGCTGCGGGCGACAAGAGCGAAGGGTCGCTCACCCACCAGATCCAGGCGTGAGTATCAAGGATGATCAACCGCGGAGTCCCAAGTCTCGCCGGTGGGGCTCACGATGTCCCCCAGATAAGTCACGCTTCCGCGGAGGTTGTGCGCATCGCTGTGACTGGGCTGGCCAGTACCGGGGAGAGTGAGTTGCTTGAGCAAGCGTTCGGTGCGTTGACTAAGCAGGTCCTGCTCAGCGCGCAGCCGTTGGAGCTCTTCGCGGATCGCGGCGACGGTGTCGGCCTTGCCACTGACCATAGCTTCTCTCTCCTTGCTCCTACTCCACCCGCCGCAGCACCAGCGCGTTCACCTGGCCGCTGAAGGCGG
>CAZKRE010000167.1:0-7612 GCA_964555075.1 uncultured Phycisphaeraceae bacterium
TTAGCCGCGGCACTGGTGCCGCGCGCCCCGCGGGCCTCACCCGGCGCCCCGCGCCGCCCAAGGGCGGCGGCTAACGTGACGCCTTCGTCGCGTGTTTTGTCGCCACCGCTTCCAGGATCGCCCGCGCGACCACCAGCAGCCCCACCGCCGCCGCGATCGCCCAGCCGATCCCCATCACGAACCCCGCGAACCCCAGCGGCAGCGACGCCACCGCCGCCACGAGGAACAGCCCCACCCGCACCGGCCGCGCCACCGTGCCGCGCATCGGCGGGAGCATCACCAGGAACACGTACGCCGGGAACACCAGACCGTACAGCAGCAGGAACGAGCGGTAGATCACCTCCCCGTCGAGCAGCGTGCGGCCCTCGGTCAGCCGCAGCGGCGCGTCGCTCAGCAGCAGCCCGAGCCCGACGCCGACCACCGCCACGACGAGCAGCCGCGGCGAGAGCCGGTAGCCGGTCGGCACCTCGTTCGCCTCGCGGAGGTGCAGGCCGATCGTCAGCCCGCTTTGCAGCAGCAGGTGCGTCCCGAGGATCCAGGTCCACATCGGCGGGAGCACCCGCTCGGCGTCCTCGTCGAGCCAGGGGATCAGGCGGCCGGCGTACGCGAGCGTGAAGACGATCATCGTGAGGAACACCCCGCCGAACCCGATCGCGAACGCCGCCTTGCCCGTGCCCGCCGCGGTGGCCTGCCGCGCGCGGTGGAACGTGGCATCCAGGTACGGGCAGAGCAGAAAGCCGGTCCCCGACGCGAGCGCGAAGAACCACAGGTGACTCCCCGACAGCCCCGCCGCGGACTCCGCATGCGGCAGCGCCTCCCCCCCCACCCCCAGCCACGCCCCATCCGCCCCGAGCAGCACGCCGAACAGCACCAGCGACACCAGGCTCACCGCCACGCTCGCCAGCACCGCACCGCGGTCCCGCACGCTCACGTACCAGAACCCCAGCCCCAGCGCGATCACCGCCGGCACCGGCCACCATCCCCCCAGCAGCCGCGTGAACAGCCACGTGGCGACAAAGAAGTGGAACGCCAGCGTCGCCTCGCTGAACCGCACGCACATGCCCGTGTGCTCGTCGAAGACGCGGGCGCTCACCTCCGGCCGGGCGAGCACGAACCCCATCGCCGCCGCGCCGATCACGTTCGGGACCGCGAACACCCACCACCCCGCCACGCCGTAGTCGCGCAGCAGGAGGACGGGGAACACCATCCCGATGATCCAGGTCCACGAGCTGCCCACGAAGCACGCCCACCCGAGGGCGGCGAGGGGTCCACGTTGCGGGGCGGTTGCGTCCATCGCGTCAGTTTAGCCCCGCGGCCGCACCCCGGCGGGCCCGGGGGCTAAGCACGCGCTAGAGTCCGCCATGAACGTCAGCCAGCTCGTGATCGCCGACAGGTTGCGGAGCAGCTTCTGGTTCATCCCCTCGGGCCTCTGCGTCGCCGGCGCTTCCTTCGCCGTCGCCTGCATCGCGCTGGACTTCTACGTCGATACCGCCGACGCGCCCGAGCTCCAGTGGCTCCGCGCGGGCGACGCCGACGCCGTCCGCGACCTGCTCACCACCTTCATGACCGCGATCGTCACGATCATCAGCATCGTGTTCTCCATCACCGTCGTCGCGCTCCAGCTCGCCTCCTCCCAGTTCGGCCCGCGGATGCTCCGCAACTACATGCGCGACCGCGGCACGCAGGCCACCCTCGGCGTCTTCCTCGCCACCTTCGTCTACTGCCTCGTCGTCATCACCACCATGGGGCGCCTCCGCGAGGAGACCAGCGTCCCCCACATCTCCGCCCTCGGCGGGGCGATCCTCACCCTCCTCAGCGTCGGCGTCCTCATCTACTTCATCCACCACATCGCCCGCATGATCTCCGCCTCCGAGGTGGTCATGGCCGTCTCCCGCGAACTCCGCCACGTCACCGACCGCCTCTACCCCCGCCCCATCGACCCGCACGCCAGCGAGCCCGTCAGCCCCGACCCGCCCCGCGACCCCGGCGACGCGTGGATCGTCCGCGCCCCGAAGAGCGACTACCTCCAGTCGATCGACTACAGCACGCTCGCCACCCTCGCCGAGGAGTCGGATCTCCTCCTGCAGGTGCTCTACCGGCCGGGCCTCTTCGTCGACGAGGGGCACGCGATGGTCCGCGTCTGGCCCGCCGACCGCGCGGGCCGGGGGCTCGAACGGGCCATCGTCGACTGCTTCTACCTCGGCAGCCACCGCACGCCCGCGCAGGATGTGGAGTTCGCCATCGCGCAGCTCAGCGAGATCGCCGTCCGCGCCCTCTCCCCGGGGATTAACGACCCCTTCACCGCCGTCAGCTGCATCGACCGCCTCGCCTCGGGCCTCGCCCACATCGCCACCCGCGAGATGGAAGGCCCCACGATGCTCCCCCCGGAGCGACGCCAACGCCTCGTCACCGACCGCACGACGTTCGACGGGCTCATGGCCGCGGCCTTCGACCAGATCCGCCAGCACGGCCGATCGCAGCCGGCCATCATGATCCGCCTGCTCGAAGCGATCCAGCGGATCGCCGTCGAGGCCTCGACCCGCCACCAGCGGGCGTCGCTGCGGCGACACGCGGACCTCGTGCTGCACGATGGATTGGATGGGATCCCGAACCCCGCGGACCGGGAGGACCTGCGGCGACGCTACGACGGCACCCTCGCCCGCCTCGACGGCCGTCAGGAAGATTCCAAGCCCGCGGGATGAGCGGCGGCGAGGCAGTCGCGGCCCCGGCGTCTACGCCTCGGCGCCGGCCTTGCGCGCGGCCTTCTGCTTCTGCTTCTCGATCCAGCGCTGCTGCCGCCGGCGGGCCATGGCCTTCGGGGTGACGTGGAACGTCGCGGTGGAGACGCCCACGCGGCGCTCTTTCTCCTCGCCGCCGGTGGTGACCATCTGGACGATGTTCATGTCGACGGTGATGTTGAACTCGTTCCCGGTGCGGACCTTTTCCTCGATGTCCTCGAGGGGGGTGACGCGGTAGAGCGCCGGACCGACGCACGGCCGCATGAACTTGTAGCTCAGCTCCTTGCAGACGACCGTGTAGTCCCCGCCGCACTTCTGGAAGACGTACATCCCGCCCGCGACCTCGCTATTGGCGAGCAGCGCCGCGCCCGCCATGGCGTTGTACCAGTTGCGGTTGAACCGGCGGAAGGGCAGCATCACGGAGAAGCCCTTCTCGTTCTCGCTGTGGGCGGTGGCGAACTGGATGCCCGACCGGAACGCCAGCGGCAGCCAGATCCACGAGCACAGCCGGTGCCAGAAGTTGTTCTTGCTCGACAGCCGGGAGATCTTCGACTCCACCCGGCGGACCAGGCGGGTCCACCAGCCCGGGGCCGGTTCATCGAGGGCGGGCATCGAACGCGCGATGTTGCTGCTGGCGGTGGTCATATCTCCCGTCGGCTCCACTGCTTTGAGTCCTGGGGGTTGGGGGTCTCGGCGAGACCGCGGATTCTACGCCGGCGACCCCTCGGGAGTGCGACATTTCCGCCCACCGACACCGAAAAATCACCCGTCCCCGCCACCGCTCCGGGAGCGCCGCGGCAACGAACTCACCCCCCCCACTGGAACCGCCGCTACTGCAGGTTCACCGGCATCACGACGTACAGGAAGCTCGGGCCGGTGCGGAGGATGCCCGGCTTGTTGCCCGCCTTGAACTCGAGCGTCACCTGGTTCTCGTCCAGCACCTTCAGCGCGTCGAGCAGGTAGTTGGGGTTGAACCCGATCTCGATCGGCTCGCCCTGGTACTCGGGCAGCTCGACGTTGATCTCCGCCTCGCCCATCTCCGGGGCCCGCGACGACAGCCGCAGCCCCTCCGGGCTGAACGCCATGCGGACGCCCTTGCTCTCCTCGTTGGTCAGCAGCGCCGCGCGCCGGACCGCGGAGATGAAGACGTCGGTGCTCAGGGTCGCCTTCTTGTCGTTCTCCTTGGGCACCACGTCGCGGTAGGGAGGGAAGTTGCCTTCCACCAGGTTCGACACCAGCGTCGCCCCGTCCGCCTGGAAGAGGATCTGGTTGTCCTGGATCTTCACCCGCACGGTCTGCTCCGCGTCGTCGAAGAGCCGCAGCAGGAGGTTCAGCGCCTTCGTCGGCACGATCGCCGTGCGGTTGTCCCCGGTGGTCGACTTGCACGTCCCCCGCGCCAGCGCCAGGCGGTGCCCGTCGGTCGCGACGACGACGAGCTTGTTGCCCTCCCGCTCGACCAGCACGCCGTTGATCGCGTACCGGGAGTTCTCCCGCGCGGTCGCGAAGATCGTCATCGCGATCAGCCGGTGCAGGTCCGCCGCCGGGATCTCGAAGTCGGCGTCGCCCGTGAACTCGGGCATCGGGGGGAAGTCGGCCGGCGGCTGGCCGTAGATCTTGAACCGGCTGTCCCGACCGGTGATCGTCGCGACGTCCTGCTCGGTCTCGAGCGTCACCGTCGGGTCGATCGACTCCCGCACGATCTGCTGGAACTTGTCCGCGGGGATCAGCGCCTGGCCCGGCTCCTGCACCTCGACCCGGCCGGTGCTCACCCGCACCGCGACCTCCAGGTCCGTCGCCGCCAGTTGCAGCCCGCCCTCGACGTCGTCCCCGGCGGTCAGCTTCACGCACGTCAGCGCCGGCTTCGGCGTCCGCGACACGATCACGCCGCCCACCAGGTTCAGCGCTTCGACCAGGGCCCCTCTGTCACAGATGACCTTCATATTGAGCCGCTTCCTGCTTTGCTTTATGTGGGCAGAAGTTACCGGCCGCGGCCCCCCCCAGCAACCGCCGCCGGTCCGGGCATCACGGCGAAGCCCACGGCCGCGCGGCCGTGGGCTCGCTGTGGAGTGCCTGTCGTTAGCCCCAACCCGCTCAGTTCGCCGCCGCCGGCCGCTCCGGCGACGTCGCCGCCGCCAGGTCCGCCGGCATCGACGCCACGCTCGCCACCGTCCCCCGGGCCGGGTTCGCCTCGCCCGTCACCACCGAACAGTAGGACACCTTTTCGCTCACCGTCTCCACCCGGATCTGCCCGATCGTCCGCCCGACGGCCTTCTCCAGCACCTCGCCCGTGTCCGGGTCGATCAGGTCTTCCCCCTTCTCCGTCATCACCAGCACCACGCCCGGCTGGAAGTTGTGCACGCTGCCCCGGTTGATGATGACCCGGCCGTCCTTGACCATCACCACCGCGGCGTCGGCGGGCATCGACTCCATCTCGCGGGCGATGAAGATCGCCGCCTGGTTGAGGCAGTCCTGGATCGCCTCGGCCGCGGGCGTCTTCTCGAACCCGCCCAGGTCGCCCCCGACGCCGCGGTGGCTGTAGCCCACGTTGACGCCGGTGCGGCCGGCCTTGCCGAGGATCCGCTGGCTGGACACCACCTCGCCGGTGGTCGTGTCCACGAGCTTGGCGATGATGGTCGCCTGCATCTTGGCGTGGTTGCCGCCGAGGCGGAAGCCCTTGATGTTCAGCCCGCCGCCGACGCCCGACTCCGAGCCCTCGACCTCGACGAGCTGGCCCGTGGCGACGTACTTCGCCGGTCGGAGCTTGCCGACCCCCGCGACGTTCCCCTCCGTCTGGGCCGAGAGCCCGCGCGCCTGAAGCTCCTGCTCATCGAGCACGACGTCGAGCTTCTCCCGCTCGACCAGCACGAACCGCCCCGTGTTCATCAGCGCCGACTCGAGCATGATCGCCATGTTCCGCGGCAGGTTCCACTGCGCGCCGAACCCCGCGTCGTTGTCGAAGTCCCGCACGCCCACCGCGTGCTTGATCCCGCGGTACTCCCCGCCCAGCTTCGCGGCGAGGTCGGCGTTGCCGTCGTACAGCTTCGTGTCCTCGTCCTTCTTGGAGGGCTTGCCCTCCTTGTTCTTCCGCCCGAAGAGTTGGGCGTCGGCCGGGTGCGGCCACGCCATCAGCAAACTTACCCCCAGCGCCAACCCCATCGCCCTAAGAGACCGTCTCATCGATCTGCCTCCACGTGAGGGACGAGCCCCCCGTTTGCTTACCCGCATCGGCGCGGGCGTTCCGCCGACGCCTCTCGTCGGCAGACGCATCTATAACTCATTCTCACGCGTTCTGACAACGGCGTCCCAAACCACCCAGACCTCCACGCCGCCCCAGCTTCTCGTTCCACGCGTCCAATCGCACCGAAAACAGGCCGCCGAACCACATTCGTGTGGCCCCGGTGTGTTCCATCAGACATACTTGCAGGTGGAGGAAGTTGAGGGGTGACCCGAGTCTTGTGCGTCGTCAATGCTTTATGGGCCGCGCTGCTGGCCTGCCCGCTGCTGTTGTCGCCGGTCGCTGCCGAGGCAGTCGCCGATGTCGGCCACCTGATCGCGCACCTCTACGACCACGGGCACACCTACCTCGCCGGCCCCGGCTCCGCGCCGCTCCGGCCCGGGCATCAGCACCCGCCCACCCCCGGACCGAGTGACGATATCGCCGGCAGCAGCGGACACGCCCATCTGCTGCGCGCCGTCTTCCATGGCGGGCACCTGCCCCGACCCCTCGTGAGCCTCGGCCCCGAGCCGCGGGTGATCGCGCGCGTGGCGATGGGGCGAGTGGCGTCCCTCCCGACACTTCTAAGCCTGGCGATGAAGCTCAACGTATAGCGCCGCGCAACGCGGGCTGTCGCCGTGCGCACGCGCGGCGGGTTGAGATGCGGCTGCCCCGTTGGGGCACTGCGCGACGTCGAGCAGTTGGCGGAGGCGTGCGTCCGTTGGGCGCGCCCGTCAGAGGAGTGCCGGGATGTTGAATGTCCATCAAGCTTTGAGAAAGGCCCGGGTCGTCGTTGACGCCGGGCGCCACCTCATCCGGTGGCACGAGCCCGAAGCGAAGATCGTCCGCGATGCGCAGGCCTATTGGGAATCGCCGCCCGGCGACAATGCCGCGCTCTTCGCCCACTGGCGCGAGGGATTCGATGATCCGAACGACTGGCTCGGGCTTGGCCGGTCCCACTTCGAGCTCTTCGAGCGGTTCTCCCGCTCGGCGCACCTCGATCGCCCGGTCCGGAAGGTGGTCGAGTGGGGCTGCGGGGGCGGCGCCAACGCGGTGCACTTCGGCCGCGAGGCCGAGGCGCTCTACGGCGTCGACATCACGCGGCCGTCCCTCGACGAGTGCGCGAAGCAGATGGAGGCCCAGGGCCTCGACTGTTTCCACCCCGTGCTGGTGGACGCCGCCACGCCGGAGGCGGCGCTCGAACAGGTCCCGCACGACTGCGACCTGTTCACCTGCTTCTACGTCTTCGAGCTCCTGCCGACGCCGGAGTACGGCGTGCGGGTCCTTGAGATCGCGCACCGGATGCTCCGCACCGGGGGGATGGCGCTGATCCAGATCAAGTACGCCACCGGCTTCACGACGCAGGCGCGACGATGGGGCTACCGTCTTGGCATGGCGCACATGACCACCTACACCGTGCACGACTTCTGGCGCCATGCGACCGACACCGGGTTTCAGGTGCACGCGATCACGCTCCAGCCCCGGTCGGAGCATGTGAACGACGGGCCGTACGCCTACTTCACGCTGATCAAGCGCCCTTGAGCCTGTTAGCCGCGGCCCTTGGGCCGCGCGGGGCGCACGGTGACGAGGCGGCACAGCGCGGCCCAAGGGCCGCGGCGAACGGGGGACGTGCGCCGCCGGCGCGGCGCGCGCCCCCCCC
>CAZKRE010000168.1:0-5592 GCA_964555075.1 uncultured Phycisphaeraceae bacterium
CTCCCCGTCGCGCCCGCCTTCCGCATCGCGCCGCGGGTGTCGACGATCAGCGGCGCGTGCTCGCCGATCTTCACCCAGTCGTACCACTGGTGGTGCGTCGCGATGAGCACGCAGTCGTAGCCCGCCAGCGCCGCCTCGCTCCACGCCACGCTCTTCATCGGCGGCAGGTCGGGGTAGTGGCGCATCGCGTGGGTCTCCGGAACGTGGGGGTCGTGGTAGTCCACCGCCGCGCCCAGCCGCTTGAGCTGCCGGATCAGCTCGAAGCTCGGGCTCTCACGCACGTCGTCCACGTCCGGCTTGTACGCCAGCCCGAGCACGAGGATGCGGCTGCCCTTCACCGCCTTGCCCGCATCGTTGAGCGCGAGCATCGTCTTCTCCACCACGAACTCGGGCATCCGCGTGTTGATCTGCCCGGCGAGCTCGATGAACCGCGTCGTCTGCCCGACCTCCTTCGCCTTCCACGTCAGGTAGAACGGGTCGATCGGGATGCAGTGCCCCCCAAGCCCCGGGCCGGGGTAGAACGCCTGGAAGCCGAACGGCTTCGTCGCCGCCGCGTCGATCACCTCCCACACGTCCACGCCCATCTTGTCGAGGATCACCTTCAGCTCGTTCACCAGCGCGATGTTCACCGCCCGGTAGACGTTCTCGAGCACCTTCGCCGCCTCCGCGACCTCCGCCGAGGAGACGAGGATCACTTCCTTGATCGCGTGGCGGTAGAGCGCGGCCGCCAACTCGCCCGACGCCGCGTCGCACCCGCCCACGAGCTTGGGGATCGTCTGCGTCGAGTGACTCTTGCGACCCGGGTCCTCCCGCTCGGGCGAGTAGGCCAGGTAGAAGTCCTGCCCGAGCGTCAACCCGCGGTCCTCGAACCGCGGCAGCATGATCTCCCGCGTCGTCCCCGGGTAGGTCGTCGACTCGAGCACCACCAGTTGCCCCGGCCGAAGCGACTTGGCGATGTCGTCCGCCGCCTTCTCCACGTAGGACAGGTCCGGCTCGAGGTGCGCCCCCAGTGGCGTGGGCACACACACCAGCACCGCGTCCGCCTCGCCCAGTCGCGACCGGTCGTCCGTCACATCGAACCGGTCGCTCGCCGCCATCTCCGAGACGAACCCCTCGCCGAAGTGCTTGAGGTAGTTCTCCCCCCGCTTGAGCATCTCGACCTTCCGCGGGTCCACGTCAAACCCCAGCACGCGGAACCCGGCCTCCCAGAACGCACGGATGAGCGGCAGCCCGACGTACCCCAGCGCCGACACCCCCACCACCGCCGACTTGTCCGCGATCTTCTGCGAAAGGTCCAAGAGCGTCTCCTCGTGAAAGGGGGACATCGTATCGCGATCCGGCCCCGTTCGGCGCCCCCGCTGGCATCCCCCCTCCTTCACCGATCGGCCGAGGGCGGCGACCGCCGCGTCCGCCCGGCTGCCCGCATCGGCTCGCGCGGCGGTTGCCGGGGGTCCATGCGCCGCCTAGAATCCCCAGCGGCTCGATCCCCCTGCTGGGTGCATTCTCGGATCGGGTACGCCAGGAGAGCCAAGATGGCCAGTGATACGGTTCTGGAACTGACCGATGCCAATTTCGAGGACGAGGTGGTGAAGAGCGACCAGCCCGTCCTCGTCGACTTCTGGGCCGAGTGGTGCATGCCCTGCCGCATGATCGCCCAGACCATCGAAGACGTGGCGGGGCAGTTTCAAGGCAAGGTCAAAGTCGGCAAGGTCGACACCGACAGCAACCGCGAGGTGTCGATGAAGTACGGCATCAGCGCGATCCCCACCATCCTCCTGTTCAAGAACGGCGAGGTCGTCCGCAAGTTCGTCGGCGTGACCCCCAAGCAGGACCTCGTCACCGAACTCAACAAGCACACCTCCTGACCCGCCACCAGCGGCAACGGGATTCAAAAACAAAGAAGCCCACGGACGCCGTCCGTGGGCTTCTTGCATGAATCCGGTTTCCGTCAGCCTCAGCGGGTCTCAACCGCCACCGGAGCCTTCGTCTCCGCGCTCCGCCGCTCCGCCTCCACGATCGCCACGCTGTGCGCCGCCTGGCGCATCGTCACCCGCTCGGGCTTGCGGCCGTCGCGCACGCACCCGATGAAGTAGTCGATCTCGTGGTCGTACCCCATCCCCGGCGCCAGTTCCACGGGCTCCGCCTCGCCGCCGCGGATCACCTTCAGCGTCGGCGCCCCCTGGAGGTCGAACACCGCCGTCGCCTCCTCGAAGTTCGCCGTGTAGCTCATGTGGAACCCGAACCCCGGCGCCATCGCCCACGCCCCCTCCGCCGTGACGAGCGTGTCGTCACCGTCGTAGAGATACTGCGTCACCACGTGGTCCAGTTCGGACGTCGGCTTGGCGTAGCCCCGGCTGAACACCGACGCCGGCACCCCCAGCAGGTGCTGCACGAAGTCGACGTCGTGGATGTGCAGGTCGAGGATCGCGCCGCCCGCCGCCTCGCCGCTGCTGTAGAACGGCCCCCCGGGGTGGCTCGACATGCGGCGGAAGCCCACCGACCGCAGCCGGCCGAAGCGGCGATCGTCCACCG
Organism: uncultured Phycisphaeraceae bacterium; assembly: GCA_964555075.1. Lineage (GTDB taxonomy): Bacteria > Planctomycetota > Phycisphaerae > Phycisphaerales > Phycisphaeraceae > CAZKRE01. The sequence goes on from CAZKRE010000168.1 coordinate 2,533, forward strand.
CCGCCTTGAGCCAGTCCCACCCGGGCCAGAACCGCATGCACATCGCCGGCATCGCGACCCGGTCGCTCGCCTCGGCGGCGTCGGCGAGCACGTACGCGTCCGCCGCCGTCCGCGCCAGCGGCTTCTCCACCAGCACGTGCTTGCCCGCGGCGAGCGCGGCCTGAGCGTACGACAGGTGCAGCGGCGTCGGCAGACAGATGTCCACCACGTCCACGTTCGGGTCGTGGATCAGGTCCATCCCCTCCGCGTGCTTCGCCGCCCCCGACAGGTCCGCCCCGCCCTTGGCCTGGCCCTCGATGTTGCCCCCCGCGCGCCGCCGGCCGTGCAGCCGGTCCGCGTCCAGGTCCGACACCGCCACGATCTTCACGTCCGGCCGCTTCGCATACACGTCCAGGTGCGTCTGGCCCATCATCCCGAGCCCGACCACACCCACTCGCAACTCGCTCATCGCTCACTTCCTTTTTCGCGGCCCGCCAGGATCTCGTCCATGGCCCGGCTTGTGTCTTCGAGCAGCCCCTCGCGCCACGGAAGCATCTCCGCGACGATCGTCCCCTCGTATCCGATGCCCCGCAGCGCCGCCATCGTCTCCGGCCACGGGACGTCACCCCCCAGCAGGCTCCCGAACTCGTACCCGCCCTGCGTGCCAAACGTCTCGCGGAATCCCTTGATGTGCACCCGCTTCACCCGGTGCGCCAGCAGCTCGATCCAGTGCGGCGGCCACTGGTGGTACCGCAGCACGTTCCCCACGTCCAGGTACACGCCCAGCCGCCCGCTGTCGAACGAATCGATGAAGTCCCGCAGCTCCAGCGGCGAGAGGAACAGACCGTTCCACACGTTCTCGAGGCACAGGTCCACCCCCGCCTCCTCCGCGACGTCCAGCAGCCGCTTCACCGCCTCACGCACACGCTCCACCGCGTGGTCGTACCGCACCCGCTCCGCGGGCGCGATCGGACTCGTCACCACGCCCGGCACCATCAGCATCGCCCGGCACCCGAGCCAGCCCGCCCGACGCAGCGCCTCGGCGTGCAGCCCGATCGACCGCTCCCGCGTCGCCGCGTCGTCGCTCGTCGGCGAGCAGCCCCACGCCAGCCCCGCGGCGGCGGTCTCCACCGCCACGCCGCTCGCCTCGATCGTCTCCCGCAGCGCCTCGCACCGCTCGCGGGGTGTCGTCGTCGCGATCTCACCCTCGGTGCCGATCGCCACCTCGAGCCCCTCGAACCCCGCGGCCTTGGCCTGCGCGAGCGCTTCCCCGAGCGGGTGCGTGTTCGCCAGCCCGTCCTTCATCGACCAGTAACTGATAGCTTTGATCACTCGGCTCTCCTCGTCCCGTGTGCCGGGCAACGAGGACCAGCGTAATCAATCCGCCACGCGCTGTCTCACTCCGCCGCCGCCGCGGCTGAGGCGGCGGACTCCCCTTCACCCAGCACGCGGATCGTCGTCGACAGGCTCAGCGGCAGCACGTCCCGCGGGTAGGTCACCTCCGCGAACACCGCCGCGTACCCCGCCTCCGGCCCGGGCGCCCGTGCCACGAACCGCCCCCCGCCGTCCCCCGTCAGCGGCCGCGCCGACCACCGCGCCTTGCGGAAGTCCCGCGTTTCCGCCTTCGCCGACCACAGCCGCACTTGGGCCCCCGCCTCGCCGGGCTCGATCGTGAGCGTGGCCCCGCCGTCGTCCGCGTCGGCGTAGTCCCACGTCAGGCGCGGCAGCGCCGGCCCGCCCGTCGCGGCCCGGTGCAGCGCCCGGATGCCCCCGAACACGCGCTGCCAGTCCATCGCCAGGTCGTGGTCCGCGTTGGGGACGTACAGGATGTGCTTCTCGCCCCGGAGGTCGTCCCAGTAGAGGTTCAGCGCGTCGATCGTCCAGAACCCGTCGTTCGTGCCCAGGAGCAGCAGCTTCGGCTGCGTCACCGTCTCGCGGTAGCTGTAGGGGTCGACGATCCGCCGGAGCTGCTGCCCCCGGGGCGAGTCGATCCGGTGCTGCAGGTTGATGTCCGTGTAGTCGTGGATCCGCGGGGAGTACTCGCCCAGCGAGCGGAGCTGGTGCGGAAGCTGCGCCTCCATGTTGAGCATGTCGATCACCATCGGCGCCAGCGCCACGACCCGCTCGTCTGCCGCCGCGGTCAGCCAGGTGGTCCAGCCCCGCTTGGAAGCGCCGGTGACGGTGAACCGCTCGATCGCGAGCCCGCGGTCGTCGGTCGCGAACGACTGCACGGCGTCCATCGCCCGCACCGCGCTCTTGACCATCGGCAACAGCAGCGGCCAGTCCGCCTCGCCCGTCACGAGGTACTTGTCGAACGTGTACGCGATGATCGCGTCCTCGGTCTTGCCGTCGAAGATCGGCTGCTGCGGCACGTTCAGCAGCACCGCCACCGGCGACCGCAACTGCTGCGCGAACCCCGCCAGCAGGACCGCCTGCTTCGGAAACGCCGCGTCCTCGCCGGTCGGCGGCGCTTCGAAACGCGGCAGCCACCGCCCGCCGTCGATGTGCAGCAGCGCGTCCGCCCGCTCCTTCACGCCGTCCGGCACGATGAGGAACAGCCGGTGCTTCCAGGTGATGTCCTTCCACGTCTGCGACGTGAGCGTCAGCTCGACCACGTCGCTCTGCCCCAGCCGCGTCCGCTGGCGCACCTTCCAGGCAAAGCTGTCGTCGGGCGCGGCGACATAGTCCGCCAGAGCCGACCCGGCCTCGTCGGCCAACGCGGGGACGGCGCACACCACGCCGAGCATCAGCGCCGCACCGGCCACGAGGAAGAAACGCAACGAGTCGATACGGTCGTTCATCCGAGCGAGCTCCCTCTCGGTTCGATGATGGTTCGGCCGCGGCCTCGCCGCGCCCCCTGGAGGTCTACGTCCCCGCTCGCCAAAGCGTTACAAACAATCCCTCACGGCCCGGTCGGCGAGCGGGAACGCAGCCCCCGCAATCCAAAGCGGAAGGCCCCCCGGAAGGCCTCCTCGCGTTCGAGACAGATCAGACGGATCGCCGGCGACGCACCGCGAGCGCCACGCCCCCCATCGCCAGCAGCGCCGCCGACGCCGGCTCGGGCAACGCGGTGACGGTGAT
>CAZKRE010000168.1:5692-7550 GCA_964555075.1 uncultured Phycisphaeraceae bacterium
GGCGACGGTGAGTGCGAGGGGGAGGATCCATCGTGGACGCGGGGACATGGGCATCTCCTCAAACAAGGCATCGCCGCCCCGACGCGGGGCCGGCAGGATTAACGCGGGGTCGCCCCGGGTTCGAGTGTGTCGGCGGACAGGTCCCCGGTGATGCGGCGTACGGCCCCCTCGTCCGTGCGCCACTGAAGCAGCGTTTCATCCGGCATGTCCGCGGTCACGCGGTCGCCGTGGTATGAGGGCTGCTTGCCCACCTGTGCCAGGTGGGCGACGTACAGCCCGCCGAGAATCAGCCGTTCGAGCAAATCGGCGGGCACGTCCGCCCCCGCCATCGCCGCCAGCGACGGGTCGCGAGCCGCCAGCAGCAGCGCGAGCATCGGCGTCTCCGCCTTGCGGTGCCCCGGGTAGCGCCCGCCGGAGACCGCGGCGAAGTCGCTCAAGGCCGACATCAGCGTCCCCTCCGAGATCGGGGCGAACAGGTGGTCCGGCGAGTCCACGCGGGTCCAGTGGCGCGACTCCGGCGCCCGGAACGTCGCCGAGTCGACCGGGTCGTTCCACACGAAGCCGTCGATCACGACCCGCACCCGACCCTGAGGGGTCGGCGGCAGTTCGTAGACGATCTGCAGCGGCAGCCGTGTCGCCCGATCCGCCCGCACCACGACCGACGCCCCCTCCGGCAGGTCGAGCGGCCCGCCTCGGAGCGAGAAACGGAAGTCCTGCGGCGTGGTGCCGTCGTCCAGCCGCGTGGCGACGACCCCCGGGTGATTCTGAATGTCGAGCAGCAGCCGCGCGGGATCCAGTTCCCGCAACCACCGCTCGATCCCCTGGCCGGTCTCCCCCTCCGCCCACTGGTCGGAGAGGCGGTTGGCGATCCACGCGCCGCCGTCCCGCAGCGCGACCGACTCCACGACCGGCACGCCGAGCACCTCCGCCACGCTCCGCACCCCGACCCCCCGGTCGAGTGCGGTGTGGACCACGAGCAGGTCGGCGGGGACGCGGGGGCTGTCGGACATCAGCCGCGCGGAGAACGCCATGGTCCGCACCGCCCGGAGGCTCTGCCGCATGTCGGCGAACCCGACGCCCGCGGTCGGCAGGAGCATCAGCAGCAGGAGCGCCGCCGCCGCGAACGCCCCGGTCGTGAGCGGCAGGGACCACCGCCAGGACCGACGGGCCCGGGCGTGGTGCGCGTGCCGCAGCCGGGCTCCGAGCGCCTCGACGAATGCCGGGTCGGGCCCCTCCCGGGGCACGTCGCGCAGCAGCCGCGAGAGCGTGTCGTGATCCGGATCGTGGCGGGTCATTGCGTCACCTGCAGGTACAGCGTCTTGAACCGGTGGCGGGCGCGGGCGAGCAGGTTCTCACACGCCTTCTCCGTCCGGTGGAGCCGCTGGGCGATCTCCCGATTGCTCAGGCCGTCGCGGTACTTCCAGAGCAGGATCTGCCGCTGAGCCGTCGGCACCCGCTCCAGCGCGACCTCGACCGATTCCGCGGTGGCCGTGTCCGCCGAATCACGCGCGTGGGTGCGGGCGTGATCCTCCAGCGTCCCGCGTCGGCGACGGTCCCGGTACACCCCCCGGAGGTGGTCGGCCAGCTTGTGCCGCGCGATCCCGAAGACCCAGGCCTCGATCGTCGCCTGCGCCGGATCGAACCGGTTCGTGTTTTCCACCACCGCGAGAAACACCTGGCTCGTCACCTCATCAGCCCCGTGACGGTCGCCCCCGAGGCGATCGTGCACGAACCTCCAAACCTCCGACACCAGCGCGCGGTACACCGCTTCCAGCGCGGGCCACTGCTCGCACCGGATCCGGGACCCCACTCCGAGGCCGTCCAGCCCCGTCTGGTTCTGCTCCGCGTCACCCATGCA
>CAZKRE010000169.1:0-7369 GCA_964555075.1 uncultured Phycisphaeraceae bacterium
CGACGTCGGCGCCGACCTCGTCGGCAAGGTCGAAGCCGGCATCCCCGAGGACGACGCCCGCAACCCCGCCACCATCGCCGACAACGTCGGCGACAACGTCGGCGACGTCGCCGGCATGGGCGCCGACCTCTACGAGTCCTACTACGGCTCTATCCTCGCCGCCATGGCCCTCGCCGCCGCCGCCGGCTGGCGCCTCGCCGTCGAGCACGCCTCCTTCACCGTCGACGAGGCCGTCCGCCTCGTCGTCGTCGCCCCCGCCCTCGCCGGCCTGGGCATCCTCTTCGCCATCCTCGGCATCTTCACCGTCCGCACCCGCGAGGGCGCCACGATGGCCCAGCTCCTCAAGAGCCTCCACGCCGGCGTCTGGCTCGCCTCCGCCCTCATCGCCCTCGGCTCGGGCGCCCTGCTCTACTGGCTCCTCGGCGGCATGCCCGAAGAGTCCGGCATCTCCTGGTGGGGCATCTGGATCGCCATCGTCGTCGGCCTCGCCGCCGGCCTCGTCATCGCCTACGGCACCGAGTTCTACACCTCCTACGAACACGCCCCCACCCAGCGCATCGCCAACCAGTCCCTCACCGGGCCCGCCACCGTCATCATCTCCGGCATCGCCGAGGGCATGATCTCCACCTGGGTCCCGCTGCTCACCGTCGTCGTCGCCATCCTCGTCGCCTTCACCTCCGCAGGCGGCAACGAGAGCTTCCTCCTGGGCGTCTTCGGCGTCGGCGTCGCCGCCGTCGGCATGCTCTCGACCCTCTCCATCACCCTCGCCACCGACGCCTACGGCCCGATCGCCGACAACGCCGGCGGCAACGCTGAAATGACCCACCAGCCCCCGATCGTCCGCGAGCGCACCGACATGCTCGACTCGCTCGGCAACACCACCGCCGCCACCGGCAAGGGCTTCGCCATCGGCTCCGCCGCCCTCACCGCCCTCGCCCTCCTCGCCGCCTACGTCATCACCGTCCAGGGCTCGCTCTCCCAGCAGGCCGCCTCCGCCGTCGAACGCATCGACACCGTCTCCGAAGGCTCCTACCTCGGCAACGGGCTCATCGCCGTCGCCGTCGACAACCACATCGACGCCGGCCTCATCCTCGCCACCCAGGACCGCCGCGACGTCCTCCGCGCCCTCGACGGCGGCGCCACCGTCACCCGAACCCCGCACCGCTCCGGCCGCGGCTACGACGCCACCGTCCCCCACGAAGGCGAGACCCTCGACTTCCACGTCGTCCCCGCCCGAACCGCGACCCTCCCCGAACTGCTCCAGTACTTCGACGTCACCCTCATGAACCCCCGCGTCCTCTGCGGCCTGTTCATCGGCGTGATGCTCGTCTTCGTCTTCTGCGCCATGACCATGAACGCCGTCGGCCGCGCCGCCTACGCCATGATGCAGGAGTGCCGCCGGCAGTTCGCCATCATGCGGCAGGGCTTCAAGGCCCAGGGCATGAGCGACGCCGACATGGCCGACCCCCTGACGTGGCCCTACGAAGTCACCGTCGACGGCAAGTCCTACCCCGACTACGCCAACTGCGTCGCCATCAGCACCGCCGGCGCCCAGCGCGAAATGGTCGTCCCCTCCCTCATGGCCGTCCTCGTCCCCATCGTCGTCGGGCTCATCCTCGGCGTCTCGGGCGTCATGGGCATGCTCGCCGGCGCCCTCGTCTCCGGCTTCGCCGTCGCCATCTTCATGGCCAACGCCGGCGGCGCCTGGGACAACGCCAAAAAGTTCATCGAAGCCGGCCACCACGAAGGCAAGGGCTCCCAGAACCACAAGGCCACCGTCGTTGGCGACACCGTCGGCGACCCCTTCAAGGACACCTCCGGCCCCGCGCTCAACATCCTCATCAAGCTCGTCAGCATCGTCAGCGTCGTCTTCGCCGGCCTGGTCGTGAAGTTCTCCCCCTACGTCGGCGGAATACTCGGCATCGGCTGACGCGACCTCCTCATCGCGACCACCGCAACGGCCCGGGTCCCTCGACCCGGGCCGTTGCATTGCGCCCGCGACCAACAGGCCCGGCCCCGGGGCGGATCCTCCAAGAAATCTGCCCGAACTACGCCATTTGGCGTATTGCGTGCGCCTCCCTCTCCTGCCATAAAGGCCTCGGGCTCGGACGGCGCCGGGCGACCGCACGAGCCGGAGGCCGTGGCTCCATTTCCGAATCGCGACTTCGGAAGGAGCGGGCCGTGAGGGGATTCCCGAGTTGTTGTTGTCGCTTGGAGGAGGGAAGACATGTTCGACCGATCCACCCGCCACCGGACGCGGATCCTGCTGCACGCCGCGCTCATGGGCGCGACGTTCTCCGGCGGCGCCGCCTACGGCCAAACCGTCACATGGGACGGTGAAGCCGCGGACGACAACTGGAACTCGCCGAACAACTGGGACACGAACTCCGTCCCCAACGGCGCGTCGTTCGACGTCGTGATCGGAAGCCCCGCACCCACGCTGCTCAACATCAACGTCACGCTCAACTCGGTGATCGTCAACGCCGACGGCAGCCTGACGCTCGTGAGCGGCACCAACCTCGACCTCACGGGGAACGTGGGCAGCTTCCTCAGCAACGCCGGGACCATCACCAGCCAGAACAACACGGACCTGGTGTTCGTGAACACGGTGGTGAACTCGGGCAGCATCAACATCAGCGCCGGTGTGAGCGCCACCGACATCGAACTCCGGGGGGCGCTCAACTCGATCATCGATCTGGACGGCGGGGGGACGATCACGCTCAGCGGCGCCAACGCGCGGATCACCGACGTCGACGTCAACCATCGCACGCTGCGGGTCCTCGACCAGCTCATCCAGGGGAACGGGCAACTCGGGGTGAACGATATCTCCGTCGAGATCACGGCGGGCAATATGGTCGATGCCAACGTGGACGGCGGGACGCTGGAACTCGACCCCTCCGGCAGCGGGCCCGGCTTCACCAACGCCGGCACGCTGCAGGCGTCGGGCGGGGGGCTGCTGGCGCTCACGGGCTTCGGCGGCGGCGGCTTTCACAACGCCGGCGGGCTCATTCAGGCGTTGAACGGGTCGGAGGTCCGCCTGCGAAACGGAGCGAGCGTAACGGGCGGGACGCTGGCCACGTCCGGCACCGGCATCATCCGCGTTGAGGCCGGCCAGAACATCGTGCTGACCGACGTCACGCTCAACGGCACCCTCATCAGCGAGAACAACACCGATACGGGGGCCTCCGGCACGATCACGAACCACGGCCTGATCGAGATCCAGTCCGGTGGCTCCAACACCGACCTCGAGCTCCGCGGGGCGGCGAACTCCACGACGACGCTCGCGGGGTCCGGCGTGCTGCAGCTGACGGGATTGAACGCCGGCATCAACGACATGGACGCCAATCAGCGGACCCTGGTGAATGACACCGGGCACACGATCCGCGGCCAGGGGTCGATCGGGCAGAACGGCATTGTGATCGTCAACAACCACCTGATCCAGGCCAACGTGTCGGGACAGGCCTTGACGCTGGACCCCATGGACGCCGTCGGCGATGCGGATTTCGACAACAACGGAACCCTCGAGGCGGTGGGTGGCGGGGTGCTGGTGTTCACCGGCTTAGGCGGGGGTTCGTTCGACAACGCCGGGGGGACGATCCGGGCGCTGGCGGGGTCTGAGGTGCAACTGACGAACAGCGCCTCAGTCGCCGGCGGGACGGTTACGACCAGCGGCGGGGGCGTGATTCGGGTGCTCGACGGCCAGCAGGTGTACCTGGCGGACCTGACGAACGGGGGGACGCTGATCGCCAACAACGGCAGCGACACGGGCGTCATCGGGACGATCGACAACACGGGCACGATCCAGATCAACGCGGGTGGGAGCCTGACGGCGCTCGAACTGGCGGGAGCCGCGAACAGCACCACGGTGCTGACGGGTGGGGGCACGACGACGCTCAGCGGGTCGAACGCGCGGATCACCGACGTCGACGCGAACAACCGCACGCTGGACATCCAGGACCAGACGGTGCGGGGCGAGGGCAACATCGGGGCCAACACCGTTGACGTGAACGTCGCCGCGGGCAACCTGGTGGACGCGAACGTGAACGGCGGGACGCTGACGCTGGACCCGTCGAGCTCGGCGCTGGGCTTCACCAACGCCGGGACGCTGCGGGCGTCGGCCGGCGGCGTGCTGCAGTTGACCGGCAGCGGGGGCGGCGGGTTCAACAACGCCGGGGGGACGATCCAGGCGCTGGCGGGGTCGGAGGTGCGGCTTACGACCAATGCCTCGGTCGCCGGCGGGACGCTGACGACAAGCGGCGGGGGCGTGATTCGCGGGATCGCATCGCAGAATTACTTCCTCGCCGACCTCACCCACGCGGGGACGTTCATCGCCGAGAACAACACCGACACCGGGATCAGCGGGACGATCACCAACACCGGGTCGATCCTGATCGATTCCGGGGGAAGTATCACGAGCCTCGAACTGAACAACGCCCCCAACGGCAGCACCACGCTCACCGGGGCGGGCACGGTGACGCTGGCCGGGGTCAACGCGCGCGTCGACGACGGCGACGCGAACCTCCGCACGCTCATCAATACCGGCGGGCACACGATCCAGGGCCGGGGTAACGTGGGCGCCGATACGATCAACGTCGACAACGCGGCGGGCGGCACCCTCCTCGCCAATGTGAGCGGCGAGACGCTTGCCATCCGGGTGCAGGATGCGTTCTCCAACGCCGGAACGCTCCGCGCGACGAACGGCGGCACCCTCACGGCCAACCGGGGCTTCACCAACGAGGGCACGATCACCATCGACAACGGCGGCGGGATCAACTTCACCGGCACCGTCACCAACGGGGTGAGCGGCCGGATCCAGGGCGACGACGACAGCTTCGCCGCCGGGATCGGGGCGTCCGCCGGGATCGTCAGCAACGGCGTCATCGCGCCGGGTGTGCCCGCGTCTCCGGGTTCGCCGGCCTTTGGCTTCCTGAATCTCGTCGCCGCGGTCGAACTCGGCGACACGTCGCTGCTGGAGTTCGAGATCGGTGGCGACACGACCGGGGTGAGCTTCGACTACCTCAGCGTCTGGGGCGGCCTCGAACTCGGCGGCAACCTCTCCGTCGCCGTCGTCAACGGGTTCACCCCCGCCGAGACCGACCGCTTCCAGATCATCCATACCCCCGCCACGGATGCCCTCACCGGCGCCTTCGCCAACGTCGCGAGCGGGGCGACCATGCTGAGCCAGGATGGCCTGTGGGAGTTCACAGTCACCTACGGCGACGGCGCGGTCGAGCTCAGCAACTTCGTGCTGATCCCCGAGCCGGCCTCCGTCTCGATCCTCCTGGCGGTTTCCGGCCTGGCGCTGCGTCGTCGCCAGCGCTGAGGCGGAGCCGCTCAGGAACGGTGGCGGCGGCGGCCGCGGCAGCAGCAGGGGGGCCGGCTGCCGCGGCCCGCCAACCGCCACCTCATCCCGTGCCAACTCGCCGCCCGGCGATGCCAAAGCAGCGCCTCCGCGACCGCGCGTCCCGAGCGGAAACTTTCGCCATCGGCCCGGGTCCGACTGGCATCCGCCCCGCCCCGTGGCATGATTACGGTCCTGCCCCGGCACCCCGCGGAGGCAGCCGGGAGAGTTCCGTGCGCATCACCCTCGTTTCGACAGCCGGCTTCGCGGCCGCGTTCTCCTTCGCCACCCTCCTCGCCCAGCCCGCCGACGCGTCGGTCCGGCTGCGGCTCAAGAACGAGTCCCGCGCCGAGTGGGGCGGCGCCTACCACCCCACCACCGGCTGGGAGGGCGATCGCGTCGCCTGGGACGCCCCGCCCCCGCCCGGCGTCCAGCCGCCCACCTACCAGCCCCCGGTCTACAACGGCGGCGGCGGCAGCGGCGGCGTGATCATCAACCACCCCGGCTACCCGACCGTCCCCGTCTCCGAACTCCTCTCCGTCAACCGCGTCGGCACCGTCGCCACCCGCGCCAAGGCCGGCCCGTGGGACCCCGCCCGCGCCCAGAAGCTCGACAACTTCGCCACCCCCGACCCCGGCTCGCACAGCAAGGACCACCGCTTCTTCTCCGAAGTCGTCGACGGCGGCGGCGCCGTCCTCTCCAACGCCACCGGCATCGGCTCCTACAGCTCCAACATCACCGGCGACACCTTCGCCGTCAGCGGCGAGTTCTCCGCCTCCACCCTCGTCCGCCCCGGCGCCGCCGCCAACGCCCACGCCGTCGCCTCCGCCCAGTCCGTCGCCTTCTTCCGCGTCACCGAACGCACCACCTTCGACCTCGCCATCAGCATGGGCATCTCCGACAACGTCCGTCTCGGCTTCTCCGTCATGCGGTGGCGCGACCGCACCAACGTCCTCGCCTTCGGACGCAACTACCTCGGCGTCGGCGACGACGAATACGTCTTCCGCGAGTACGGCGGCACGATCGAGCCCGGCGTCTACCGCCTCGCCGTCACCGCCCTCACCCGCAGCCGACTCAACGGCAAGGGCGAACCCATCTTCGAGGGCGGCGAAGCCACGTTCAGCACCCGCATGCTCTTCCACCACAAGCCCGATCCGAACGGCCGGAACCAGTGGCTGGACCCGGGCTCGCTGGTGCTGTTCGACCCGGGCCTCGCCGACGTCCTCACGCTCGATTCGCCGCTCGACCTCGCGCGGTTCAGCGGCTTCGCCGTCCCCGAGCCCGGCGCCGCGACGCTGCTCCTGACGCCGCTGGCCCTCCTCGCCCGGCGGCGCGGGCGGTGACCCATGCCCGCCTGACGGGTGCCACCGCGTGACTCCGCAAGCGGTGCCGCGGGACGCCGGCTGGATCGGGCGGCGAACGCACCGCTCGTGAGCAAGCCGTCGCACCCCGGCCCACCGCGGCGCAGCCTCCCCGGCCAAGGCATGACGCCTGTGCGGTCCTCTTCCGCCTGCGGGAGCCCGCTCAGGGTGCTAGAATCGCGCTCCCACCGCAGATTCTGACGCCCGAGGAGAACGCATGGCGCCTGCCGACCCATCCCAGTCCGTTGCCCCGAAGATCGACCCCTTCAAGGCCCGCCAGATCATCCAGACCCCCCTGGGTGAGCGGGCGATCTACCGTCTCGACGCCCTGCGCGGCCTCGGCGAGATCAGCCACCTGCCCGTGAGCATCCGCGTCCTCCTCGAGGCCTGCCTCCGCAACCTCGACAACTTCGTCGTCACCGAGGACCACATCAAGGCCCTCATGGGGTACGACGCGAAGAACGTCGCGAACGTGGAGATCCCCTTCATGCCCGGCCGCGTCGTCCTCCAGGACTTCACCGGCGTGCCCGCCGTCGTCGACCTCGCCGCCATGCGCGCCGCGATGGTCCGGCTGGGCGGCGACCCCCAGAAGGTCAACCCCCTGGTCCGGTGCGACCTCGTCATCGACCACTCCGTGCAGGTGGACGCCTTCGGGATGGCGGACGCC
>CAZKRE010000170.1:0-7369 GCA_964555075.1 uncultured Phycisphaeraceae bacterium
ACCTACGCGCTGACCTGCGATCCATGCTGATCGGCGCGAGCAAGCATACGACGATCGTCTACGCCGACGCGCCCGAGCCCGGTCACTGGGCCGGGGTGAGCGTTGAGATCGAGACGGGCCGCGAGGTGTGGACGTGCGTTGTGATCGGGACGTTTCTCGGGTCGCTCAAGGTTGAGTGCCGGCGGGATGAGGCGGCGGCGTGGGAGGTGCGGGCATGAAAGACGACATGCAACAAGGGCTCGACGGGATCGGTCAGGACATCGCCGCACTCTTCGACGCGGCGGCGCACGTCGAGTCGACACTCGACGTCATGAGTGATGAGGACGTTACCAGGCTGCTCACGGCACGCGCCGGTCGCGTCGTCTCGCCGCTGACGGGCAGGGTGTGGGGCGTGCTGGTGGTCCATCCGCTCGTGTGGCGGCGGCTGGGCGAACCGGACGGCGCGGGTGTCAGGATCGACGACAAGCGTCGCGTGCGGATCGTCCGCGGCGAATGGGATCAGGTGGCTCTGGTGGTGGAGACGGGGTGTTAGAGCCCGCGATCACTGATGGCTCGCCCCTGGCTGAGAGGCGTGGGGCGGGTTTGGAAGAACGCTGCGTGTCGCTCGCCGGTGGCCGACACGCGACTGCGAAACAGCCGGACAAAGGAAACGAAGACCATGGCGATCACTCTGGAATCCATCTCGAAAGGCAAGGTGCATCGGGCACCGCGGATCGTATTGCTTGGCGTCGAGAAGATCGGCAAGAGCACGTTCGCGGCACAAGCATCGTCGCCCATCTTTCTGCCGATCAAGGGCGAGGAGGGTGTGGACGGCCTGGACGTGGCGAAGTTCCCCACGGCCCGCGCCTATTCCGATGTCATTGAGGCCATCGGCGTCCTCTACAACGACGCCCACCCCTACGAGACGGTCATCATCGACTCGGCGTCCACGCTCGAACCGCTGGTCCACGCCGAAACGTGCCGGCGGAACGGCAACGTCGAGAGTATCGAGAAGGTCGGCGGCGGGTTCGGCAAAGGCTATACCGAGGCCCTGGCCTACTGGCGGGAGATCATGGACGGCCTCGACGCGCTCCGCGAGGAAAAGAACATCACGTCCATCATCATCGGCCACGTCATGAAGAAGGACGAGGAAGACCCGATCGCGGGCATGTACCGGACGTTCGAGTTCGATATCCACAAGAAGGCCGCGTCCGCCCTGTTCAAGTGGGCCGACTCCATCCTGTTCGCCAACACCAAAACCATCGTTCGGCAGGAGGACGCGGGGTTCAACAAGAAGATCAAGCGTGGCATCAGCGGCGACGACCGCTGCCTCTTCACGCAGAAGCGAGCCGCCCACCCCGGCGGCGGTCGCAACGTCTACGGGCAACTCCCTTACGAGCTTCCGCTGGACTGGAACGCCTTCCAGTCGGCGATCTCCGCCGCGATGCAACAGGAAAAGGTCGCGGCCTAACCCCCATGCGGCCGGGCGCATTCCCGGACAAAAGGAAGGCCAGTCATGGCAAACATCGGTTCATTCGACGCGACGCAACACGACCCGACGCAAAGCTACGACCCGATCCCCGCGGGCAAGTACCGCGCAATGGTGGTGGACTCGGAGGTGAAGCCCACCAAGGCCGGCACCGGCCACCTGCTCAAGCTCACCTGGGAGGTGCTGGAGGGCGAGTACAAGGGGCGCAAGGTGTTCGACAACGTGAACATCGACAACCCCAACCCGCAGGCCGTCGAGATCGCGCAGAAGCAGTTGTCGGCCATCTGCCGGGCTTGCGGCAGGTTGCAGATCAGCGACTCTGCGGAGATCCACGACATCCCATGCGTCATCAAGGTCGCCGTCCGCCCCGCCTCCGGCGACTACGACGCGCAGAACACCATCAAGGCGGTTGAGCCGGTCGGCGCTGCCTCTGCGGCGGCCCACGCCGCTCCCGCGGCGGCGTCTGCTCCGGTGGGCCAGAAGAAGGCCCCCTGGGCGGCCTGAGTTCCGACACACGCGGCGAGTGGGCCTGACAGCGCACCGCCGCATTGCACCGCATGGAGGCACCGATGGCAAAACTCCCCCCGCCCCCCGAGGACAGTAAGACGGTTCGGGCGATCTACGAAGCTTACGAGCGGAACGCCGAAAAGCGGCATTCCCGCCGGCTTGGCGCAAGCCAAATCGGCGGGCCGTGCGAGCGGGCGCTGTGGTATGGGTTCCGCTGGTGTCGCGACGGCCGGTTCGACGGGCGAATGCTCCGGCTGTTCAATACGGGCCACCTGGCCGAAGATCGCTTCGCCGCCGACCTGCGATCCATCGGGTGTGAGGTGCATGTAGTAGACCCGGGGACGGGCAAGCAGTTCGAGTACACCGCCGTAGGTGGGCACTTCATCGACAAGATCGACGGGGCGGTCAAGGGCCTGCCCGAAGCCCCGAAGACATGGCATGTCGCGGAGTTCAAGACCCACTCCGCCAAGTCGTTCCGCGAGGTGCAAAAGAAGGGCGTCAAGGCCGCGAAGCCGGAACACTACGCGCAGCTCGCGGTGGGAATGAAGCTCACCGGGATGACCCGGGCGTTCTACCTGGCCGTCAACAAGGACACCGACGAACTCCACTCCGAGCGGTTTCGCTGGGAAGAATGCCGCGAAGACGCGGAGAACCTGCTCCGGCGGGCCGAACGGATCGTCAAGGCAGCGACGCCGCCGGAGCGGATCGCCGATGACCCCGACGCCTACCCATGCAGTTTCTGCCCGTACCGCGAGCTATGTCACGGGTCCAAACCGCCCGGACCCGCCGTGCCGTGCAAGGTGACGTGCCGGTCCTGCGTCCATGCGACGCCCGAAATGGATACCGATCGGGGCCGGTGGTCCTGCGCCAAACACTCGTTGACACTGCTGGAAGAGGACCAGAAGAAAGCCTGCGGGGACCACTTGTTCATCCCGCAACTCGTGGCGTTCGCCCGCGTGGTGGACGCTGGGTACGACCCCGCCGGCGACTGGACCGAATACGAGAACGAAGACGGCGTGACGTGGCGAAACGGACGCCAGCCGGGCCACTACGCATCGACGGAACTGGCGATCCTGCCGGGTCCGCTGGTGGGTGCCGGGACGGTGGACGACGTGAAGCGCGAGCTTGGCGCAGTGGTGGAGAGCGTGGAATGATGCGCCTCCGCCCCTACCAGTCCCGGGCCATCGAGGCCGTCGAGCGATACCTGTCCAATTCGACGGGCAACCCACTCGTGGAGATGCCGACCGCCTCCGGCAAAACCGTCGTGTTTGCCACCATGCTCCAGAGGTGGCTCGCCAACTGGCCCGAGTCTCGCTTCCTGATCCTCGCGCATCAGAGGGAGCTGCTCACCCAGGCCGCCGACAAACTCAGGAAAATCTGGCCCGAAGCGCCCATCGGCTTCTATTGCTCCGGACTCGGCAAAAAAGACGGCACTCAGGCCGTCACCATCGGGTCCATCCAGACGATCTATCAGCAGGCCCCGAAGCTCGACCCGTTCGACGTGGTAATCGTGGACGAGGCCCACTTGATCCCCCTTGAGGGGTTCGGGCGATACCGCCGGTTCCTCGACGAAGCCCGGCTGCAAAACCCGCGGCTCCGCGTGGTCGGGTTCACCGCCACCCCGTACCGCCTCTCGGGCGGGTACATCGTGGACTCGCAGTCGGACGACCACATGTTCGACTTTGTGGCCTACTCCGCCAATGTCCGCCAGATGATCGAAGACGGCTACCTGTGCCCGCTCACCAGCAAGGCCACCGACGCGGCGATCGACACCGATGGCCTGCGGACCCGAAATGGAGACTGGGTTGAGTCGGACCTGCAAGGGCGGGCGGACACGGACGAACTGGTGGAGGCGGCGTGTCGCGAACTCTGCACCCTCGCCCACGACCGCCACTCGTGGCTGATCTTCTGCTGCGGCATCGACCACGCCGAGCACGTCGCCGCGTGCCTCCGCCGGTTCGGCATCGACTGCGGCACCGTCACGGGCAAGACGCCGGCCCGAGAGCGCGAACGCATCCTCGCCGACTTCGACGCCGGACGGCTCCGTGCCGTCACGAACATGAACGTCCTGACGACGGGCCTGGACGTGACCCGCATCGACTGCATCGCGCTCATGCGGCCCACGCAGTCCACCAGCCTCTACGTGCAGATGGTCGGACGCGGGTTCCGGCTCGATTCATCCAAGGCCAACACGCTCGTGCTCGACTTCGCCGGCAACGTTTCGCGGCACGGACCCATCGACGCGATCGACATGAAACCCGGCGTCGGCGGTCGGCAAGGTCCGACCCCGACCAAGCGATGCCCAGGCTGCCGCGAAATCATCCTGCTCAGCGCCCGCGAGTGCCCGGGATGCGGACTCGAGTTCCCACCCCCCGAGCGGGGCGGTCCGAATCACGACGCCCGCGCGTCGTCCGAGTCCATCCTGTCAGTCGATGGTTCCCGTCACTACGACGGCGACATCACCGTGACCGTGAACCGTCACCGCAAGCCGGGGAAGCCCGACTCGATTCGCGTCGTCTACTTCTTCGAGGGCAAGCGCGTCTCGGAGTGGGTGTGTCTGGACCACGGAGGGCTTGCCGGACGCATGGCCCAGAGGTGGTGGACGCGACGGTTCGGAGAACCCCCGCCAACCGTGGACGAGGCCCTGGCCGACTTGTTCCTCCACGTCAAGATCGCCGCCGCCACGCGGTCCATCCAGTACCGAAAAGCCGGCAAATACTTCGAGATCGTGAACATCGACACCACCAGCACGGATGCCCCCAAACATGCCTTCGCTTCTTGATGCCGCCCTGGAGTATGCCGAAAAAGGCTGGCCCGTATTCCCCTGTCGGCCACGCGGCAAGGTGCCGCTGACGCCGCGCGGGTTTAAGGACGCCACCACCGACCCCGCGATGATCCGCACCTGGTGGGCGCGGTGGCCGGACGCCAATATCGGGATGCCGACCGGGCCGACCTCGGGCATCGTCGTAATCGACATCGATTGCGGCGAGGGCAAGTGCGGCGACGCCACATTCGCGGAGTTGGCCTCCGGCAAGCCGGATGTCCCGCGGACGGTGGAGAGCTTGACTGGTTCGGGCGGGCGACACCTGCTGTTCCGCTCCCCTGATCCGACAATCGGCAACACGGCCGGCAAGCTTGGCAAGGACATCGACACCCGTGGCGACGGGGGGTACATCGTCATGCCCCCGAGCGTCCACCCTAACGGACGGGCCTATGCGTGGGCGGTGGGGAAAGATCCGCGGCAGGCGGCGCTCGCCGAACTGCCCGGCTGGCTGCGCCCCCTGACCGAGCGGACAAAGCCCGAAACTGCTTCGCCGCCCACGCTCCGCCTCGCTTCGCCGACAGGGCCGGGGTTGGGTGCCCGTATGAAGCGTGCTTCGGCCTACCTCGCAGCCATGCCGCCATCCATTTCCGGCGCAGGAGGGCACAGCGCGGCGTTTGCCGCCGCGACCGTTCTGGTGCATGGGTTCGACCTGCCGCCCCATATTGCACAGAACCTGTTTGCCACCGAGTTCAACCCCCGATGTCTGCCCGAGTGGTCGGGAAAGGAGATCGATCACAAGATCAAGGAGGCAGCCACCAAGCCGCACGACATGCCCAAGGGCTGGCTGCTGGACGAGACCGTTGACGCTTCCGCCGTCGCCCACGGCGCGGCCGTTGCAACGGCCCTGCTGTCAGCAACCCCCAAGGCGGACCCCGAGCCCCAACAGGAGAAACCGGCTCCGGCGGAAGTAGGCTTCCCGGCGCACCTGCTTCAGCCTCCGGGGTACGTCGGCGAGTTGTGCCAATGGATCAACTCGACCGCATTCAAGCCCCAGCCGGTGCTGGCCCTGGCCAACGCTCTCACCTTCTTTGGGGCCGTACTGGGGCGGAAGGTCCGAGACCCGTCCGACCTGCGGACCAACCTCTACTGCCTTGGCGTCGGGGCGAGCGGCTGCGGCAAGGACCACTCCCGCAAGGCCATCAAGCGGCTTGCCCACGACGCCGGACTGACCGACCGCCTCATGGGGGGCGAAGACATCTCGTCCGACACCGCCATCCTTAAAGCGATCAAAAAGCGGCCGTCGATCCTGTTCCAACTGGACGAAGTGGGGCACTTTTTCGCTTCGGCTAACAACCGCAATGCCCAGGCATACCAGCGGGCAATCCCCGTCACACTCACCAAGCTCTACTCGTCGGCGTCCACGGTCTATCTCGGCAAAGAGTACGCAAGCGAAGACACGGAGCGGGCCGACCTCGACCAGCCCTGTGTCTGCCTCTACGGGACGACGGTGCCCGACAGGCTCTACGAAGGGATCACGTCATCGGAAATCCGAGACGGCTTCCTCGGCCGGATGCTGGTCTTCTACTCGCACGACCCCGACCCCGATCCCCGCGACACCGCGCCCGCGCCGACGCCGCGGCCCCTGATCGAAATGGCGCAGGCGTGGTTCACCCGCGACGTACGCAGCGCTGGGGCCGGCAACATCGCCGATGTGACGCGATGCAGCCCGATGTCCGTGCCCGCCCAGGACGACGCGAACGAAGTCTTCCTCGCCTTTCGTGAGCAGGCCCGCAAGGCGCGTCGGCAGGCAATGAAGCGGGGCGGGGGGCTCGACAGCCTCTGGAGCCGCGCGGAGGAGAACGCCCGCAAGGTGGCGCTGGTGATCGCCTGCGGCTGCGAGTTCGGCGGACCCGTCATCGGTGCGGAGGTCGCGGCGTGGTCCTGTGACCTGGTGGCGCATCTGGTCCGAGGCCTCGTGCGGTCGATCGAGCACCACGTATCCGACACCGAGTTCGGCCGCCTGCGGCTCCAGGTGCTCAACGCCCTGCGCGAGAACAACGGCCGCCTGACCAAGACCCAACTGACCCGCGCCACCCGCGGGATGCGCGGCCGGGACCGCGACGAGGTGCTCAAGGAACTCATCACCGCCGGCGACATCCAGCCAGCACTGGCCCCAACCAATAGCGGACCCGCCGCAACCGTGTTCCAACTATGCGCGTAACTGTTCCCGCGCCGGATTTGAGGTAATCGCCGTGATATTCAGGACTTACGCAACTGTTCCCACTTTTCCCGGGGGTATTTTCCCCCCGCCAAGGACGGAGAACTGTTCCCACTTTTCCACTGTTCCCATAGGGTTTAATTGGGGGAGTAATAAAGAGAGGGGGGAGGAATATACATACGGGAAGAGTGGGAAGAGTAGTATATATTATTATTTTAATATATATCTATTAAAGACTTACGTCTCGCCGAACTCTTCCCAAAGGTACGGGAACAGTTGGGAACAGTGGGGAGGTGTCGCTTGACCCCTCCCTTGGCCGACAGACTCCACGCCGACGACTCGCTCGCTGCCGCCGTCAAGCGCCCCCGCCCCATCGACGTGATCGCCAGCGTCGCGCGTCACGCGGGCGTGC
>CAZKRE010000171.1:0-7366 GCA_964555075.1 uncultured Phycisphaeraceae bacterium
CGCTGGTGACGATCGGCTGCATCATGATGCGCAAGTGCCACCTCAACACCTGCCCCGTCGGCGTGTGCACGCAGGACCCGGTCCTCCGCAGGAAGTTCCAGGGCCAGCCCGAGCACGTCGTCAACTACCTCTTCCTCGTCGCCGAGGAGGCCCGGCAGATCATGGCGAACCTCGGCGTCCGCACGATCGACGAACTCGTCGGCCGCGTCGAGCTCATCGACCCCGAGAAAGCCATCAGCCACTGGAAGGCCGACGGCATCGACCTCGCCCCCATCCTCACCCCCGCGCGAAAGGCGCGCGACAACGCCGTCGTCATCAAGCGGGTCGAGCAGGGGCACAAGATCGACGACGTGCTCGACCGGATGCTCATCGAGCGCGCCCGCGACGCCATCCGCGGCGGCGATCCCGTCACGATCGAGTCGCCCGTCGCCAACACCGACCGCGCCCTGGGCACGATGCTCAGCTACGAGGTCAGCCGGCTGCACGGCGGCGAGGGCCTCCCCGACGACACGATCCGGATCCGCCTCGCCGGCAGCGCCGGACAGTCGCTCGGCGCCTGGCTCGCACGGGGCATCACCATCGAGCTCGAGGGCGACAGCAACGACTACGCCGGCAAGGGCCTCAGCGGCGGCAAGCTCGTCCTCTACCCCCCGCGCGGGTCCTCCTTCGTGCCCGAGGAAAACATCATCACCGGCAACGTCGCGCTCTACGGCGCCACCGGCGGCCACGCCTTCTTCCGAGGCGTCGCCGCCGAACGCTTCGCCGTCCGCAACTCCGGCGCCAACGCCGTCGTCGAAGGCGTCGGCGACCACGGCTGCGAGTACATGACCGGCGGCCGCGTCGTCGTCCTCGGCCCGACCGGCCGCAACTTCGCCGCCGGCATGTCCGGCGGCATCGCCTACGTCTGGGACCAGGCCGGCGACTTCCTCGCCCACTGCAACCTCGGCATGGTCGACCTCGAACAGCTCGACCCCGACGACGCGCTGGAGTGCCGCCGCCTCATCAGGCTGCACCTCGAAGCCACCGGCTCCACCGTCGCCGCGCGCGTCCTGGCGGACTGGGACAAGCTCGTCCCCCAGTTCGTCAAGGTCATGCCGATCGACTACCGCAAGGTGTTGCAGCAGCGCCAGCGCATGGCCGAGCAGGGCGTCCCCGAAATCGGCCACGGCTGAACCGACCCGTGTAGCGGCCGCACCGAAGGCGCCCCTCCGAACAAAGATTGGAACGATCATGGGCAAACCCACCGGATTCCTCGAGTACGAACGCAAGCCGATGCCCGCCCGGCCGCCCGCCGTGCGCCTCAACGACTACTTCGAGATCTACACCCGCGACGACGACCACACCCTCAAGCAGCAGGGCGCCCGCTGCATGGACTGCGGCGTCCCCTTCTGCCAGTCCGACACCGGCTGCCCGATCGACAACCTCATCCCCGAGTGGAACGACCTCGTCTACCACGGCCGGTGGCGCGACGCCTACGAGCGGCTCGCCAAGACCAACAACTTCCCCGAGTGGACCGGCCGGATCTGCCCCGCGCCCTGCGAGAGCGCCTGCGTCCTGGGCATCAACGAACCGCCCGTGACGATCAAGAGCCTCGAGTGCGCCATCATCGACCGCGCCTACGAGGAGGGCTGGGTCGTCGCCCGCCCGCCCGAATTGCGGACAGGTAAGAAGATCGCCATCGTCGGCTCCGGCCCCGCCGGGCTCGCCGCCGCCGACCAGCTCAACAAGGCCGGCCACGAGGTCACGGTCTTCGAACGCGACGACCGCATCGGCGGTCTGCTGATGTACGGCGTGCCGAGCATGAAGCTAGAAAAGAAAAACGTTGACCGCCGCGTGAAGCTCATGGAAGAAGAGGGCGTGATCTTCCGCACCTCCGTCAACGTCGGCGTCGACATCACCGGCGACGACCTCCGCCAGCGGTTCGACGCCGTCCTCCTCGCCTGCGGCGCCCTCAAAGGCCGCGAGCTCGACGTGCCCGGCCGCAACCTCCGCGGCGTCCACATGGCGATGGACTACCTCACCCGCGCCACCCGCAGCCTGCTCGACTCCAACCTCGCCGACGGCAACTGCATCGACGCGAAGGACAGGGACGTCATCGTCATTGGCGGCGGCGACACCGGCGCCGACTGCATCGGCACCGCCCTCCGCCAGGGTTGCCGGAGCATCCTCAACATCACCCGCCGCGAACGCGAGCCCGACGAACGCGACGAAGACCACCCCTGGCCCGGGCCCACCGGCGCCTACTACCTCGACTACTCCCACGCCGAGGGCGCCGCGAAGTTCGGCCGCGACCCACGCGAATACGGCGTGCTCCCCCTCGGCTTCGTCGACGACGCCGCCGGCAACGTCAGAGCCATCCGCATCGAGCGACTCAAGTGGGAGAAAGTCCGCGGGACGTGGCGCAGCACGCCCACCGGCAGGATCGAGGAACTCCCCGTCCAGCTCGTGTTCCTCTCCATCGGCTTCGTCGGCCACGACTCGCCCGACGTCGTCCAGCAGCTCGGCGTCACCGAGCACCGCGGCACGGTCGACGCACGCTACGGCTGCTTCGCCACCAGCACCCCCGGCGTCTTCGCCGCGGGCGACATGCGCCGCGGCGCCTCCCTCATCGTCTGGGCCATCGCCGAAGGCCGCGGCGCCGCCCGCGCCATCGACGAATACCTCATGGGCGAGAGCGAACTCCCTCCCACCCCGACCCTCGGCGCCGCCTACGCGGGCTTCACGGCGTAAGCGCTGGCGAGCCCCTGATGCTCAGGCTGTGGCTTCGTAAGGAGCTATGATGGATCAGCCACCGGTCCCGCTTCGGTTCAGTAATGAAGCGAAGATACGAGCCCAGATGGCCAGTCGCGGCTGGACGGAGCCAGCGCTACGCGAAGCCTTGAGGACCAGGCCGGTGCCGGCTTTCGGCAAGCTCGGCCCCGCCCTGCGATACGTCCATCCGACGACAGGGAGATCCGTCGTGGTGGACGCGGCAACCGGCGTCATCTTCCACGTCGGCGGTGAAGGATTCCGCTATGGCTGACCAGATCTATGTAGCGCTACTCGACGAAGGCACCGACGTCTGGCGGCCCGTGCCGGCCTGGAAGGTCGGCAGCGACCGCTACGTCCTGCTCCGGCCCGATGACTACGACCCGCAACTCGAGCAATGGGAGTTCCCCCCCGGCTCCGTTGTCGCGGCCGAACCGCGCACCACGCCGACCGGCGAGATCATCGCCGCCGTCCGCGCCGAAAAGGTGCAGGCCACCCTCCGTTCCGCGTAATGGCGGCGCGGCTTAGGCGCTGCGCCGCCTACGCCGCCACCGCGCCCACGCCCAGCACGACCAGCAGGATCAGGATCAGGAAGATCACCAGGAAGATGCCGAACAGCACCTTCGCCACCGTCGCCGCGCCCTTCGCGACGCCGCTGAAGCCCAGCGCACCCGCGACGATGGCGACGACCAGCGCGATAATGGCCCAAACGAGAAGGTCCATGGGGTTCCTTTCAAAAGTCACCCCATCCTAGGCGCGCCGATGCGCGCAGTTCACCCCCGCGGCCGACCCGGCCACGTCTCCGGCCGGTCCCAGAACGCGTCCCCCCGCCCCCCGTAGTACCCCTCCAGCGCCGCGTCCATCACCCGCGCCGTCCTCGCCCCGCTCGCCCCCGTGCTCGGGCAGCACGCCCCCGCCTTCCCGTTCAACTCGTCCACGATCGTCTGGATCAGCGGCTGGTGAACGTGCGCCGGGTTCGGCAGGTCGAACCGCTCCGCCGGCCCCGCGGGCAACTGCAACCGCACCGCGTCGTCCCCGAACGTCGACAGCGACACCCGCCCGCCCGTCCCGTGGATCTCGATGACGTCCTCCCGCACCGGCGTCGCGAAGTCCCACAGCCCCGCGCCGATCGCACCCGATTCGTAGGTGAACTGCATCGCCACCGCGTCCTCCACCTCGTACGCCCCCGCCCGGTTCACCGCGAACCCCTTCACGTCCGCCACCGCGCCCAGGATGTGGTCCAGCACGTCCAGCGTGTGCGACGCCAGATCCATGAACAGCCCGCCCCCCGACGCCCCCGCCTCCACCCGCCAGCCCCCGGCCCCCGCGCCCTCCCGCGGCAGTTGCCCGTCGTGCGAGAACCGCACGCTCACCGACGTCACCGTCCCGATCCGCCCGCCGTCGATCAGCTCCTTCACCTTCTCGAACCGTGGCAGCTTCCGCCGGTAGTAGGCAATGAATAGCGGCTGCCCCGCCGCCTCGAACGCCTCCACCATCCGGTCGCACTCCGCGGCGCTCCGCGCCATCGGCTTCTCCACGTAGCACGGCTTGCCCGCCTCCGCCACCTTCAGCGCGTAACGCAGGTGATCGCCCACCGGCGTCGCGACGTACACCGCGTCCACCCCCGGGTCACCGATCAGCGCCTCGGCGTCCGTGTACCACTTCGGCACCCCGTGCCGCTTCGCGTAGTCCTCCGCCTTCGCCCCGTCCCGCCGCATCACCGCGACGAGCTCGCTCCCCTCCGCCTTCTGAAACCCCGGCCCGCTCTTCACCTCGCACACGTCGCCACAACCGATGATGCCCCAACGAATCGCCATGCCTCACACCTCGATCCTTCTGATGAAACCGCCAGGACGCCAGGAGCGCCAAGAAACACAAGAGCGACGACTATCGGTCACGCTCCGCCAGCATCCCCGCCCGATCGCGATTCCTCGACCCCATCATCCCGATCGCCTTGGCGCTCTTGGCGTCTTGGCGGTTCAACCTTCTCCCCTCCTGTCGCGCGGTTGATCATGAACGTCGCCCCCTCGTGGAAGAACTTCCGCAGCGGCGCCACCGCCTCCGCCGGCAACGCCGCCTCCCCCATCGCCTCCTCCATCAGCGCCACCCACCGGTCCCGCGCCGCCGCGTCGATCGCGAACGGCAGGTGCCGCGCCCGCAGCCGCGGGTGGCCCCGCTGCTGGAGGTACCGGTCCGGCCCGCCGAAGCGGAACACCAGGAACTCCCGCAGCCGTTCCTCCGCGCCTTCCAGGTCCGGCTCGTACATCGGCCCGAGCACCGGGTCGTGCGGGATGCGCTGGAAGAACGCCCGCGTCAGCCGGGCGAATCCCTCCTCGCCGATCTTCGCGTACAGGTTGGTATCAAGCAGGTCCACGCCCGCATCCTACACCCCCTGCGCCCCCTCCGAGTCCCCGGTTCGCCGCGCGCCCCTTCGATCGCCCCGTCCGGTTCATGCTGCCGCGCGAATAGGCACGCCCGCGCCCCGATTCCCGGGCGCTCCCCTCGTCCCGCCCATGGATCGACCCATCACAAACCCAGTCGCAGCCGCCACCTGCGGCCCCGGGGCGCGACAGGCGACGTTTGCGCGACCAATCGGTGGCCGCCGTCCCTTTGAAGGAGGACCGCCATGCAACCACCGCCCCCCGTCGCCCGCCCCACGCTCACCCGCGCGGAAGAGCGGCTGATGAGCCACCTGCTCGACGGCGCCTGGTCGCTCGCCGATCTCGCCCGTTTCACGGGCGGCCGGCTCGCGGAGCTGGCCGCCTGGAGCGAGCGGCCGGACGTCAGCGCCACGCTCGACCGCCTCCACCGCCTCGCGCTCCGCCGCGCCCAGATCCAGGCGGCGGACGGCCGGGCCCACGCCCTCGCCCGGATGGCCGACCTCTGCCGTCGCCCGCTCCAGCTCGACGTCGATACCCAGGCCGCGCTCGACGCGCTCCACGCGATCGATGGCGAGGCCACGCCCAGCGCCCAGGCCTGCGCCGCGGTGGATGAGGCCACCCTCCACAAGACCGCCGCCACCCTCCTCCGCGAGTGCCGCGCCACCCTCGCCGCTCCCGTCGGTCCGCCCGCCGCGCCCCGCTCCGCCCGCCGATCCCTCGATCAACCCGCGCCCGCCGATCAACCCGCCGATCGCGATGCCCCTCACGATGACGCCCCCCGCGACAACGCCCCCAACGCCGACAACCCGCGGCCGCGCCCCGCGCCCCAGCCCCCGCCCGCCGACACCCGCGCCCCCAAACGGCGGCCGCTGCCGTTTGCCCTTACACTGGCCGACCCGAAAACCGCCCAGAACCCTCACGAAACCCCGCGAACGGCCATGAAAATCACCCTCCCCGACGGCAGCGTCAAAGAGTACCCCCAGGACCCCTCCGGCCAGCCCCTCAGCCCCCGCAAGATCGCCGAGGACATCGGCCCCGGCCTCGCCAGGGCCGCCATCGGCGCCCGCGTCGACGGCCACCTCCGCGACTTCCACCAGCCCATCACCCACGACGCCAGCGTCGCCCTCGTCACCAGGCCCAAGGTCGACGGCAAGGGACGCTCCAAGGGCGAGCCCGACAAGGACGCGCTCTACCTCCTCCGCCACTCCGCGGCCCACGTCTTCGCCGAGGCCCTCCAGCGCATCCACCCCAAGGCGCTCCTCGCCTACGGCCCGCCCGTCGACAACGGCTTCTACTACGACGTCGCCCTCGACACCCCCATCTCCTCCGACGACTTCCCGAAGATCGAGGAGGAGATGCGCAGGATCATCGCGGAAGACCGCCCCTTCTCCCGCTACCACCTCTCCGCCATGCAGGGCATGACCAAGCTCCACCACGAGGGGAACAAGTACAAGATCGACAACGCCAAACGCGCCCTCGACAACGGCGCCGAGATCCTCTCCTGGTACGTCACCGGGCCCTACGACCCGAAGAAGGCCATGCACGGCGGCCTGCCCGAGCCCGAGCACTGGGAAGACCTCTGCCAGGGCCCGCACCTGCCCTCCACCGGCGTCATCGACCCCCACGGCTTCAAGCTCATGAGCGTCGCCCAGTCCCACTGGCACGGCGACGTCACCAGCGACAAGTTCCAGCGCGTCTACGGCGTCGCCTTCTTCACCAAGGCCGACCTCGACGACTACCTCGACAAACTCGAGCAGGCTCGCGCCCGCGACCACCGCGTCATCGGCCAGAAGCTCGGCCTCTTCACCATCGACGACCAGGTCGGCCTCGGCCTCGTCCTCTGGAAGCCCGCCGGCGCCGTCATCCGACAGCAGCTCCAGAACTTCATCCTCAAGCACCTCGAACGCCAGGGCTACTCCCAGGTCTTCACCCCCCACATCGGCAAGCTCGACCTCTACCGCACCAGCGGCCACTTCCCCTATTACGCCGACTCGCAGTACCCGCCCCTCGTCGAACGCGAGACCATCCAGGCCCTCGCCGACGAGGGCTGCACCTGCGCCCAGCTTTCTAATCAACTCAAGGACGGGGACATCGACGGCTACATGCTCAAGCCGATGAACTGCCCCCACCACATCAAGATCTACGCCAGCGAGAAACGCTCCTACCGCGACCTGCCCATCCGACTCGCCGAGTTCGGCACCGTCTACCGCTGGGAACAGTCGGGCGAGCTCAACGGC
>CAZKRE010000172.1:0-7204 GCA_964555075.1 uncultured Phycisphaeraceae bacterium
CGCGTAGAACAGCGGGTAGAGCAGCGAGATGCCCACGACCCACGCCGGCAGCGCATCGGGATACCACGGCAGCATCGCGAGCAGACCCGCGCCCCACACCGTCGCCCCGATCAGCACGGGCGCCCGCCACGGCTTGGGCGCGAGTGTCGGGTAGACCATCCGGATCGGCGTGACGGTCAACACCGCGAGGATCAGGAGCAGGACCGCGTTGCCCCACTCGCCCCACCACGGCAGCAGCAGCCCGCAGTAGAACGCGGCGATGTTCCAATAGGACGGGAACCCGCGGAAGAAGCCGGCGTCTTCCTCCTTCGCGGCGACGTTGGCGAACCCCAGCAGGCTCGCGACCATCGCCGGCACGACGAAGAGCACCCCGCCGATCGGGTGCGGCGTCAGCGGCACCCACCCCATCCGCCACACCAGCACCAGCGGGATGAAGGTGAACGTGAGGTAGTCGAGGATGTCGTCGATGGCCCGGCCGTCGATCGACGGCGCGGTCTCCTTCACGCGGAGGCGGCGGGCGAGGGCGCCGTCGGTCGCGTCGATGAAGACCGCCATCCCGAGCCAGAAGAACACCCACGCCGGCGCGGGCTCCGGGAGGCAGACGGTCGCCATCGCCAGGAACGCCGCGAGCACGCCCGACGCCGTGTACACGTGGACGAGGTGCCCGAGGAACCGGGCGCGGCGGGTCTCGGGTTTTCCGGCTGGAGTTGCTGCCATCTCGCTCGTCTGATCCACCGCCTGACGCCCTCCCCCCTACCCGTCCCGGATCGGTCGGCCCGCTTCGGCCTCCTGCTCCTCGATCTTCTCCTGGGCGTCTTCCTCGTCCGTCTCCGTCGGCTCGGGTTCGGGCTGTTCGGCGGCCGCGTCCGGCTCGTAACTCAGCACCACGAGGACCGGGAAGTGGTCCGACCCGACGTGCTCAAGCCGGCGCAGCTCGACGAGGCGGAACTGGTTCGAGTGGAACACGTGGTCGAGCGGGAACCGGAAGAGCGGGTTGTTCGCATTCCAGGAGTTGAACATGCCCCGGCCGCGGCGGGGGTCGAGCAGGCCGCTGATCCGGCGGAACAGCTTCGTCGTGTCGGACCACGCCACGTCGTTCAGGTCGCCCGCGATGATGCACGGGTCCATGTCGTCGAGCGCCTGGCCGATCACGATGAGTTCCGCGTCGCGCGGCTTGGCGTCCTGAGCCCGCAGCGGCTCGGGCGGCCGGGGGTGGACGATGACGAGGTGGACCCGCTGCCCGCCCGGGAGCTGGACGTCGACGTGGATCGACGGCACGTCGTCCTGCACGACGAACTCGACGCGCGGGTCGTGCAGCGGCAGCCGCGACAGCAGCGCCATGCCGTAGCAGTTGTCCTGCGGCTGGGCGACGACGTGCGGGTAACGCTCGCGGAACGGGGCGAGGGCCGCGAGCCACGCCTCGTCGATCTCGATCGCGAGGATGATGTCCGCATCCTCCGCGGCGATCACCCGCCGCCACCGGTCGTACTCCCGGTTGCCCATCTCGACGTTGGACATCACGATTCGGAGCGTCCGATCGCGTGTCGGCCGCTCCGCCCGCTTGACCTCGACCCGCCAGAGGGGCGTGTAGGGCAGGACCTTCCACGCCTGCCACGCCACGGTCGCCGCGGCAACGGCCGCAAACGCCCAGTCGTACCACCGCCCCGTCGCCGAGAACGCGAGGTACGGCACGGCGCCGATCAAGCAGAGGGCCGCGATCTGCAGGCGGGGGAAGTCCCACCCGCGGATGAACCAGTGGGGGCTGGGGTGCAGGTTCAGGAGCGTGCCGGCGGCCATGCCCAGCGTGAGGCCGACACACAACCAGTCAAGGACGTCGGCCACGGGTCGCTCGGGGAGAGGCAGGGGTCCACTCTATCGTAGGGGGCAGGCGGTGCGGTCGCGGGGGGAACCGCTACGCCGCGTCCTCCCATCCGCGGGCGAGGCGGCGGGTGAACGCGCGGGGGCGGCGGTTGAAGACCCGCTCGCCCAGCCGCAGGGCCTTGCGTTCGATCTTCTTCCGCCTTTTCGCCGCGGCCTCGATGAGCTTGCCCGCCGCGCCGGTCGGGTCGCGCCCGGTGGCGAGGTGGTCGGCAAACACGGCGAGGTCGTGGTGATCGCCCAGCAGGTCGGCCAGCTTGTCGAGCTTCCTGATCCGCTTGCGGTTGCGGCGCGGCCAGGCGTCGCCGAGCACGCGGGCGTGGTACCACAGGTCCTTCACCCGCTTCCGCCAGTCGTGGAACCGCTCGGGGTCGCCGGGATCGGCCTCGGTTTTGCGCATCGCCTTTCGGCCGCGGCGGTAGCTCCGCTTGAGCCCGCGGAGGAGCAGGTCGAGCGTGATCCCCTCCGTCGGCCAGCGCCGGGCGCGCCGGCCGAACGCCTCCAGCCCCCGGGCCGCCTGCTCCAACCGCGTCGCCGCCCCACCGCCAGCGCGCGGGGTGGCCGCGTCGCGCCTCGCCTCCAGCCGTTGCCGGATCGCCGCCACGCCCGGCTCGTCCGCGGCCCCCTTCTTCACAAGGCCATCGAACGTCCGCGCCATCACGTCCGCGTCACGCGCGGCGCCCAGGCTCCGGCCCAGCTCGCGGAGCTTGTCGTTCTCACGCTCGTATCGCTCGTCGCCCAGCGCCGCCCGCCCCAGGCGGAGCAGCGCGCGGAGCTTCTTGATCTGCTTCCGGGCGCAGTGGACCGCCTCGCCCGGGTCTTCGCCGGGGTGGCGCAGCGCCGCCACGGCCACCTCGACCCGCTCCCGGACGAGCCGCTGAAAGCCCTGCCCCGCCGACTCGCCCCGCTCGAGGTGGAACCCCATGTCGCCGCTCCGTTGCGTCATCTCTTATCCTTCGATGCTATGGCGGCGCTGAAGATCAAGGCCGAGGACACCCCGAACCCGGACGCGATGAAGTTCACCGTCAGCGCCCGGCTCTCAGACGATAGGCCGCGCAGCTTCCCCAGCGCCGCCGCCGCCGCGGGCGACCCGCTCGCCGCCGCCCTCTTCGCGATCCCCGGCGTGTCGAACGTGATGTACGTCAACGACTTCGTGACGGTGAACAAGGGGCGCGGCGCCCGCTGGAAGACGCTGCTTCCCCGGATCAGGCAGGTGCTACAAACGCACCTCTCGGGGTAGCGTTCGCGGGCGATCCGGTCCAGTGGTTGCCGGTTCCGGCCGATGCGCAGGGTAAGGAGCCCGCCATGCGTGTCAGGCAGGTGATGACGAAGCAGGTCGTAACGGTCACCCCGGACCACAGCGTCCACGACGTGCGCAAGCTCTTCGACCACCACCGGTTCCACCACCTGCTCGTGGTGGAGGGGGACCGGCTCGTGGGCGTGATCAGCGACCGCGACCTGCTCCGCAACCTGTCCCCCTTCATCCATGGGGTGATGGAGCGGATCGAGGATCGGAACCTGCTCAAGCGACGGGTCCACCAGATCATGCGGCGGAGGCCGATCACGACCACCCTCGACGAGGAGCTCGCGATGGCGGCGTGCACCATGCTGAAGGAGCGCGTCTCGTGCCTCCCGGTGCTCGACGAGGAGGACCGGCCGGTGGGCATCGTGACGCTGCGGGACGCGCTGGCGGCGGCGTACGACGTGGACGTGGAGGGCGTGACCTGCCCCGCGGAGCGCCGCTCAGGCCGAGCCTGACACCCGCCCTGGGTTCCGCGCGTGCCCCGGCCAGCAGAACCGCGCGGCCGCGAACGCCGCCCCCGCCGCGATCGCCGCCAGCGGCGACGCGACGCCCATCCGCAGCAGCACCCCGAGCCAGTGCGCGACCGCCTCGCCGCGCGGGGCCAGCGGGCTCACGCCGTCGATGTACATCCACACGCCGAAAAACGTGACGCAACCCGCGAGGCTGATCATCACCACCCGCAGCAAACGGTCCTGGTCCAAGTCCACCGGCGCCTCCGCTTCAATGAGGATGAAGCCGCACAGTGTACCGGGAAATCCCTGAATATGGAACAAGTACTTCCAACTATCTTCCGGCTTTTTGCGTGGACCCGCCGGTAGGTACACCCCCCGGGAGCGGCCGCGGCCGGGGAGAGCGGCCTATACTCGGGCGGCATGACGGAGACCGCCACGCCCTCGACGCACTGGCGACCGCCCCCGCAGGGCGCGTGGACGTGGGACGACTACGCGCGGATGCCCCCGACCGAGGGGAGGCGGTACGAAGTCATCGAAGGGGAGCTCTTCATGTCGCCATCGCCGCGGCCGAGGCATCAGATCGTCGCGATGCGGCTTCTCAACAGCCTGTACGGTCACCTTGAGCCGCGCGGCGGAATGGTTCTCCCCGCCCCCTGCGACGTCCGGCTCGATGAAGGCGCAGGGGTCGTCCAGCCAGACATCGTCGTCATCCGGCGCGAACACCTGAGCATCGTGCGGGAAAACTACGTGCTCGGCGTGCCCGACCTGCTCGTCGAGATCCTCTCCCCGAGCAACCCGCAGCACGACCTGCGGCGCAAGTGGGACCTGTACCTGGCCCACCGCGTGCCGGAGTACTGGATCGCCGACCCGGACGACGGCTGGCTCGAGGCGTGGACCCTCCGCGGGGACGCCTACGTGCCGCTTGGGCGGTTCACGCGCGGGCAGGTGCTGGAGGCCGACACGTTCGCCGGGCTGCGCGTCGCGGCCGACACGATCTTCGCGCCGTAGCCGGGCTCTCACGCCACCGCCGACAGCCCGTGCGCCGCCGCGACGACGGGACTGGTCACCTTCCCGTCGCGCATGTTCAGCGCCGTCTGGAACACCCGATCCTCCGCCAGGCTCGCGTCCACGCCGCCTTTGGCGAGGCGGATGACGTAGGGCTGCGTCGCGTGGCAGAGGGCCTGGGTGCTCGTGCGGCCGACGACGCCGGGGATGTTGGTCACGCAGTAGTGGACCACGCCGTCGACGACGAAGGTCGGGTCCGCGTGCGTCGTCGGCCGGGTGGTCTCGATGCACCCGCCCTGGTCCACCGCCACGTCGACGATCACCGCGCCCGGCCGCATCTCCTTCAGCATCGCCCGCGGGATGAGCCGCGGCGCCCGCGCCCCGGGGATCAGGACCGCGCCGACGACCAGGTCGCTCGTCGTGGCGTGCTCGCGGATCGCGTGCGGGTCGCTGTAGATCGTCCGCACGTTGCGCGGCATCGTGTCGTCGAGGTAGCGGAGCCGCTCGAGGTTGACGTCCATCAGCACGACGTTCGCGCCCATGCCCGCGGCGATCTTCGCGGCGCTCGCCCCCACGACGCCCCCGCCCAGGATCGTGACCTTCCCCGGCTCGACGCCCGGCACGCCGCTGAGAAGGACCCCCCGCCCCTGGTGCGGCGCCTCGAGGTACTTCGCCCCCTCCTGGATCGCCATCCGACCCGCCACCTCGCTCATCGGCGTCAGCAGCGGCAGCCGCCCCTGCGCGTCCACCAGCGTCTCGTACGCCAGCGCCGTGATCCGCCGCTCCAGGCAACCGAGCGTCAGCTCCCGGTCCGCCGCGAAGTGGAAGTAGGTGAACACCCCCTGCCCCGGACGCAGCATCGCCACCTCCGCCGGCTGCGGCTCCTTCACCTTCACGATCAGCTCCGCCCGCGCGAAGACCTCCGCCGCCTCCGCGACCATCGTCGCCCCGGCGGCCTCGTACTCCGCATCCTCGTACCCGCTGCCCAGGCCGGCGCTGCGCTGCACCAGCACCTCGTGCCCGTCCCGCACGAGCAGTTCCACGCCCACCGGCAGCATCGCCACGCGGTACTCGTCCGGCTTCGTCTCTTTCGGCACGCCCACGATCATGTTCGTCGCTCCGTCGTTCAAGTTCGTCGCATCGTAACGCCCGGCAGCGAGGCCTGAACGCCCCGCGGGTCGACTCCGCAACTTCGGGGACGCCCGCTCCCCTCCAACGATCGAGCCGCCGGTCGCCGTGCCTACGATCCAGCGGTTCGTGTCTGTTTGCGGCCCCGGCCGCTCGGGAGTGCCCATGTCCCGTCTCCGCCTCACCGCCGCGGTTGCCGCCCCGCTTCTCCTGGCAGGCCTCGCCATCGCGCAACCCGCGAACGACGCGCCCCGCGTCCGCCCGCCCGACCCAGCCCGCATCGAGGCCGAGCCGGTCGATGCGCCGGCCCGCCCCACCACCTGGTGGGAGCAATGGAAGGCGGTCAAGGACGACCTCGAAACCCGCTACGGCACGACCGTGTCGCTCAACATCGACCTCGTCGGCCGCGGCTCGATCGACGGGCCCCGCGAAACCTGGGCCGCGGTCTCCCGCTACGACCTGCTCGTCCGCCAACGGCTCTGGGATGACGCCCTCGTGAGCATGGATGTCCGCGGCGGGTGGGGCGACGGGCTCGACCCGCGGCTGGGCCTCTTCGCCAACACCGATCAGTTCGCCCAGACCGGCTCCGACGCCTTCATCCTCCACCTCTACTTCCAGCAGCAGCTCGCCGACGACCAGCTCACCCTCCGCGTCGGCAAGTTCGACATCGGCGACTGGATCGACACCAACCGCTTCGGGTTCTACAACTTCCTCGGCTACACCTTCGCCCACAACGGCGCGATCCCCCTCACCGGCAACACCCTGGGCGCCATGGCCACCTACGAGCCCGCCGGCGCCGAGTGGCTCTACCTCTCCGGCGGGTTCTCCAACGCGGGGCAGACACCGTACGAAACCGGCTTCAGCACCGCCTTCGACGGCCAGGACGAGTGGCTCGCCATCGGCGAGCTCGGCGTCCGCACCCGCCTCTTCGATCAGCCCGGCATCTACCGGTTCATCGCCTGGCACAACTCCCGCGACTGGGTCACCCCCGACGGGACCGTCGACAACGCCGCCGTCGGCGCGGCGATCAGCTTCGACCAGAACCTCACCGAGCGCCTCGGCGTCTTCCTTAAGTTCGGCGTCGCCGACGGAGACCCCTTCGAGCCCAAGCGGTTCTACGCCGCCGGCTTCGTCCTCGAAGAGCCCATCCCCGGCCGGACGAACGACAGCCTCGCGCTCGGCGTCGCCGTCAGCGAGTTCACCGGCGCCCGCGGGCGCCTCGTCGACGACGCGACCGATGACGAGACCTACATCGAGCTCTACTACAACATCCACCTCACCGAGTGGATGCAGCTCCAGCCGGTGATCCAGGTCGTCGACAACCCCGGCGGCCGGGACCGCGACACCGCGGTGATCGTCGGGGCCCACCTCGCGCTGCGGTTCTAGTCGGCCCGGCGGGCACGCGGTTCGAGCCGGGGTGCCGATGGAGCACGCTCAG
>CAZKRE010000173.1:0-7198 GCA_964555075.1 uncultured Phycisphaeraceae bacterium
GCGGTCGAGCTCGGCGGCGAGTTCCTTGACGACGTGCTGGGCCTGGGCGACGGCCATGCCGTAGCCGGGGA
Source organism: uncultured Phycisphaeraceae bacterium (assembly GCA_964555075.1). Taxonomy (GTDB): domain Bacteria; phylum Planctomycetota; class Phycisphaerae; order Phycisphaerales; family Phycisphaeraceae; genus CAZKRE01. The sequence continues at coordinate 72 of CAZKRE010000173.1, forward strand.
CGAACATGACCTGCCGGGCGGCGTCGAGGATGATGCCCGCGTCTTCCATGGAGAACTCGCGGACGGTGCCCTGGCTCCCCGCCGCGCCGGCGGATGCGCCGCCGCCGGACGAGCCGCCCACGCCGCCGAAGAGGACGTTCATGAGCGAGCGGTTCATTGCCTTGCACATGATGGCGGTGAGGATGAGCCCGCTGGCGCCGACGAGGGCGCCGGTGATGATGAGGACGAAGTTGGGCGGGGTGAGGGCGAAGCCGGCGAACGCGGCGGCGAGGCCGGAGTAGCTGTTGAGGAGGGCGATGACGACGGGCATGTCGGCCCCGCCGATGCCGATGACAACGAGCACGCCGAGCACGAGGGCCATGATCGTGATGAGCACGAGCAGCGGCCACCAGGTGGGGTTGGCGATGAGGAGGAGGGTCAGGAGCAGCGAGCCGACGAGGAGGGCGGCGATGGCGATCCGCTGGCCGGGGAACTGGACCGGCTTGTCGGGCGCCCACTTCGTCCCCTGCAGCTTCCCGTAGGCCATGAGCGAGCCGGTGAACGTGACGGCGCCGATGAGGACGGCAAGGCCGGTGGCGAGAAGCCCGTACCAGACCGTCGGGTTGCCGACCGCGGAGGCGAAGGCGGCGTCGAAGCCGAACCCCGACTCTCGGAGAGCGGTGCGGGCATCATCGACTTCGCGGATGAAAGCGTAGTTGCGGGCGTAGTCACCCGCGGCGACGAGGAGCGACGCGGCTCCGCCGAAGCCGTTGAGCAGCGCGACCATCTGCGGCATGCCGGTCATCGGCACGCGGACGGCAAAGACGTAGCCGATCGCACCGCCCGCAGCCATGGCGATGGCGATCCAGATCAGGCTGACCCACTCGCCCCCGGAGAGGTAGAAGAAGGTGGCGACCGTGGCGATCAGCATGCCGATCGCGGAGATGCGGTTGCCCTGCCGCGCGGTGGGCACCGCCGAGAGCATCTTGAGCCCGACGATGAAGAGCACCGCCGCCACGAGGTAGGCGATGTTGATCCAGTCGGCGCGTCCGAGTGCGAGTGTGAGCATGGTTGATCCTGCTTAGCGGGAGACGCAAAGCGTCCCGCGTCCGACGGGGCCGCGGCGCGGCGCCCGCTAAACCGCGGCTATCGCCGCGGGTCGCTGTTGCGACCCTTGAACATCTGCAGCATCCGGTCGGTGACGACGTACCCGCCCACGACGTTGATCGTGGCGAGCATCACCGCGAAGAACCCGAGGATGACGCCCAGCGAAGCGAAGGTCCCGCTGAATGACGCCATCAGCGCGCCGACGATCGTGATCCCCGAGATCGCGTTCGACCCGGACATCAGAGGTGTGTGGAGGGTGGAGGGCACCTTCCCGATGACCTCGAACCCGATGAAGATCGCCAGCACGAAGATGACCAGGCTGGTGACAAAGGGATCCATGGAGACTCCTCTCGCGGGCTCGCATCCGCCTCGGCGGACGCGGCCTCAGGCGCCGATGGCGTTGCGTACGACTTCGTTCGTGACCTGCCCGCCGTGGGTGATCACGGCTCCCTTCTGGATCTCGTCCTCAAGGTTGACCCTCAGGGCGGGCGAGCCGTCCTTGGGCGTGTCGAGGATCTCCTTCAGGAGGGCGTGCATGTTGTTGGCGTAGACCTGGGAGGCGTGGACGGAGACCGTCGCGGGCAGGTTGAGCGTGCCGATGATCGTCACGCCGCGGTCGGTGGTGTAGGTCTCGCCGGGGTGGGTGGCCTCGCAGTTGCCGCGGCCGGCCGTGGGGTCGGCGGCCAGGTCGACGATGACGCTACCGGGCTGCATCCGGTCGACGACGTCGCGGGGGATCAGCACGGGCGGCGCCTTGCCGAACACCGCGGCGGTCGCGATGACCGCGTCCGCCGCGACCAGGTGCTTGGCGACGAGTTCCTGCTGCTGCTTCTTCTGGTCGTCGGTCAGCTCCTTCGCGTAGCCGCCGGTCGCCTTATCGTCCTGCGTGATGGGCAGTTCGATAAAACGTGCCCCCAGCGACTGGACCTGTTCCTTGGTTGCCGCGCGGATGTCGTTGGCTTCCACGACGGCACCGAGCCGCTTCGCGGTGGCGATCGCCTGCAGCCCCGCCACGCCGACGCCCAGGACGACCACCTTCGACGGCGCGATGGTCCCGGCCGCGGTGATCATCATCGGGAACATCTTCGGGCAGTGGGTCGCGGCGAGCATCACGGCTTTGTACCCGCCGATGTTCGCCTGGCTCGAGAGCACGTCCATCGACTGCGCCCGGCTGATCCGGGGGACGAACTCCAGCGACAACGCCGTGACCTTGCGATGGGCCAGGTGGCGGATGAGGTCGTGGTTCTGCAGCGGGGCGAGCATGCCAACCAGCACCGCGCCTTCGCGCATCAGGTCGACCTGCGGGTGCGCGGGGGGGCGGAGGGTGACGACGAGGTCGGCGGACCAAGGCTCGTGGGCGTCGTCCGTGAGCCGCGCGCCCGCTTTCTCGTACTCCGCGTCCGGGGCGTGGGCCAGCGTGCCGACGCCGCGCTCCACCACCACCTCCAGGCCCGCGGCAACCAGCCGCTTCACAACCTGCGGCGTGAGCGGCGCCCGTGTCTCACCCGCCTCCGTCTGTCTGGGGACACCGAGCTTCATGAGCTGATCCTCGCGGCGTCGAATCCGTGGCACGTCACAGCGCGGCAGCATAAGACAAATCGGTCCGAGTTGCGATCCCGCACCCGCCCGCATCAACCCTTATCATGCCCCGCATGCATACCGGCTCGTTCCACGTGGAAACGCGCAGCCGCGACCAGATGGTCGACGTCACGGGCCACGTCGCCCGCCTCGTCCGCGACGCGGGCGTCACCGACGCGCTGGTGATGGTCTTCGTCCCCCACACCACGGCGGGCGTCACCATCAACGAGAACGCCGATCCCGATGTCGTCCACGACATGCTCCAGCAGCTCGACACGATGGTCCCCTGGCGACAGCCGTTCTACCGCCACGCTGAGGGGAACTCGGCGTCCCACGTCAAGGCGTCGATGATGGGCTCGAGCGCCACCGTTCGCGTCCGCGACGGGCGGCTCGTCCTCGGGCGGTGGCAGGGGGTGTACCTCTGCGAGTTCGACGGACCCAGAACCCGACAGATCGACGTCACGATCTGGACCCCGCAACCCAGCACCCGCGAGTAACCCCATGGCGGAGTACCCCCGCGTCCGGCTCGAGACCAGCCACGGCCCCATCGTCATCGAACTCTGGAACGACGTCGCCCCTCACCACGCGAAGAACTTCCTCAAGCTCGTCGGGGACGGGTTCTACGACGGCCTGACCTTCCACCGCATCCTCCCCGGCTTCGTCATCCAGGGCGGCTGCCCCAAGGGCGACGGCACGGGCGGCCCCGGCTGGACCGTCAAGGCCGAGTTCAACGACCGGCCCCACGAGAAGGGCGTGCTCTCGATGGCTCGCAGCGCCGACCCCAACTCCGCCGGGTCGCAGTTCTTCATCTGCCTCTCCCGCGAGTCCTGCCGGCACCTGGACAACCAGTACACGGCGTTCGGGAAGGTCGTGGAGGGGCTGGAAACAGTCGACCAGATCGCCCAAGTCCCGCTCGTCGACCCGCGGGCCGGCGTCCCCGGTCAAGCTCCACAGATCCGCAGCGCGACGGCCTGAGCGGCCATGCGACGAAAAACCCCGCTGCCGCCGAAGCGACAACGGGGCGGAGGGGAGAAAGCGTTGGTCATGTTCTGGGTCGGCCGTTCGCGCAGGAGGCCTGCACATTTTGAGCTTGCGACCCCCCGACAGCCGTCATGCCTGATCTTACCCAGATTCACATGGGCGGCCAGTCACATAGGGGAAACCCGCGCTTCAGGTCCGTGCCTTCGCCAGCAGCGCGGCTCCGACGACCCCCGCATCGTCGCCTAAGCGGCTCTGCATGATCCGGCACTTCCGCAACTCCGCCGGGAAAACGTATCGCTCGAAACTGGCTCGGACGAGGTCCATCCAAGTCTTACCGAGCGCTTCGGTGAGGCCGCCGCCCACGACCACGCAGGGGAGGCTCAGCAGCGTCACCGTGTTGGCGATCGCCATCCCGACGTACCGGGCCGCCTCGCCGATGACCTCTACGGTGAGTGGGTCCTTCTTCTTCATCGCGGCGGCGAGGACCTTGGAGCGGATCTTCGACACGTCTCCCCCAGCGAGCTTCAGCACTTCGCTGGGGTGGTTCGAGGCGATCAGGATCTTGATCAGGTTGACGATCGCGGTGCGGCTGGCCACGTTCTCCAGCGTCCGCCGACCAAGCGGGGCGTCGCCTACGAGCGCGGTGTGCCCGATCTCGCCGGAGGTGTTGAACGCTCCGCGATACAGCTGGCCGTTGAGCACGAGCCCGCCGCCGATGCCGGTCCCGATGAAGATGCCGAACAAGTCCTGGTAGCCCTTGCCCGCGCCCGCCATGGCCTCGCCCCACGTGCCGACGTTCACGTCGTTGTCCACGACGACCGGCAGCTTGAGCCGCTTCGACAGCACGGAAGAGAGCGGGAACCGATCCCACCGCAGGTTGACGGCGGTCAGCACCATGCCCTGGTTGTTCACCGGCCCGGGCGCACCGACCCCCACGCCCGCGACCTGCCCCGGCTTCACCTTGCCGGCCGCCATCAACTCCTCGGCGATCTTCACCATGCGGCCCAGAACCTCATCGGCGCCCCCCTCGGCCTTGGTATCCCTGGACCGGTGGACAAGGACCTTGCCTTCCGCCGTCACAAGCCCCGCCTGGATGTTCGTGCCCCCAAGGTCGATGCCGAGGTAGAGATCGTTCCGCTTCGCCATCGCGAGGCCTCCTCAGGCGTGTCAAAGGTCGGTTCAGAGGGTCGGTTCAGAGGGGCGGTCGTGCCCCGCCATGATCGGTCGCGGCCTCGTACAGCCGGGCGATCCGCAGGAGCCTGGCTTCATCGAACGCCGGGCCCATGAGCTGGACCCCCACGGGTAGCCGCTTGCCCCCCTCGTCCGCGAAGCCCGCGGGCAAGCTCACGCCCGCGATCCCCGCGAGGTTGCAGTTGACCGTGTAGACGTCGTTGAGGTACATCGCCAGCGGGTCATCGCTCTTCTCGCCCGCCCGGAACGCCGGCGAGGTCGTCGTCGGGCACAGGATCGCGTCGCACCGGCCCGGGCCCTCGAAGACCTGGTCGAAGTCCCGCTTGATGAGGCGGCGCACCTTCAGCGCCCGGTTGTAGTAGGCGTCGTAATAGCCGCTCGAGAGGGCGTATGTGCCGAGCATGATGCGACGTTTCACCTCAGGGCCGAACCCTTCGGCGCGGCTGCGGGCGTAGAGGTCGAAAAGGTCGTCCGCCTCCTTCGACCGGTGCCCGTAGTGGACGCCGTCGTAGCGGGCGAGGTTCGACGATGCCTCCGCGGTCGCGACGATGTAGTAGACCGGGATGCCGTACTCGGTGTGGGGCAGGTCGACCTCGACGATCTCGGCGCCCCGGTCCCGGTAGACCGCGATCGCCTCGTCCATCGCCCTCGCGACGGCGGGGTGGTTCGCGTCGCTGAGGTACTGCCGGGCGATCCCGATGCGCAGCACGCCGCTCGTCGGCTTCACGGAGACGTCCGCGAAGTCGGCGTCGATGTCGACGTCCGCTGAGGTCGAGTCGAGCGGGTCGTGGCCCATCATCACCTGGAGCAGCAGCGCGGCATCCGCGACGCTGCGGGTGAACGGCCCGATCTGGTCGAGGCTCGAGGCGAACGCGATCAGGCCCCACCGTGAGATGCGGCCGTAGGTGGGTTTGACGCCGACGCAGCCGACAAAAGCCGCGGGCTGACGGATCGAGCCGCCGGTGTCGCTGCCGATGGAGGCCGCGCAGAACCCCGCCGCGAGCGCCGCCGCGCTGCCGCCCGACGACCCGCCGGGGACGCGGTCGAGGTCCCAGGGGTTCCGCGTGGTTTTGATGGCCGAGTTCTCGGTGGACGAGCCCATGGCAAACTCGTCCATGTTCGTTTTGCCGAGGATTACCGCGCCCGCGTCCTCGAGCCGCTTCACCGCGGTTGCGGTGTAGGGGGCCCGGAAGTTCGCGAGCATCTTCGACGAGCAGGTGGTGTGCCCGTAGTCGGTGCAGAGCACGTCCTTGATCGCGATCGGCACACCCGCGAGCGGCCCCGTCACCTTGCCCTCATCGACCGCCTTCGCCTGCGCGAGCGCCCGGTCGGGGTAGGTTTCGTGGAACGCGTTCACCCGGCCGTCGTGCTGTTCGATGCGGTTGAGGAACGCCCGCGTCGCCTCCGTCGCCGACAGCTTCTTCTCCGCGATCGCATCGCGGACTTCGATCATCGTCGCCGTGGTGACGTCCATCACGCGCTCCCGCCGTCGCCGATGACCTTCGGCACCTCGAAGAACCCGATCCCGTCCTCCTCCGTCTTCGCCGGCGCGTTCGCCAGGACCCGCTCGACGGGCAGCCCGGGGTGCTCGACGTCGTCGCGGAGCACGTTCGCGAGGTCGAGCGGGTGCGAGAGCGGCTCGACGCCCTCGAGATCGAGCTCGCCGATCTTCCTGATGTGCCCCAGCACGTGGGCGAGTTGCTCGGTGAAGGTGTGCACCTCGTCGTCCGTCAGCCGCAGCCGGCTGAGCTTCGCGACGTGCCGCACGTCATCCTCGGTGATCTCAAACGCTTCGGCCATGGCGGGGACAAGATAACAGACGCCGCGCCCACGCGATCGCGTTCGCCGCGGAGCTCGCTCCTCGCGGTGCCCCGCGCGGCCCGAGGGCCGCGGCAAACTACACTGTCCGGATGCCACAGCCCGACCCCACACTCCTCGAATGCTTCGACACCCCCGCACCCGGCCGCGACTTCACCATCGAACACGTCTCGGAGGAGTTCACCTCCGTCTGTCCGATGACCGGCCACCCGGACTTCGGCAACGTGACGCTCCGCTACTGCCCCGACCGGCGCTGCGTCGAGCTCAAGAGCCTCAAGCTCTACTACCAGAGCTTCCGCAACTGCGGCATCTACTACGAGGCGGTGACGAACCAGATCGCCGACCACCTCGCCGAGGCGATGAAGCCGAAGTGGATGGTCATCGAGACCCATTGGAAGGGCCGCGGCGGGATCCGGTCGGTGGTCACGGTCGAGGTGGGGGACGCCCCGCGAAGATGATCCGTCCCCGGCTCA
>CAZKRE010000174.1:0-7180 GCA_964555075.1 uncultured Phycisphaeraceae bacterium
TGGGGCACACCGGTCGCGTTCGCGAAGAGAGGATGCGCGAGCGCCGCCATTCGCCCCTCCCGGCGTTGAAGCCCGGCGCGGCGACAAGTGGGCCGTGGCGGCGGCGTCCCCCCCCTCCCCCTTCCCGGCCCCGCTGCGGCTCACCGCCCCGGGGTTCGGTTCCGTCAGGCGAGCTCCTGGCGCGGCGGGCGGGGTGTCAGGCCTCGCGATGGGACCAGAGAAAGTTCAGCATGTCGGCCTGCATGTACGCGCAGCGGGTGATGACCTCCCCCTCGTCCCGCATCGGCAGCAGGCCGCCGGGGGTTCGCAGGCTCCGGACAAAGCCCCAGATCCGGTCGGCCGCGTCGCACGCCTCCGCGGAACCGACCCGCAGCAGCACATTCAGGCAGATCAGGTAGGCCCAGATGTTGTGCCTGGCGGTGGAGGACTCGTACTTCTCCCAGTCCAGGCGGCCGTCCGGTCTGATGCCGGCGATCAGGAACGCCGCCGCCTTCTGCAGCGACGCCTCGGCCGCCTGATTCACGGGCTGCTCGTGCGGCTCGCCGCTGATCGCGCCCAGATCGCGGATGTTGAGCATGCACCACATCACCACCGCCGTGTAGTTGAGCGTGACGCCGTGGGTGCTGCGGTACGGGTAGCACCCGTTGTCCCACTGCAGGGGCAGCGTGTGGTTGATGGCCCGGAGCGCGGCCTGGAGCAGGAGGTTGAGCGGCCGGCCGTAGACCCGCTTGATCGCGGTGTAGGCCGCCATGCACGTCTCGGCCGCGTGGAGGTTGGCGTTCAGCGTGTCGTACGGGGAGCGTTCGTGGTGCGGGAAGACGCCCGACCCCGCGGGCCACTCCAGGGCCACCTGCCACATCGCGGCCTTCTGGAGGCAGTCGAGGTAGCTCTTCTTGGGCGGCAGCCCCTCGAGTAGCGCGTGCGCCAGCCCGTGGGCGACAAAGGCGGTGCTGATGGTGGAGCATTCACTGAGGCCGGTGTGCTCCCAGTCGGACGGCTTCTCGTTGTTCTGGATCTCCTGGTAGCCGCCCCGCTCGGTTTGGCGCGCCACCAGCCAGTCGAAGGCGAACTCGGCGTGGTGCCTGAGTTCGGCATCGCCGCGCTCGACCCCCGCGCGCCACAGCGCGAGGCCGGCGCTGCCCGCGGTGCGGTGGTGGTGGCTGCCCCCGGCGTGGTAATCGAGCGCGGGGCCGTGGTAGGCCTTCTCGCTCCAGAAGGCGCCGAAGTACTCCCCGGCGGTCAGGTTCTGACACCCCCGCAGGTAGTGCAGGATCGCTTCGGAGACCTCGCGAGCACCCGTTAGCTGCCGCTTACTGGTTTTCATGTTGGCTGTTCGCGTCGTGGTGATCCGCGGGAGCCGCTTCGGGCCCGGTCGATCCGTTTCTGGAGGCGAAAAGTCTTGACGGGGAGATCCTATTAGTGTTATAAACTATATCCTGTAAGCATCCCTTCGCAACAAGACCGGCGACCGCCCATGCACGACGCCTCCACGATCCTCAGCGGCCCGAAATACAAGCAGGTGCTGGGTGTTCTGTATCGGCGGCTGATCGATACGGACGCGAAGCCGGGCGACAAGCTCTGGACCGAAGCCGAGCTGATCGAGTCGCTCGACGTCTCGGTCACCACGGTCCGCAAGGCGCTGGACGAACTGGTTCGTCAGGGCATCGTCGTACGGAAAGTCGGCAAGGGGACGTTCCTCAAGTCGCTCCCGGACCGCGGCCAGCGCGCGGCGCGTCCGGCCCGGCCGTACCCCACCGCGTTGATGCTCGCGTGCATGTCGACGGCGTCCATGCGCCGCGACGCGTACTTCGGCGAGATCGTACGCAGCATCGAGAGCGTGCTGCTCGACGGCGGCCACCACCTGACCGTGCTCGGCAACGTCCACTCCAACGCCGAAACCGAAAAGACCATCGACGACATCCGGCACTACCAGCCCGCCGGCGTCATCATGCCGTCGTCGTCCACCTTTGATGACGTGTTCTTCGCCCGCCTGGCGACGCTGCGCATCCCGCTGATGCTGATCGACCACCCGCGGCCCGACTTCGCGGGCGCCCAGCTCTACTTCGACGACGCCGGCGGGGGCGTCATGGCGGCCGATTACCTGACCGGCCGGGGGCATCGCCGGCTGGCCGTGATCGCGGCGCCGGAACGGTCGGCCGCGGGTGTGGAGCGGTCGAACACCTTCGTCCAGCGGGTGACGCAGACCCCCGGCTGCGAGATCGTCGCCCGCCAGGTGTCGCAGGGCGGGTACCACGAACTGGACGGCTACGAGGCGATGGGCCGGATGCTCGAACGCTGGCAGGAGCCGACCGCGGTCTTCTGTGCGGGCGATCTCATGGCGTACGGCGCGATCAAGCGGCTCGAGCAGGCGGGGCTCCGCACGCCGGACGATATCGCCGTCATGGGCTACGGCGACTTCAAAACCGACTCGCTCTACTACCCCAAGCTCACCACCGTCCGCATGGACCTGCGCCGCCTCGGCAACGAAGCGGGGCGGTGGATGAATCAGGTCATCAACCTGTCCCCCGGCGAACAGCCGCCCAGTTTCGAACGCGTCCTACCCGTGCATCTCGTCGAGGGCAAAACCGCCTGAGATGCGCTTGTGCATCGTGCTCCTTCACGTCCCCGTGCAACCCAGGAGGTCTCCATGAAAGCGTCTCTTCTCGTCGCCGCATTGTTCGCGCTGGCTCCCGTCGCGTCCCTCCACGGGCAGGTCGCCTACAGCGGCACACCCCACAACGTCGTCAGCCTCCCGCAGGTGAGCGAGGGGCTGCACCGATACACGTTCGATTTCACGTGGAGCCAGGATACGGTCCTGGGCGACTGGGCCAACGACGCCTGGACCTACACCTCGGTCTCGCAGAACACCGCCCAGCCCAACGCGCTGAACCTGCGGACCAATCCGGCAGGAACGATCGTGTACCGGGTTGTCATCCCGGTCGACGTCAGCCTGATCGACGAGGTGACCGTCGCGGGGCGCGTCCGGCGGGGGGTGGTCGGACGCGTGCGCCCCACGACCAGCGATAGCTACTTCACGACCGAGAACACCCTCTTTATCGGCACGGACAACTACCCCCCGGAGCCGACGGCGGTGGTGCTCAACAGCGGCACCCAGCTCGACGCGAGCGTCCCCGGAGAGGTCTCGTTCTTCATCCAGCTGCAGAACGAATCGGGGAGCAACCTCGGGGCCGTCGGCTTCCTCGAGGTGAGCGCCACGACCATCCCCGAACCGAGCGTGCTCGGCCTGGGGCTCGCCGGCGCCGCGATGGTGTTCGCGCGCCGTCGCCGCCCGGCGACGTGCTGAGTTCGCGCCGTTTCATCCCGCTCAAAGGGGCACCGCTCATGATGCGATCCATGAAGATTGGTCTCGCCGTCGCTGCCGTGATGATCGGCAACGCGGCGGCGGACGGGGCCGAAGAAGCCGCGGGTCCCGGCGTCGGGCCCGGGGCCCGCCTCCTCGTGACCAAGGCGTTCCCGAACCACGGGCGTCTGTCCGAGGAGGACTTCCGGCAGATCGCGGGCGCCGGCTTCACGGTGGCCGTGCGCAAGTGGTCGCTCGACTTCGACAACCAGCCGACCCTGGAGCACTACGTCGACGGCGCCGCCGCCGCGGGGCTCGACGTGATGATCTGGCGCTTCGGCCTGGTCGACGCGGAGGACGCGAGCGACCAGACGGTCACCCGCGCCGGAAAGACCACGCGGTACACCACCCCGTGGAGCCCCTCCGCCTGGGCCGCGATCCGGGCCGATGCCGAGGCGCTGGCGACGCTCTCGCTGGCCAGGCCCAACCTGAAGGGCATCGCCTTCGACTTCGAGATCTACGACCGCAACAAGACCGATGGCTACTGCGAGTCCTACGACGACGCGAGCTTCACCGCCTTCTTCGCCTCCCTGTCCCGCAAGCCCCCGGCGGTCGAGCCGGACCAGCGGCATTCGTACCTGACGCGGACGGGCATGCTCGATCGCTACACCCGGTTCCAGTACGCGCGGGTCGAAGACGAGGTGAAGCGGCTCCGTGAGGGCATCGACGCGATCAATCCGGGGTTTCAGATCGGCGTCTATGGCTGGGGCGCGATGGTTCCCGCGGTCATGGAACACTCGGCGACCGCGGAAGCCCCCGTCCTGCAGATGAGCGCGATGACCTACGGGCGGACCATCTACAGCAACGCCTTCGACGGGGGCTACGACGCCGAGGCCCCGGACAGGCCGTCTCTCAAGTGGTCGCTGCTGACCGCCGCGAAAGAGGCCGCCGACGCCCGCCGCCGATCGTACCCCGTCGTCTCACTCGCCGGCCATTACCCCCAGTCGCCCGGCCCGACGGACGGCACGCAGCACCGCTACACCGCGCGGCAGGCGTTCAACTCGGCCGTCTACGCTGACGGCTACTGGATCTGGACCGACTGGTTGACCCCGGAGCCGTACGCTTCGAGACAGGCCTGGATCGACGACCTGCTCGCGAGCTTCTCCGAGGCGAACGCCGCGGTGGAGGCGGGGGACTGGACCTGGTCCAGCCGGCAGGAAGATCAGTCGCCCGACCCGGCCGCGACGGCGCCGATGGCGGTCCTGACGCGGGACCCCGCGGGACGCGTCACCGCCTGGGACCCGGCAACCGGCACGAGCACCGGGGTCATCGCCCAGACGCCCCGGGGACCCTGGGGGCGCACCGCGCAAGGCGACGTCGACGGCGTCGAAGGACCCGAACGCCTGCGCATCGAGGCGGGCGTCGTTGAAGTGATGGATGCCTCGACCGGGATCGTCCTGCTGCGCTTCCGCGTGAATGAGGCCGACCGCCAGATGATGCTCGTCCCACAGGATCGCCTCAAGTAACCGTTGCACCCGACCGCCCCAGGAGCCAGACCATGTACTGCAACGCCGCCCCTCCCGCAGCCCGCAGCCGCCTCGCCGCCCGAGGCGGCTTCACCCTGATCGAGCTGCTCGTTGTCATCAGCATCATCGCGCTCTTGATCTCGATCCTTTTGCCCGCACTCTCGGCGGCACGACAGTCGGCCCGGGCGGTGCAGTGCGCCTCGAACATGAGGCAGGTCCAGCTCACGACCCTCATCTACACGCAGGACCACCAGGAGGTCTTCCCCTACACCGACACGGCGATCGCGATGCGCTGGTACAACGTCTACCAGAGGGCCGGTTATAACGGCCACACGCTGCCGCGGCTCTGTCCCGAGGGGGATGACCCCACGACCGGGAACACGATCACCTACGCGTACAACTACGTCCTCGGCCGCGGCGACCTGAACCCGTACCACGCTTCGTTCAAGCGCACGGCGGGCCTGGAAGCCCAGGCCAGTGAACTCGTCGCGTTCAGCGAGTCCTACGGGAGCTTCTTCTGGAACGCGCTGCCCACCCAGGGCGTCGTCTGCGGGATGCCGCGCTCCGCCGGCGGCCGGCTCAGCGAGCCGCACCAGAAGACCCAGAACCTCGCCTTTCTCGACGGCCACGTCGAACGCTACCCCATGGACGAGATCAACTACGAGATGTGGCGCCTCCTGCCGTAGCGCCCGCCCCGCTCATCACACTCCCCCCCGCAGGACCTATTCATGCTCAAACCGCTCAAGTGGCCGGGCTTTCTGTCACTCCTCTTCGCCGCGCTGATCCAGCCGCCGATCCTGGCGCAGCAGGCGTCTGAGCAGTCGGTCGGGCCGGGCGCGCGGCTTTTTGTTACCAAGGCCTACACCTCTCGCGACAACCTGGTGGCCGACGACTTCCGTCAACTCGCCGATGCGGGGTTCACCGTGGCGGTGAAGCGGTGGGTCATGAGCGATGACGCGGCGTACGTCGACGGCGCGGCCGACGCGGGTCTGGCGGCGATGATCTGGAGGTCCGGCCTGGTCGACGCGGACGACGACACCGATCGCACCATCACCCACAAGGGCGACGCGACGCGCTACCGGCTGCCCTTCAGCCGCGCGGCGTGGCAGGAGGTGATCGACGACGCGGCGATGCTGGCGAAGCTTTCACTGGACAAGCCCGCGCTCAAGGGGCTGATCCTCGACTTCGAGATCTATGACCGCAAGAAGACCGACGGTTTCTGTGAGTCCTACGACGACCAGACCTTTGTCGACTTCCTGAAGCTGTACCACCACCCCGCCCCCGACCCGCTCCCGGAGGCGAAGGATCGTCGCGCGTTTCTCCAGGGGAAAGGGATCGCCGGCCTGTTCGTGGACCATCAGGTCCGGCTGACGGCCGAGCGCGTGAAGCAGCTTCGGCGGACGCTCGACGCCATCAACCCCAGGTTCCAACTCGGGATCTACGGCTGGGGCGTGATGGTCCCGGCGATCCTGGAAGAGTCCGCGACGCCCGAAGCCCCCGTGTTGCAGTTGAGCGCGATGACCTACGGGCGGACGATTTACAGCAGCGCGTTCGAGGGCGGTTACGACGGGCAGGCGCCGGACCGGCCGTCGCTCAAGTGGTCGCTGACCACGGTCGCGAAAGAGGTGGCCGACGCACGCAGCCGCTCCTACCCCGTCGTGGCGCTCGGCGGCCACTACCCGCAATCGCCCGGGCCCGAAGACGGCACCCAGCACCGTTACACCGCGCGGCAGGCGTTCAACTCGGCGGCCTATGGCGACGGCTACTGGATCTGGACCGACGCCTACACACCCGGGGCCTACGCCTCGCGCGAGGCTTGGATCGCGGACATGATGGCGGGGTTCAACAAGGCCAACGCGGCCCTGGACGCCAACGACTGGATGTGGTCGAGCCGGCAGGTCGACCCGATCCCGGACCCTGCCGCCACCGAGCCGCTTCGCGTCCTGACGCGGGACGCCGGCGGGAACGCCACCGTCTGGAACCCGCTCACCGGCCTCCCCGAAGGGAGCGCGGGCGAGGCCGGTCCCGAGCCGGCTGCCTCGGGCTCGGCCGGGGCGCCAGCCGTACGGGTCAGCGGCTGGCAGGTGGGATGGGTGGACGGCGAAACCGGAACCGCCCGTGCCATCACCGTCGGCCACGGCATCCGCGGCGCGGCGTTTGGTGACGTGGATGGCGTGGCGGGCGACGAGCTGGTCACGCTGGCGGCTGGCTGGGTCCGCATCTGGGACCCGGCGTCGCAGGCCGAGCTCCTGCGCTTCAACGTCGGCCCGGCCGCGCGAGAGCTCGAGCTGGTTCCGGTGCGGTCGCCGGTGGCCGACGGGCACGCGGCTGACCCCGCCCCGTGACAGCCGTT
>CAZKRE010000175.1:0-1372 GCA_964555075.1 uncultured Phycisphaeraceae bacterium
TCCCGGACGCGGCTAAAGCCGCTGGGAGAGGGAGCTCAGGCGATCGCCGCTGAAACAAGTGTCGGGAGGTGAGGGGGGGAGGGGGGGAGGGTGTCGATGGCCCGGCGGACTACACTGCCCGCGTGTCGCATGACGAGATGGACATCCTCATCGTGGGCGCCGGGGCCGCGGGGCTGACGGCGGCGCTGTTCGCCGCGCGGGCGGTGCGGGAACAGGGTCGTGCCGCGCGGGTGCTGGCCCTCGACGGGGCGGCGCGGCTGGGGGCGAAGGTGCTGGTTTCCGGGGGCGGGCGGTGCAACGTCACGCACGATGTGGTGCACCCCGAGGACTACGCCGGGGCTTCGAAGAACGCCGTCGCCAAGGTGCTGCGGACGTTCACGGTCGAGCAGACGATCGACCACTTCCGGGAACTGGGGGTGGCGCTCAAGCGGGAGGAGACGGGCAAGCTGTTCCCGACCACCGACTCGGCGAAGACGGTGCTCGAGGCGCTGGTGCGCGGGGCGCTGGATGCGGGGGCCGAGGTGCGGAACGGGCACCGCGTGCACGGCGTGCGGAAGGATGGGGAGGCATTCATCGTCGAAACGGAGAAGGGAGCCTTCCGGGGGCGGGCGGTGATCCTCGCGACGGGCGGGAAGAGCCTGCCGAAGACGGGGAGCGACGGGGCGGGGTACGGGTTTGCGCAAGCGCTGGGGCACACGATCGTCCCGCCCGTGCCGGCGCTGGTGCCGCTGGTGCTCCCGGAGGGGCACGCGCTGACGACGCTGTCGGGGATCGCGGTGGACGTGACGCTGACGCTCGCCTCCGGCAGCGGCAAGGCGCTGCACCGCCAGCCGGGGGCGATGCTGTTCACCCACTTCGGGATCAGCGGCCCCGCCGCGATGGACATCAGCCGGCACTGGATCCGCGCGCGGGAGACGGACCCGCGGGCGACGCTGCTCTGCGACTTCACGAACGGGGCGACGTTCGAGGCGATGGACGACCAGTTGCGGCGGGCGCAGCGGGACCGGCCGAAGGCGACGGTCAACGCGGTGCTGGCGAACGAGCTGCCCCACCGCGTGGCGGCGACGGTGTGCGAGCTGGCGGGCGTGGACCCGCGGGGGCCGATCAACACGCTGTCGCGCGACGCGAGGCGGGCGCTGATCCACGCGCTCACCGCCCTGCCGCTGCCGATCGTGCGGGACCGGGGGTACCTCTTCGCGGAGGTGACGGCCGGGGGCGTGCCGCTGAGCGAGGTGGACCCGGGGACGATGGCGTCGAGGAAGTGCCCCGGGCTCTACCTCTGCGGCGAGATCCTGGATGTGGACGGGCGGATCGGGGGGTACAACTACCAGTGGGCCTGGTGCTCGGCGAGGCTGGCGGGGAGCGCGGCGGG
>CAZKRE010000175.1:1472-7064 GCA_964555075.1 uncultured Phycisphaeraceae bacterium
ATGTCGTACCGGCATTTGCCCAACGCGCTCACGCTCCTGCGGCTGGTCCTCGCCGCGGTGTTCTTCGTGATCCTCAACATCTACCGCTACCCCGAGGGGCCGGGGTGGGCGCTGGTGGTGGCGTTCGTGCTCTTCATCCTCGCGGCGATCACGGATGCGCTGGATGGGAACCTCGCGCGGCGGTGGGGCGTCGAGAGCACCTTCGGGCGGATCATGGACCCGTTCTGCGACAAGGTCCTGATCCTGGGCGCCTTCATCTACCTGGCGGGGCCGCGGTTCGTCGACCCCGCGAACGTGCAGTCGTTCCAGAACATGGCCAGCGGCGTCTACCCGTGGATGGTCGCGACGATCCTCGCGCGGGAGCTGCTGGTGACCTCCGTCCGGGGGGAACTGGAGGGGCGGGGGATGCACTTCGGGGCCAACATCTGGGGCAAGCTGAAGATGATCCTCCAGGCGGTGGCGATCCCGACGGTGATCGCGGTGGTCTGGCTCGACCCGCGGGTGCCGGGGCGGGAGTGGACGGCGTGGGTGCGTGACGCCGTGGTGTACGCGACCGTGCTCGCGACGGTGCTCAGCGGCTGGCCCTACATCGTCGGCTCCATCCGCGCGATGAAGCGCGTCGAGCCCGCGGGCTGAGTGCGACCACTCGGAACGCGGATGAACGCGTTCAAAGGCTTCCCCCCGTCCCCGCAGGTTGGCGGAGCCTCACCCGCGGGCTTGGTGAACAAGCGCTCCACGCACTACGCTCTACGCTCCCCATTCGGATGGAGACGGCATGGCGACGGCATACCTGGCGTTTGACCTGGGCGCGGAATCGGGGCGGGCGATGCTCGCGGAGCTGGGCGATGAGCGGGTGACGCTCACGGAGGTCCACCGCTTCCCCAACACGCCGCAGCGGCTGCCCAGCGGGCTGCACTGGAACCTGCTGGAGCTGTGGGCCAACCTCGTGGAGGGGCTGCGGCTGGGCGCGGCGGCGGCGAGGGAGCGGGGCGTCCCGCTCGTGTCGCTGGGCGTCGACACCTGGGGCGTGGACTTCGGGTTCGTCGGCAAGAGCGGGCAGCTCCTCGGCCTGCCCTTCGCCTACCGGGACGAGCGGAACCCGCCCGCGATGGCGAAGGCGGTCGCGGCGGTGGGCGAGGCGGCGATCTACGACGCCACCGGCATCCAGTTCATGCCGATCAACTCGCTGTACCAGCTCATCGCCCAGCAGGACGCCGAGCCCGCCGTCGCGGAGCACGCGGCGCGGCTGCTGTTCATCCCGGACCTGCTGCACTACTTCTTCAGCGGCGCGGCGGTGAACGAGGCGACGGTCGCGTCGACCTCGCAGATGGTCGACCCCCGCCCCGGCAACGGGGAATGGGCGTTGCCCCTGCTGCGGCGGCTCGGCCTGCCGACGCACCTCCTCCAGCCCATCGTGCCCGCGGGGACGAAGATCGGGACCTTGCGGGAGGAGCTGCGCAAGCTCACCGGGGCGCCGGACGTGGACGTGATCGTCCCCGGGTCGCACGACACCGCCAGCGCCGTCGCGGCGGTGCCGGTGGAGGACGCGCGGATGGCGGACGGGTCGTGGGCGTACCTCTCGAGCGGGACCTGGTCGCTCATGGGCGCGGAGCTGGACGAGCCGGTGGTCACCGAGGCGTCCCGCGCGGCGGGGTTCACCAACGAGCGGGGGGTGGCGGGCAAGATCCGCTTCCTCAAGAACATCGCGGGCCTGTGGCTGGTGCAGGAAGTCCGGCGGGACTACGCCCGGCGGGGCGAGGCGTTCGACTACCCGACCCTGACCCAGATGGCGGACAACGCCGAGCCGATGCGGACGCTCATCGACCCCGCCCACGCCCCCTTCGCCGCGCCCGGCGACATGTGCGCGAAGATCGACGCCTTCGCCGACGCCACCCGCCAGCCCAGGCCCGAGTCGCCCGGGCAGTACGTCCGCTGCTGCCTCGAGTCCTTGGCGATGACCTATCGGCACGTGTTCCAGACGCTCGAGGGGCTGCTCGGTCGGCGGATGGAGGTGCTGCACATCGTCGGCGGGGGCGGGCGGAACACGCTGCTGAACCAGATGACCGCGGACGCGATCGGCCGGGCTGTCGTCGTGGGTCCCTTCGAGGGAACCGCGATGGGGAACGCCCTGACTCAGGCCATGGGGAGGGGCGATCTGAGGGATTTGGCAGCCATCCGCCGGGTCGTGCGGAACTCGACGGACCTCCAGCGCGTCGAACCCCGCAACGAGGCCGCCTACCATGCGGCGGAGGCCCGGTTCCGGGAAGTGCTCGGAGCCTGACCCCGCCTGCCCGGCCTCCCCGCCTTGCCTCGCCCGCCCGGCGAGCACCGGCCGCACAAGCGGCCTCCCGCTCGCCGCCCGCGAGGTTCTCCCCGACGGCGGTAAAGCCTCGCCACCCCACGAGCCGATGCGCAAGGTGTGGGATCGGCGGAGCCGTTCTTCAATGGCGCCCAGGGAGGGGTCGCCGAATGGGTCGGCCAAGCGGCTCCACGGAACCCGCCCCCCGGCCCGGCCGCGACACGTCCCCGACGGCGTGTCGCCAAGGAGCTTTCGGAAGTGCCAGCGACCGATCACGACACGAGCCTCGCCGAGCAGGTGCTCGCCGACGCCCCCTACGTCAACCTCTGCCGCGAACGCCTCGATGACCGCTGCCTGACCACCGTCTCCGCCCAGGAGGCGTGGGAGAACCTCGTCCTGCCCCTGCGGGTCGAGCGGGGCACGCACGTGTTCGCGACGACCGTGGAGACGCTCACGAACGCGATCGAGCTGATCCAGGAGCGGATCGCCTCGCCGTTCCGCGTCGTGCTCACGGAGGTCCGCCCGCTCGAGCAGTTCATCGCCGAGCGCTACGGCTACGAAGGCGTCGAGTAGGCCGCGCCCGCGCGTCAGGCCGGGGAACCCGCTGATGCGGCGCACCTGCGCAGAGGCCGCCGGAGTCGGCGGGCCTCCGTGCGTGCGCGGCCCGCCCGCCTATGCCAGCCGCTTCGTGGCGACGGTGCCTTCCTTGGTGGTCTTTACGTCGTAGCCGGCGTCGATGAGCTCCTGCCGGATCGCGTCGGCGGCGGCGAAGTCCTTCCGCTGCCGCGCCTCGTCGAGGGCGCGACACCGATCGGCGGCCCCGTCGCCCGCTCCGGCCGCGGCGCCCCCTGCGGGCAGCACCGCGAGCACCCGATCCACCTGCCGCAGGACCGCGAGCGACTCGCCCGGGTCCTTGCCCGTCGCGAGCATCTCGAACACCGCCGCCAGGGCCCCGGCCATGTTCAGGTCGTCCGACAGCGACTCGATGAAGGCCTCGAGCGTCGGGTGGGACGCGTCGATCTCCGCCGCACGCCCGCCGCAGTCCCGTTCGAGCGTCGCCGCCGCCTCGCGGAGCTTGCGGACGGCGCTGGCCGAATCTTCCAGCCCCTTGCGGGTGAAGTCGGCGTTCTTGCGGTAGTGGGACTTGATGAGCTCGAACCGCAGCACGGCCGGGTCGACCTCGTTGGCGGTCACCTTCCCGCGGAGGACGTCGCGGACGGTGAAGAACGTCCCGCTGCTCTTGGACATCTTCTGCCCCTCGACCATGAGGTGGCGGGCGTGGAGCCAGTACTTCGCGAAGGGCTGGCCGGTCGCGCCGCGGCTCTGGGCGATCTCGCACTCGTGGTGGGGGAAGATGTTGTCCTCGCCGCCGGTGTGGATGTCGATCGTGTCGCGGCCGAGCAGCTCGATCGCCATCGCGGAGCACTCGATGTGCCACCCGGGGTACCCCTCGCCCCAGGGCGAGTCCCAGCGCATGAGGTGGCGGGGGTCGGGCTTCCAGAGGAAGAAGTCGCCGGGGTGGCGCTTGGCCGCCTGGTGCTCCTCGGACACGCGGCCGCCCGCGCCGGCGCGGAGCCGGTCGAGCGTGTTGCCGCTGAGCCGGCCGTATTCGGGGAAGCTCTCGACGCTGTAGTAGACGACGCCGTCGGACCCGACGTAGGCGTGGCCCCGCTCGATGAGGCGGGCGATCATCCGCTGCATCGACTCGATGTGCCGCGTCGGCCGGGGCATCCGCTCGGGGTACTCGTCCGCGATCTTCAGCCGCAGTTGCTTCGCGTCGGCGACGAAGGCGTCGATGAAGTACTGCGCGACCTCGTACGGGTCGTCCGGGTTGGCGACCGCGCCGGGCTCGACGTTGCCCGCCTTCTTCGCCGCCTTCAGCCGCTGCGCCGCGACCGCCATCTTGTCCTCGCCCTGCGCGTCGGCGAGCGAGTCCTCGGTCATGTGCCCGACGTCGGTGAGGTTCATCACCTGCCGGACTTCGTGGCCGGTGAGCTCGAGGAACCGCCGGAGCACGTCGGCGAAGAGGAACGTGCGGAAGTTGCCGATGTGCGCGAAGTCGTAGACCGTCGGCCCGCAGTTGTACATCAGCACCTCGGGCGGCGCGAGCGGGGCGAACGGCTCGAGGGCGTGCGACAGCGTGTTGTAGAAGCGGATGTCCAGCATGGGCTGAAAAGTGTAACGGCAACCACCGTCGCGCCGGAAGTCCGCCAAGCCGCCTCAAACCGACGGCGGGTTCTCTCGCAGCAGCGCACGGAACCCGGCCTGCTCGAAGTGGTGGTCGTGCGTGAGTGCCTGCCGGATGTTCGTTTCCTGCATCAGCACAAACGAAATACAGTCGGTGAGCGACCACTCTTTGTCGAGCCGATCGCGATACAGGTCACACCCTCGATTGAATAGTTTGGAATCCACGGCAAACACCCTGAAAAGGTGCTTGTCCGAACGAAGGCTACTCATGAACGCGGCTGCGGCTTGTCGCAGCCGAGATTGAGAGAACGAGTTGAGCGTCTCACATAAGACGTACTCAGTCGTTGCGATCGGCTCTTGGACGTGATTGATCCACGCGATGGAACGAGCATGCAGACCATCACGACGATCGAGCAACGCGATGAAAAAAGCGGTACCCGCGAAGTAAGGGATGTACACCGTCACTCCGCTCGCTTCGGAAGCCCGTAAAGATAATGATCGTGTTGCGCCGCACGATCTCCCGGGGATTCGGAGTCGATCGCGGCGTGGGCCGCCAACTCAAGCAACCAGCGATGCGGATGATCCGGCGGGCATTGCTCCAATGCTCTCACCGCCGCATCCACCGGAATAACATCCACCGCCTCTCCCACCGGCAGATCGACCGGCTGATCGGGCACGAATACCTTGCCATCGAATACCGCGCGGATCGTCGCCATACCCTTATTCTACCACGCCCCTCATCTCCGCTCCTCCGTCGCTTCTGCGACGCGCGTGGTGAGCTTTTCGACCTTGACCCGCTTGACCCGGGTCCGGTCGGCCTCCAGCACGGTCAGCCGCAGCCCCAGCGCCTCGAAGCTCTCTCCCGGCTCGGGGATGTGGCCGAGCTGCGTCGAGACGTAGCCCCCGAGCGTCTCGTAGTCGCCGTCATCCGGCAGCTCGACGCCCAGTTCCTCGTTGAGCTCGTCGATGTGGACGCGGGCGTCGACCTCGACCGTCTGGTCGTCGATCGGGACCACGAGACGGGGCTCTTCGATGGGTTCGTACTCGTCCTGGATCTCGCCGACGATCTCCTCGAGGATGTCCTCGATGGTGACCAGCCCCGCGGT
>CAZKRE010000176.1:0-7030 GCA_964555075.1 uncultured Phycisphaeraceae bacterium
TTAGATGGATACTTTGCGACTTACGCCGAGGGCGGCGTGTCCTTTTCGGGACGGACCTCCTTGGCCTTCGCGGTCTGGACGCGGAGGTTGAGTTCCTTGAGCTGCAGGTCGTCGACGGGGGCAGGGGCCTGGGTCATGAGGTCGGCGCCGTTCTGGGTCTTGGGGAAGGCGATGACGTCGCGGATGTTGGTGGTGCCGACGAGGTGCATGATCATGCGGTCGAGGCCGATGGCGAGGCCGCCGTGAGGCGGGGCGCCGTAGCTGAGGGCGTCGAGGAGGAAGCCGAACTTGGCGCGCTGCTCCTCGGGGGTGATGTTGAGGAGGGAGAAGATTTTCTGCTGGACATCCGAGCGGTGGATACGGATGGAGCCGCCGCCGAGCTCGGAGCCATTGAGGACGAGGTCGTAGGCCTTGGACCGGACCTTGCCGGGATCGGTCTCGAGGAGGGCGAGGTCGTCGTCGTTGGGCGCGGTGAAGGGGTGGTGGAGGCTGTCGAACCGCTTGGCCTCGGGGTTCCACTCGACGAGGGGGAAGTCGACGACCCAGAGCCACTTCCAGTCGCCCTCCCTGATGAGGCCGAGCTGGTGGGCGAGCTTGACGCGGAGCTCGCCGAGCGTGCGGTGGACGACGGCGGGGCGGCTGTCGACGCCGAAGAAGACGATGTCGCCGTCCTGCGCGCCGGTCTTCTGGAAGATCTCCGCGGCGACGGGCTCGATGAACTTGGCGATGCCGGTGGCGGGCTTGCCGTTCTCGACCTTGATGAGGGGCAGTCCGCCGGCGCCGAACTGCTTGACCCATTCGGTGAGGGTGTCGGTGTCCTTGCGGGTGAGCTTCGTGGCGCCGCCTTCGACGCGGATCGCCTTCACGATGCCGCCGGCCTCGATCGCCTTCCTGAAGACGTTGAAGTCCATCTTCTGCGCGACGTCGGTGACGTCGACGAGTTCGAGGCCGAAGCGGAGGTCGGGGCGGTCGCTGCCGAAGCGGTTCATGGCCTCGGCGTAGGTCATGCGGGGGATGTCGCCGACCTCGAGGTTGAGGACTTGCTTCCAGACGCGCTGGGCGAGGCCGGTGATGAGTTCGATGACCTCGTCCTGGTCGACGAAGGAGAGCTCGAGGTCGAGCTGGGTGAACTCGGCCTGGCGGTCGGCGCGGGGGTCTTCGTCGCGGAAGCAGCGGACGATCTGCATGTAGCGTTCGGCGCCGGCGACCATGAGGAGTTGCTTGAAGAGCTGGGGGCTCTGCGGGAGGGCGTAGAACGAGCCGTGCTGGAGGCGGGAGGGGACGAGGAAGTCGCGGGCGCCTTCGGGGGTGGAGCGGCAGAGGAAGGGGGTCTCGATCTCGGTGAAGCCGTGGCCGTCGAGGTAGGAGCGCATGATCTGCATCACGCGGTGGCGGGTGCGGAGGATCTGCTGCATCCGCGGGCGGCGGAGGTCGATGAAGCGGTACTTGAGGCGGGTCTCCTCGCCGGTCTTGTCGCCCATGTCGGGGGTGAAGGGCGGGGTCTCGGCCTTGTTGAGCAGCTCCATCCGGCTGGCCTGGACCTCGACTTCGCCGGTGGCGAGCTTGGGGTTGGCCATGCCGGCCTCGCGGGTCACCACCTGTCCCTCGATCTCGACGACGTCCTCGTGGCGGAGTCGGGCGGCGGCCTCGTGGGCCTCTTTGTTCCCGGGGGCGGGGTGGAAGACGACCTGGGTAATGCCTTCGCGGTCGCGGAGGTCGATGAAGATGACCCCGCCGTGGTCACGGTAGTTGTTGACCCACCCGGAGAGGACGACGGTCTGGCCGACGTGGGAGGTTCGCAGGTCGCCGCAGGTGTGGGTTCGCTTCTTCATGGGGCGGGGATGATACCGCGGACGGGGCGGGGCATGTACGGGCGGGGCTCGGGGCGGTGCAATCCGTATAATCAGGCCATGGCTGATGTCTCGGCGAAACTGATGGACGGCAAGGCGCTGGCGGGGAGCATCCTCGACCGCTGCCGGGAGCGGGTGTCGGCGATCGTGGCGAAGACGGGGGTGCAGCCCTGCCTGGCGACGGTGCTGGTCGGCAGCGACCCGGCGTCGGTCACGTACACGCAGATGAAGCGGAAGCGGTGCGAGGCGGTCGGCATGCGGAGCGTGAAGATCGAGCTGCCCGAGTCGACGATGACGGAAGGCCTCGTCGCGGCGATCCGGGACCTGGGGGCGACGAAAGACATCCACGGGATCCTGCTGCAGCACCCGTCGCCGAAGCACATCGACGAGCGGGCGGCGTTCGAGGCGATCCCAGCGGAGAAGGACGTCGACGGGGTGACGATCCACAGCTTCGGGACGATGGCGTTCGCGGAGCCGGGGCTGCGGGGGTTCGACTCGTGCACGCCGGGGGGCATGATGCGGCTGCTGGCGCACTATGGGGTCGCGATCGAGGGCAAGCACGCGGTGGTGATCGGCCGGAGCGCGATCCTCGGCAAGCCAATGGCGATGATGCTCTTGGCGAATCACGCGACGGTGACGATGTGCCACTCGCGGACGAACGACCTGCCGGGGCTGGTGAAGCAGGCGGACATCGTGGTGGCGGCGGTGGGGCGGGCGGCGTTCGTGAAGGGGGAGTGGATCAAGGAGGGGGCGGTCGTGCTGGACGCGGGATACAACGAGGGGAACGTGGGGGACGTGGAGTTCGAGTCGGCGGCGGCGCGGGCGCGGCTGATCACACCGGTGCCGGGCGGGGTGGGGCCGATGACGATCGCGACGCTGATCGAGCAGACGGTGACGGGGGCGGAGCGACAGTTGGGGGTCGAGCCGGTGGCGGCTTAGCGAAGCGGTCGACGATCGATCCGTTCGCGAAGCCGCGAGCGACTGGTGGAAGGGAGTCCGAGTGTCGCAGTTCAGTACGCCGAGCTATGAGATCCCGCGGACGAGCGGGGTGTGCGCCTCGACGGGCCGGCCGCTGGGGCCGGGCGAGCGGTACTACGCGGTCCTGGTGGAGCTGACGCCCGAAGAGGTGGAGACGGCCAGGCGGGCGTCGGCCGGGGCGCCGGACGCGGGGGCGTCGCTGGGGTTCCGGCGGGTCGACGTGTCGCACGAGGCGTGGGAGGGGGGATACCGGCCGGAGCGCGTCTACAGCTTCTGGCTGAGCACGGTGCCGGAGCCGGATGCGAAAAAGAAGCTCTTCGTGGACGACGCGGTGCTGATGAACCTGCTGCGTCGGCTCGAGGATGCGGAGCAGCCGGAGCGGCTGGCGTTCCGCTACGTGCTGGCGCTGATCCTGATGCGCAAGAAGCTCGTGCGGTACGACGGGAGCACGAAGAAGACGGCTGAGGGGGACGGCGGCGCGGTGCAGCAGACGTGGTGGATCCTCACGCCGAAGCTGGACCTGTCGAAGGGCCCGATGGGCAAGTGGAACGAGGAGGACCAGTTCCTCGTCCTCGATCCGGGTCTGGACGAGTCGCAGATCGAGCAAGTGACGCAGCAACTGAGCGAGATCCTGGAGACCGAGCTTTGAGGCGGCTGCTCCTGGCATTCGTGGTGGCGACGGTCGCGGCGGCGGCGGGTTGCCAGCAGCGGGCGATCATGCCGAGCGACCTCATGCCGGAGCGGGCGGATTCGACGGGCGTGGTGCCGGGCTACAACGAGCTCGTCGACCGGTACAACGTGAACCTCCGCGGGATCGACCGGTTGTGGGCCTCGACGGACGTCGAGCTCGCCTGGCGGGACGAGGAGGGGGACAGGCACTTCGAGAAGGGAGACGGAAAGTTCCTCTTCGTGTCGCCACGGAACGTGGCGATGACGGTCGAGAAGCTCGGCAAGACCTACGTCTGGGCGGGGTCGGACGAAGAGCGGTTCTGGCTCTTCGAGCGGCAGAAGGACTACGCGTACGTGGGGCGGCACGAGCACGTGGGCAAGGCGTGCGCCGAGCCGTTGCCGCTGCCGGTACACCCGTCGACGGTGCCGCACCTGCTGGGGCTGCTGCCTCTGGAGCGGGTGGAGGGGGCGGAGCCGCGGGTGCAGGTGATCGAGGGTTACCCCGTGATCGAGCCTCCGGGGCTGGCGCTGCGGATGATGCTCGACCCGGCGACGGCGAGGCCGGTGCGGATCGACCTGCTGGACGGGCTGGGAAGGGCGGTGATCGTGTCGCGTCTGCGGGGGCATCGGCCGGTGCGGGTCGAGGGCGTTGCCGACGACGAGCTACCGGGCGTGCCGGAGAGCGCGGACCTGGTGGTGATCGGTCAGGAGGCGCGGGTGACGCTCAAGCTGGACCGGCCCACGGTGGACCCGTCGCGGATCCAGGCGCGGGCGTTCGACTTCGAGTCGCTGGTGAAGGCGCTGAAACCGAAACGGTTGGTGGAACTCGACGCCGGGTGTGAGTGACGCCGACTCTGAGGCTCGGTGAAGGGTCAGGTGCTGGTGCGAGAAGGCCCGCCCTTAACGGACTCAGGACCGGGTGGGTCAAGGCGCGTTCTGCAGAACACGGAGGCTGCGGGGAAGGTTGAAGGTGACGTCTTCGGGGACGACGCTGGCGTGCTCGATCTCGCCGCCGTACACCTGCACCAGCTCTTCAACGATGCCTCGGACGAGGTCCTCGGGTGCCGAGGCGCCGGCGGTGATGAGCACCGTCTCCACGCCGTCGAA
Organism: uncultured Phycisphaeraceae bacterium; assembly: GCA_964555075.1. Lineage (GTDB taxonomy): Bacteria > Planctomycetota > Phycisphaerae > Phycisphaerales > Phycisphaeraceae > CAZKRE01. Next base: position 4,605 of record CAZKRE010000176.1, read on the forward strand.
CCAGGTGTGGTCGATCTCGCTCTTGTCGTCGAGCAGCCGGGCGGGGGTGCCGTCGTTCTCGGCGATCTCGGTGAGTCGGACCGAGTTGGAGCTGTTCTTCGAGCCGACCACCAGCACGAGGTCCGCCCGGGCCGCGAGCTCGCGGACCGCGGCCTGCCGGTTCGTCGTGGCATAGCAGATGTCTTCCGTCGGCGGCTCCTTCATCTGCGGGTACTTGCGGCGGAGCGCCCCGATGATCGCGTTGGCGTCGTCGACGCTCAGCGTGGTCTGCGTGAGGTAGGCGAGGCGGTCTTCCGTGGTGAAAGGCAGCCGGTCGACGTCCTCGGGCGATTCGACGATGGTGATGGCGTCGGGCGCCTCGCCCACGGTGCCGACCACTTCGTCGTGGCCGGCGTGGCCGATGAGCAGGATCTTGTAGCCCTGCCTGGCGTAGCGGATCGCCTCCATGTGGACCTTGGTGACCAGGGGGCAGGTGGCGTCGATCATCGTGCAGGCGCGATCCTTCGCCCGTCGGCGGACTTCCGGGCTGACGCCATGGGCGCTGAAGACCACCGTCGCGCCCGCGGGGACCTCGTCGATGGTGTCGACGAAGACGACCCCCTCTTGCTGGAAGCGGTCGACGACGTGGCGGTTGTGCACGATCTCGTGGTAGACGTAGAGGGGCGTGCCGACGATCTTGACCGCCTCTTCGACGGTCTGGATCGCCATGTTGACGCCGGCGCAGAAGCCGCGCGGGTTGGCGAGGATGAGCTTCATGGTGTTTCCTGGCTTGGCACGACGGCGGGCCGCGCCGGGCAATCGCTCATCTTAGCAACCGCTCGCGGGCCGCGGCGAGCACCGCGTCGGGCGCCAGCCAGTCCATGGGTTGCGGCGTCTGTGGAGCGAGGACCGTCACGTGCGGGCCGCGCGGCGCCCACCGGCGGGGATCGGTCGGCCCGAACAGGGCGACCGTCGGGACGCCCGACTGGGCCGCCAGGTGTGTCGGACCGGAGTCGTTGCCAATGAAGAGGGAGGCGGTCGCGAGCCGGTCGTGCAGCGCGAGGGGGTCGAGGATGATCTCGGCGCCGAGCGTAGCCCGCCACCGGAGGGCCGCGTCGGCGGGCCAGCGGTCGAGCTCGACCTCCCCGAGCAGGGGCACGACGTCGCGCCCCTCCCGCCGAAGTTCCCCGATCAGCCACTCGAACGATTGGGGCGGCCAGCACTTCTCCCGCCCGCCGCTGCCGGGATGTACCACCACCGGCCCCGAGCCGGGCGGCCGCGGCGTCGGGGGGACGGGGGACAACTCGAGGCCCTGCTCGGCGAGCTGCTGGCGGTGCCAGTCCTCGACGTGAACGCCGGCGGTCGCGGCCGCGTCCGGCCGGGGCTCGACGAAGGCGATCTTCGCATCCGGGCAGAGCCGCGCGACGTTGGCGGCCCACGGGTCGGTGGGGCGGGCGACGAAGCTGACGACCAGGTTGACCCCCTCAAACACTTCACGCACCGCGGGCGACAGCGCCGTCGGCCCCCCCGGTGCGTGCAGCCGGGTGAACTCGAAAAGTTCGATGCTCATCGGGCTCACCCCCGCCACGACCTTCTGCGCCAGCAGCGCCCTCGACCAGGTCGACACGACCGTCACCGGCGGCGTGAGGGCGCGCAGCAGCGGAAACGTGAGGACGAAGTCGCCAAGTGCGGCCTGGTGGAAGAAGAGGGACATACGCAGAGAGTACCGAACCGCGTGGAGGGAGCTCGACGGCTGACTTCGAAGTCAGATCTGGTAAGCCCAGCCGTCGGTTTCGTCCATCTCGCGGATGTTGTCGGCGTCGAGGGAGGTGCCGAGGAGTTCGCGTGCGCGGCGGAGGGCGGCCTTGGCGGAGGTGAAGACGCCGTAGCTGGTCTCGAAGATGTTGTCGGGGCCGATCCGCTGAACGAGGCCGTAGTCGCGGAGGCTGTCCATCAGCTCGGGCTTGACGCCGCAGAGCAGGACGTGGCCGCCCTTGCGGTGCATGGCCTGGACGAAGCGTTCGAGCACGCCCTCGACGGTGGCATCGATGGAGTGGGTCCGCTTGAGGCGGAGGATGACGACGCGGAGCTCGGTGTGGGTGAGGGCGGTGAGCCTGTCTTCGAGTTCGTCGGCGACGGCGAAGAAGAGGTCGCCCTCGAGTTGGAGGAACATGACCTTCTGGTCCCCGGTGCCGCGCTCGCGGATGGGCCGCTCGATAAACGGCCCGCCGGGGCTGCTGACCATCTCGGCCATGTGCAGGCGGCTGGCGGAACGGAGGTAGAGGGCGATGTTGAGGAAGATGCCGACGAAGACGGCGTAGGCGAGCGGCACGAACAAGGTGGCGGCGAAGGTGCCGAGGCAGACGACGGCGTCTTCCGGGTGGCTGCGGGCGACGCGAACCAGGTACCGCCACTCGATGAGGCTGTAGGCAATGACGAAGAGGATC
>CAZKRE010000177.1:0-7016 GCA_964555075.1 uncultured Phycisphaeraceae bacterium
GCGCCAGCTCTGCATGCCCAGTTCCGCGAGCTGCACGCCCTTGGCGCCCTCGCGGAGGGTCCAGCGGAAGGGCTCGTCCAGCGCGACGTGCCGCAGGAACAGCTCCCACTGGATCTTGAACGCGTTGTCGTACTCGAGGTTGTTGGGCACCTGCTGCCAGCCGCCGTAGAAGTCGATCGGCTGGGGGATGTCGGGGTTCCACACCGGCTTGGGGGTCTCCGCGGCAGACTGAACCACCACCTCCCGCAGGCCGGCGACGGCGGACCCCTTCACGCCGTCCACCTGAACGGTCAGCAGGTCGTCCCGCCGGACGCGGGTACACCACGACGAGTTGAACTGGCAGACCGTGCCGTCCTCGAGCAGGAAGATGGCGTAGGCGGAGTCGTCCGCGTCGGCCTTGTAGGGCTTGCCCGACTCGTCGCGCCGCTGGTCGATATCGGTGTTGCCGTAGGCGACGAGGCTCCTGATCGGGCCGAAGAGGTTGGAGATCACGTACTGCCAGTGGCAGAACATGTCGATCATCATGCCGCCGCCGTCGGCCTTGCGGTAGTTCCAGCTCGGCCGCTGCGCGGGCTGGTCGAGGTCCATGCCGGTGAAGACCCAGTACCCGAACTCGCCGCGGACGCTGAGGATCTTCCCGAAGAATCCCAGCTCCTTGAGCATCGCGATCTTGCGGAAGCTCGGGAGCCAGAGCTTGTCCTGGACGACGCCGTTCTTCAGCCCCGCGCCCTCGACGACGTCGGCGAGGCGGACGGCCTCCTTCGTCTCGACGGCGGTGGGCTTCTCGCAGTAGATGCTCTTCTTCGCCTGCACCGCCATCTCGATGAACTTCGCCCGCTGGAGCGTCCCCGACGCGTCGAAGAACACCTCGTGGTCGCTGCTCTTGAGCGCGCTGTCGAGGTCGGTGGTGAACTTGAGCGGCTTGCCCGTCTCCCGCACGGCGACGCCCTCGGCGAGGGCGCGGAGCTTGTCGGCGCTGCGGCCGGTGAGGATCGGGTCGGGCATGAGCGTCAGGTCGGGCGAGACCTTGACGCCGCCTTGCCTGATGATGGCGAGGATCGACCGGATGAGGTGCTGGTTGGTGCCCATCCGGCCGGTGACGCCGTTCATGATGATGCCGATGCGCCGCGTTTCCATATCAGGCTCCAGAGGTTGAGAGAAGCCGGGAAAGCGGGAAGCGGGGGAGAAAGATTCAGAGGGTGAAGAAGAACGCGTGAGTTCTCCTTCCTCTGCCTCCCGGCTTCCCACCGTCCCTCGCCCGGACGATAACCGCCGGACCCGGGGCGGGCGTTGGAGCATCGGCGCGTTCGCCTTGGCGATTCGGGACACGGACCGGTCAGGTCAAAGCACCCGCGGATCATCACGGAAGGCGGTGGGGGGGCGCCCGACGTGTTCGCTGAACCACCGGGAGAAGGTCGCGACGCTCGAGAAGCCCAGCGCCGCGGCGATCTCATGCACCTTGAGACGGTTCTCCAGCAGCAGCCGCCTGGAATGATCGAGCCGGCGGGCCGTCACGTACGTGTGGGGCGTGCACCCGAAGAGCGCGCGGAACCGCCGGGCGAAGTGCCGCGGGGAGTAGTGGACGGCGCCCGCCATCTCTTCGAGCGTCGGGGGGTCCTGCACGCGGCGGTCGATCAGGTCGATCGCCGCCGCGAGGTCGGAATGGGACGGGTCGGCGGCGAGGGCGTGGACCGTGCCGGGGTCGGGGGACGATCGGCCGGGGACACCTCGGGGCCAGAGGCACAAGGCTTCCGCCAGCCGGGCGAGCATCAGCGGGGATTGCCACTGTTTCACGAGGTTGAGCCGGCAGACGACCTGGAGCGCCGCCGCGAGATCCTGCGGCCGGGCCAGCCCGGTCACCACGGGCGGGAAGACGGGGGCGTCCAGAGGTTCGTCGAGCCGCAGCTTCAGGTGGAACACCCGGGAGGGCGGATCGCCCGGCAGCAGCTCGTAGCCGTGCGGGTCGCCCGGGTAGGACGCGAGCGCCGTCGTGCCGTGTACGTCGTGCCAGCGTCTGCTCGCGTACGCCCGGCCGCGGCAGCCGAGGATCAGGTCGAACTGCAACAGCCCCTCGTGCTCGTGGGGGGCGATGGTGAAAGGCCGCGTCACCTGGTGGGTCAGCGTCTGCGTCAGGCGGGTGGGGTCGCCGAACAGCAGCCCGCACAGCGCGCGGACGGCGGCGTGCGGGTCGGGACGCTTCCGATCGGGCGGGGGCGTGGGCACGCCGGCGATGTTAGCGGATCGGGACAGCCGACGGCAAAGATCTTCGTGCGCGTCGCGGGGCGGAAGACGCTGAAATCACTGGCACGGGAGAGCGACCCAGCGGCGCTCTAGGCTTCGCGCCGCTCCTGCCGCCTGAGGGTCACGGTCATGAGCATCGCGAGCCCGGCGGCGACGCCCGTGGGCGTGGGGTTGGTGGCGACGCCCGCCGCCCGCATGGCCTGGTACCACTGGGCGGCCATGATCTCGTAACCCAGCGAGGTCGGGTGCACCCCGTCGCCCAGGAGGTACGGGTTGAACCCGGTCATCCCCGAGGCGCTGGCGACGTTGAACTCGTTGAAGTTCATCGCCCAGTCGACGATGCCGTCGTTGTCCGGATCGACGCGGTAGTCCCCGATGAGGTCGCCGCGGCCGATCTGCGAGAGGTTGATCTGGAACATGTTCGCGACGCTGACGCGGCTGGAGATGCTCGAGCCGATCTTCGCCAGGACCCCGGGGATGCCGCCGTTGCCCGTGTCGTTGCCGAAGTTGTAGCGGTAGCTGTCCGCCAGGTTGGAGGCGCTGGACGCCTTGGGGATGATGTTGGCGAGGATGATCTTCGTTGTTGGGGCCATGTCGCCGAGGTACTTCAGCAGGCGGTAGAGCTGCGTATCGGCGCGGTCGGAACTCGAGCCGGCGTAGTTCTCGTTGCTGGTGACCGGGTCCGAGTAGCCGATCGAGTTCGTCCCGACGTGGAGGAGGATGACGTCCGGCCGGCCGATCTTGGCGAGGATGCTGCCGTCGACGAAGCGCTTGAGGATGCTGTTGGAGGGGTTGGAGTTGGACGCCGCCTGATAGCCGCCGTACCCGCTGTGGTACTGCCAGTCGCCGACGTCGGGGGTGTCCTCGTCGCGGCGCTTGCCGATGAACTGGTAGCTGGTGCTGAGGCGGCTGTCGAGGAACTGGCGGTATCCGCCGGTCTCAAACGAGCCGTGGCCCTTGGTGATGGAGTCCCCGATCGTGAGGACGGTGACGGCGCCGGCTTCCTGCGTGACACCCAGCGTCAGCACCATCAGCGCAAGCATCAGGATGGGGCGGCGATCTCGGATCGGCACAGGGTCTCTCCCTCCGGGGCAAGGCCCGAACTCGTTCTAAGGGTACATATCGGTCACCGCCGGGCTTCGCTTAGCGGGTCCGCCGCATGCTGCGGAGCGGAGGCTGGCGGGGCATTCGGCGCGGGGCGGGATGTCGAGGCGGGCCATTCTACCCCCTGCGGTACGTGGAGGCGAGTGGGACCGCCGGGGTTCGGGTACCCTGCACGGCGGATGTCGCTCAAACGGCTCGAACTTCCCTTCATCCCCGGCCCCCTCGACCCGCCCGCCGAACGGCTCGTCCGCGACGCCGAGGCCCGCATCGAGCGGTTCGTTCACGACCGTCGGGACGACCCGCTGCCCGGCTTCGTCCCCAGCGACGCCCGGCTCAGCTACGCCGTCCTCGCCGCCATCCGCGATCTCACCCTCGCCCCCGAGCTGACCTTCTGCGAGTGGGGCAGCGGGTTCGGCGTCACCGCCTGCCTCGCGTCGCAGCTCGGCTACGAGGCCTGCGGCGTCGAGATCGAGCACGACCTGGTCTCTCAGGCCCGGGACCTCGCCACCGCCCACGAACTCCCGACCGAGTTCGCCCAGGGGAGCTTCATCCCCGAAGGCGGCGACGACTTCGCCGTCGACTCCGGCGAGTTCCACTCGCTCGCGACCGGCGTGGCGAGCGGCTACGACGAGCTGGGGCTCGACGCCGACGACTTCAGCGTCATCTACGCCTACCCCTGGCCCGGTGAGGAGCAGACCGTCGAGCGACTCTTCAACCGCTTCGCCGCCGTGGGCGCCCTGCTGGTGACCTACCGCGGGATGGACTCCATCCACGTGCACCGCAAGGTGGCGCCGATGACGCGGCGACGCCGCCGCTAACGCTGCCTCCGTGCCACGGTTCGGCCCGCTGGCCGCGATGCGTCACAAAGGGAAACAATGATGACCTATCGGATCGCGATCGCCGGCCTGCGGCACAATCACGTCTTTGCCGCCATCCGTGCCGCGGAGGAGAGGCCGGGGGTCGAGGTCGTCGCCTGTGCCGAGGATCATGCCCCGACGCGTGAATCGCTGCGGGACCGCATCCGCTTCACCCACGACGACACGCTCGCAATGATCCGTGACGTGGATTGCGACATCGTGCTGGTCGGCGACTACTTCGCCCGCCGGGGCTCGCTCCTGATCGAGGCGCTGCGCCGCGGGCGACACGTGCTGGCCGACAAGCCCATCGCCACGTCGCTTGACGAGGTGGACGCCATCGCCGACCTCGCCGGCCGTGGCCGGCTCGCGGTCGGGTGCCAGTTCGACCTGCCGTCCTCGCCCAACATCGTCCGCCTGCGCGAGCTCGTCCGCGGGGGCGCTCTCGGGGAGATCCACCAGATCGCGTTCGGTGGCCAGCACCCGCTCTCCCTCCGCGAGCGGCCCCCGTGGTACTTCGAGCCGGGCAAGCACGGCGGGACGATCAACGACATCGGCATCCACGCCGTCCATCTCATCCCCTGGCTCACCGGCCTCACGATCGACCGCGTCGTCGCCGCCCGCACCTGGAACGCCTTCGCCACCCACGCCCCCGCCTTCAACGACTCGGCGCAGCTCATGCTCGTCCTCAGCAACGGCGCCGGCGTCCTCGGCGACGTCTCGTATGCGATGCCCGATGGCCTCGGCCCGAAGCTCCCGCAGTACTGGCGGCTGACGCTGTACGGCAGCGAGGGCATCGCCGAAACGTCCGTCAAGGCGCCCGGCGTGATGTACGCGCCGAAGCTGGGGGCCGACGTCGAGCTCCTGCCCGGCACCAACCCGACCGAGCCCCACTACTTCGACTCGTTCCTCCGCGAGGTGGCGGGGGAGGGGGCGCCGGCCGGGTTCACCACCGCCGATATCCTCCGCGCGGCGCGGCAGGCGCTGGAGATCCAGCGGATCGCCGATGCATCGCCGGACGCGTCCCTCGCGCGGTAGCAACCGCCGCGCGTCCTGATTACCCTGTGCCTCATCCACCTCGGAGAGAGTCCCCGTGAGCCGCCGAATCGCACTCGCCTTCCTCGCCCACCCCGACGACGCCGAAATCCTCTGTGCCGGCACGCTCATCCGCCTCCGCGAGGAGCACGGCTACGACGTCCACATCGCCACCTGTACCCCCGGCGACTGCGGGTCCGCCACGCGCCCGCCCGACGAGATCGCCGCGATCCGCCGCGAAGAGGGCAGGCGCGCCGCCGAGAGCATTGGCGGCCACTACCACTGCATCGAGCTCCGTGACGTCACCGTTGCCTACACGCCCGACGCCATCCACCGCGCCGTCGACGTCTTCCGCCGCATCAACCCCACCCTCGTCTTCACCCACCCCCGCTACGACTACATGATCGATCACGAGGAGTGCCACAAGCTCGCGCGGATGGCCAGCTTCGCCTTCCCCATCCCCAACGCGTCGCTATCGCCCCCGCCCGCCGACGCGCACGTCCCGCACCTCTACTACCTCGACCCCATCGAGGCTAAAGACCCCTACACCGGCCAGACGCTCCCGCCCACCGCCCTCGTCGACATCTCCACCGTCATCGATCGCAAGGCCGACATGCTCGCCCTCCACGCCTCCCAGCGCGAATGGCTCCGCAGCCACCACGGCATGGACGAGTATCTCGACGCCATGAAACGGCACGCCGCCGACCGCGGCGCCGCGGCCGGCACCGCCTACGCCGAAGCCTTCTTCCAGCACCGCGGCCACGGCTACCCCCAGAACGACCTGCTCCTCGAACTCTTCCACTGACCGGAGACCCGCCCCGTGGCACGCAAGACCCTCAACTTCAAGAACACCGTCCAAGGCTCCCTCCTCGAAGGCTTCTACCCGCAGGGCTGGGACTTCAACCGCATCGACAAATGCTGCACCCTTGGCCTCGCCAAACTCACTGAGCCCAAGCGTTTCTGGGACGACGGCTTCAAGCCCGTCCCCGTCAAGGATGTCGCCAGCCTGGGCCGCCGCATGGGCGACGCCATCGCCGACCAGATCGAGCGCTCCGCCAAGCGAGGCCAACCGCTCGCCATGATCCTCCCCGTCGGCCCGATGGACATGTACAAGACCGTCGTGCAGCGCCTCAAGGCCAGCCGCACTCGCTGCGACCACGTCCACACCTTCAACATGGACGAGTGGAGCGACGCGGACGGCAACACGATGCCCGGCAACCAGCCCGGCGGCTTCGAGCACGCCATGAGCCAGGCGCTCTTCGGCCCGCTCGGCCGGCTCACCGTCCCGCCTGCCCAGCGCAACTTCGCCACCCGCGAAAACCTGCCCACCTACGCGGACAAGATCGCCGACATCAAGGCCCGTGGCGGCCGGCTCGTCACCGTCTACGGCATCGGCCGCACCTGCCACATCGCCTTCTGGGAGCCGCAGATCGCCGGCGAACTCACGGAACCCCAGTGGAAGGCCCAGACCCACCGCCTCGGCCAGGCGCTCCACCCGCTCACCATCGAGCAGAACAGCCTCCACAGCTTTATGAGCCGGTTCACCCTCATCCCCTGCCGCGCCAACACCGTCGGCCCGGGCCTCTTCCTCCAGTCCGACTTCTGCATCGGCGGCGCCGACGGCATCTACCCCGACCGCGGCGCCACCTGGCAGGCCATGAGCCTCTGCGTCACCCTCGCCCACGGGCCGAACCCCTGGCTCCCGTCGACCTACATGCCCACCCTCCCCGGCCGCCTCTTCTTCATCCGCCAACTCGCCGGCCCGCTCCATCCCGACGCCCA
>CAZKRE010000178.1:0-6897 GCA_964555075.1 uncultured Phycisphaeraceae bacterium
GCTCGACCCGCGCGACTACCTCCGCGCCTCCCGCCACGCGCGGTCGAGGGGCTGGGACGTGATCGGGATCTATCACTCGCACCCGGACGCCGCGGCCGTGCCCTCCGCGACCGACCTGGCCGAGGCGTGGCCGGGGTACGTTTACGTCATCGCCGCCGTGCACGGGGGGAGCACGAGCGACCTCACCGCGTGGCGGCTCGCCCCGCCGGATGCCGCGGCCGCCCCGTCGTTCCAGCCGGTCCGCCTCGTCACGGAAGACGGCCCGCGGCGGCGGTGATGGCGGGCCACACGTTTCACGGGGTTTGCGTGGGCGTGGGGGCGGGCTTAGGCTTCGCGGGTCGGCCGCCCGCCTGTCCGTTCGGGGCGGCTATTCCAGGGGCCGGGCTTCCGGGGCTTCCGGGGCCGGACCCAACTCTTGCTGCGGGGCCACCATGTCCACCGATCCGACGATCCCGTGCCCGAAGTGTGGCGCGGATATCAAACTGACCGAATCCCTCGCGGCCCCGCTGCTGGAGGCCACGCGCGCCGACTACGAGCAGCGCCTCGCCCGGCAGAAGGCGGAGGTCGCCGAGCGTGAGACGGCGATGAAGGCCCGCGAGGAGGAACTCGCGAAGCAGCGCGAGGCGGTCGAGGCCACCGTGGCCGAGAAGCTCAAGGCCGAGCGGGACAAGCTCGCGGCCGACGCGGCCAAGCGGGAGCAGGCGCTCCGGGCGGAGAAGGCGGCACTCGCGCAGGAGCGGGAAGCGCTCGACGCGAGCGTGGCGGAGAAGCTCAAGGCCGAGCGGTCGCGGATCGCCGCGGACGAGGCGAAGAAGGCGAAGCAGGCGCTGGGCGACGAGCTGGAGCGGAAGGCCCGGGACTTCGCGGAGCTGCAGGAGGTGCTTAAGCAGCGGGACGCGAAGCTGGCCGAGGCGCAGAAAGCGCAGGCCGACCTGATCCGCAAGCAGCGGGAGCTGGACGACGCGAAGCGGGAGATGGAGCTGACGGTCGAAAAGCGGGTGACGGAGTCGCTCGGGAAGACGCGGGAGCAGGCGAAGAAGGAGGCGGAGGAGTCGCTGTCGCTGCGGATCGCGGAGAAGGAGCAGACGATCGCGTCGATGCAGCAGAAGATCGAGGAGCTCAAGAAGAAGGCGGAGCAGGGGTCGCAGCAACTGCAGGGCGAGGTGCTGGAGCTCGACCTCGAGTCCCGGCTGACCGGCCGGTTCCCGCACGACACGATCGAGCCGGTGCCGAAGGGCGAGTTCGGCGGCGACATCGTGCAGCGGGTGGTCACCCCGGCCGGCGCCGCCTGCGGGACGATCCTGTGGGAGTCGAAGCGGACGAAGAACTGGTCCGACGGCTGGCTGGCCAAGCTGCGGGAGGACCAGCGGCAGGCGAAGGCGGAGATCGCGGTGATCGTGAGCGTGGCGCTGCCGAAGGACGTGGAGACGTTCGACCAGGTGGACGGGGTGTGGATCGTTCACCCGCGGTGCGTGCTGCCGGTGGCGATGTCGCTGCGGAACATGCTCATCGAAGTGAGCTGCGCCCGGCAGGCGGGGGAGGGGCAGCAGACGAAGATGGAGCTGATGTACCACTACCTGACCGGCCCGAAGTTCCGGCTTCGCGTCCAGGCGATCGTGGAGGCCTTCTCCAGCATGGAGGAGGACCTCGCGAAAGAGAAGCGGATGATGCTCAAGCAGTGGTCCAAGCGCGAGCAGCAGATCGCCCGCGTGACCGAGGCCACGGTCGGCATGTACGGCGAACTGCAGGGGATCGCGGGGAAGTCGCTGCAGGAGATCGAGGGGCTGGAAATGAACGACGACGGCCCGGGTCTGCTCGCCCCTTGAGGCGTTGCCCCATGTCCCGAAGGCCCATCCGCAAGCGGGCGAACTCCACCCGGAGCGTGTCCCACCCCGACGCTTCGCGACACGGGGTTGGTGCGCGCCAGCAGATGGCGGGTCAGTCCCCTACCCTGCAACTGCTCTCCGGATGCGGCGATATGGAGAGGGAGGCGCCGCGTCAGGATGGCCTGACGCTCAGGGTCCATCCGGCGGGGCGTGGTTGAGGAGGTGGCGCAGGTGTCCCGAGAGGATCGAGGCTTTCGCTTCTTTTTCGACATCGGCGTGGCGGACCTGCCAGAGCGTTGACTCGAGTGTCTGGACCGGCCATTGGCTGCCGAAGATCAAGCGATCCACGAGCAATCGTTCGACCATCGACTCGACCGCGAACTCCGGCCCGCGGATCATGGAGAGGTCGGCTGTCACGTTCTTGGCGTGCCGCAGCAGCGGCTCGATTGGCAGCAGGCGGGGCAAGCCGCAGACCATCAGTCGCAACCGCGGGTGCCGCGCGGCCAGGTACTCAACCTGTAGCATCGGTAGTGCGGAGACGTGGTGCATCCAGTGCCAACGCTCATCGCTGATCGCGTGAAAGACCTGTACCAGCAGCTGCCGGTCCATCGCCCACTCGGCGATCGGATCGACGCCGGCATCTGTGAGTGCGTACCCGTGGAACATCGGCAGGAGCCGGATGCCGCGGAACCCGAACTCGTCGCGGAGCGCGCGCACCTGTTGCAGTTGGCCTGGCATCGCCGGGTTGACCACCGGCCAGAACTCGCAGCGGTCACGGTGGCCGGCGGAGCGCGCGAAGCGGGCAAAGGCCTCGAGGTTGTTCTCGGCGAACAGCGACGCGAATGGGGAGACGATCGCGAACTCGATCGCTTCGTGGTCGCAGAGCCGCAGGTAGGCACCCAAGTCGCTCTCGGGCCAGTCCCGGTAGGGGAATGGCCCGACCCAGGCGGTAGCGTCCATGGCGGGCGGGTCGGTCATGGGGTGGCCTCCTCGTCGAGGCCGAGCAGACGGGCCGCGTTACGGAACAGGATCTGGTCGCGGGCATCGAGGTCGATGTCGGCGGTGAGTACCTGCGCGAGCTTCGGCAGCGTCGCGACGCCCGGGCCGTCGGTGCCGTAGATCACGCGATCAGGCCCCAGCGTCCGCACGGCGTGCTCGACCATGCCGCGCTCGCAGTTGCTGCCGCTGATATCGACGTGCACGTGGGGCAGCTCGGCGACGTGGAGGCAGCCCTTGTAGAAGTCGCCGCCGCAGTGGGCCATGACGAGTGTCGCCCCGGGGTGCCGGCGGGCGAGGGCGGCGACGTCCACGGGGCGGGACTCGTGTGGTAGCTGCCCCGCCGTCTTGTCGAGCGCGTGGATGAGGATCGGTCGCCCCAGCGGTGCAACGGCATCAACCAGGCGGTCCATGGCGGGATCATCCGCCCGGGCGATCCAGACCTTTACCCCCGCGAAGCCCTCGTCGCGCAGGCGGATCACCGCCTCCTCGACCGCCCCCGAGCCCGCGGGAGGCCAGACGGTGACGAACGGCCGGGCGCGGGGTTCGCGGTGGGCGTAGTCGCGGGCGGCGTCGTTGCCGCTGCGGACACTGCGGATGGACGGGTAGAAGCCGCCGAAGAGGGGGAGCACGACAAACGCGGTATGGCCGAATCGATCGGCCATGGCCGTGAGGGTGGCGTCATCGCCGCCGCGCGGCCGGAGCCCGTCGGCGTCACCCCAGAGGTGGGTGTGGAAATCGATGAGGCGGGGCCACGGCATCGGTCGTCCGTATCGGCAGAGGGATCAGGCGGTGCGGGGCGGCGCCGTTGAGCCCCCGACGTGCAGGTGGGGGTCAAGCGCCATGTGCAGCGCGCTCGCGGTGCCGCCCTCGAGCCGCTCGATGAGCAGGCGGGCCGCGAGCACGCCGTTGTGCCGCAGGTCGGTGCGGGCGGTGGTCAGTTCCGGGTCGGCGAGCCGCGCCGCCTGGGACCAGCCGCCGAAGCCGACGACGGAGACATCCTGCGGGACGCGGACGCCGCGGTGGCCCAGGGCGTGCATGACCATGACCGCGATCGCGTCGTCACCGGCGAAGATCGCGGTGGGAGGCGCAGGCAGTTCGAGCAGCCGCGCGACGGCCTCGTAGGTTGGGGCCTTGTTCCACGGATCGGCATCGCGTTGGAGGGCTGGATCGCAAGGCACGCCCGCGTCGGTGTGGGCGTCGTGGTAGCCGCGGATGAGCTCCGATACCTGATAGGGGCGGTAATCGACCGGGAACGAACTCCACGGTCGGGTGAGCAGGGCAACGCGGCGGTGACCCAGTTCCAGCAGGTGGCGGGTCGCCAATCGCCCCCCCAGTCGGCTGTGTACCGCGACGGAGGGGATTGGCGTCTGGACCTGGGGTCGAAGGACGGCCGAACCGTTGACCGTTACGAGGGGGACGGACTGGGCGTCGAGCTGGTGGACCGACGCGGTGAGGACGCACGACTTATCGAGGATGAAGCCATCGAAGAGCTTCGTCCGGTGGTACTGCGTGATGGAAGCGACGGCTTTGTCCGCGCTGTAGTGGTCGCTGACTTCGGGTGCCATGGGCATGAGGGCCGCGAGGTACCGATGGGCCATCGCCTCCTGGCGGATGCCCTCGAAGATCTCCAGCGCATCCGCCCGGGCGTAGGGCCGGTCGGCATCCCCGACGATGAAGCCCAGGTGCCGCAGGGGCGTTTTGATGGACCGGGAGAGCAGGGCCTGCTGATAACCCAGTGCCTTGGCGGCCTCGAGCACCCGCTGGCGGGTGGCCTCGGCGATGTAGGTGCCGGGCGTGCGGTTGAGGGCGTGAGCGACGGTCGTGGGGGAGACCCCGGCGCGGACGGCGATCCGCTGCATGGTCGGGCGGGGCTTGGGAGACCGCGTGGGGTTCATGAGCTTCCTTCAAGCATACCAAATACTTTTAGATGGCCCGTTTGGCTGTCGCGCTCCACGGAAGCCCCGATTCGTCGACAACTCAAGAAAGCCCTTGACGGGTAGGGGAGGGCCGTGTTACAAAGCGGTCCCGTCCCCCCCAAATATATTTGGGATCGGCTCGTCGGTCTGGTTCGCATCTTCAATCGCTGGAGGAACGCCGTGATCACCCGTTTGGCCTTTGCGTCCGCTGTCGTCCTCGCGCCCCTGATGCCCACCCTCGCCGACACCGTCGTCTACCGCGAAGGCGACCCCAACGCCTTCGTGGCGACGCCCTATGCCGGAACCAGCGACACCACGCTCCTGGGCAACAGTGACACCAACAGCAACGCCCACTTCGGCGCCAATGAGAAGCTGTACGTTGGCATCCACGACCGCGCGCGGCGGTCGCTGCTGCGGTTCGACCTCTCGAGCCTGCACGGTCAGTACTCGACGATCACCGGCGCCACCCTGACGTTGACGGTCGATCAGGCGACCCACGCCGGGACACTTGACGTCTTCCAGCTCGTGGATGGCAACGCCGGGTGGGTCGAGGGCACGGGCGGCGCGTTGGGGTCGGTATCGGACGCCCAACCGGGGGAGGCGACGTGGCACAACCTCGCGCACCCCGGCACGCCGTGGGTCGGCGGCACGGGGATCGGATCGGCGGGGTACGGGGCGTCGCCCCTCGACTCGGAGGCCTTCCCGCAGCAGGCGGGTGGCGTGACCACCCCCGCGACGCTCGAGGTGACGCTCCCCGCGTCGCTGATCGACGCGTGGGTGACCGGCGCCAATGCCGGCCTGCTCCTGCGGCACGCCAGCGACGGGGTCGTCAGCGAGCGCCAGTTGCTGCAGCTCCGCAGCAGCGAGTGGGCGACGCCATCGTCCCGGCCGACGCTCACGATCGAGTTCGAGCCCATCCCCGAGCCCGCGTCGGTCGGTCTGCTCCTGTCCGGCCTGGCTCTCGTCGCCGGGCGCGGCGCCCGCCGCTGAACCGGTCCCGCTGCGTCCCTTCATCAACGGAGCCCCGCATGAAGCCCGCACGTGATGCCATTGCGCCTTCCGGGTTCACGCTCATCGAACTGCTCGTGGTGATCTCCATCATCGCCGTGCTCGTGGCGATCATGCTTCCTGCGCTGGCGAAGGCGCGGGAGGCGGCGCGGGCGTCGGTCTGCGGCAGCCAACTGAAGCAGACGTCTCTCGCGTTCGAGATGTACCGCAACGACTTCGAAGGCTACTACCCGTCGATCTCGACCGAGCTGACCATCGGCGACCGCGACAGCGCCGTCCGCTGGACGGTGCTGCTGCGGCGGTACCTCAGCGACAGCTCGACGGGAAACCGGATCAGCCAGAGCGGCATACTGCACTGCCCGACCGTGCCCATGACGCTGCGACACACGTCCGGTTCCTATCCGAGCTACGGGTACAACCGCTGGGGCGTCGGAGGTGATCGGCCCCAGGCGGGCACGGGCATCGGGAAGATCAAGCGGGAGCTCAAGAGCCCGCTGTCCTCCACGCTCATGCTGATCGACATCAAGCGGCTGACGGAGACGGCGGCGCGGGAGGGCTGGTTTGAATCCTATCCGTCAACGTTCTTCTTCTACACCCGTCACAACGGCTACGCCAACGCCCTCTACGCCGACAGCCAC
Source organism: uncultured Phycisphaeraceae bacterium (assembly GCA_964555075.1). Lineage (GTDB taxonomy): Bacteria > Planctomycetota > Phycisphaerae > Phycisphaerales > Phycisphaeraceae > CAZKRE01. Next base: position 6,388 of record CAZKRE010000178.1, read on the forward strand.
GTAAGTTCACTGCAGCTCGACGACATCCTCACCGACACCGTGGCCGCCACGAACAAAGAGCCGTGGTACGGCGCCAACAGCAACTGAGCGGGAGCAAGCGATGACGATGACATGGGCCGTGTGGGGCATCGTGGCGGTGGCGGTGGGAGGCGCGGCGAGTTTCGCCGGGGCGCGGGAAGACGCCTCGCCACCTCCGCCGCCGCCGCGGGCTCCGGCATCCGCGCCGGCGTTCCACCCCGAGCGGTTCACCGACCTAGGCACGCCCGTTCGCCGCAATGCCGTGTACACGCACCTGATTGGCGAGGACGCGCAGGGGCGGGAGCGGTACTACCAGGGCTACCGCGGCACGCCCTGGTTCCTGCTCTCCATCGACCCGCAGACCGGCGAGCAAAAGGAGATCGTCGCCGAGGGGCACGACGGCACGCCCTGGTCGATGGTCTGGGCCAGCAACAACAAGCTCTACATCGGCACCGGGGGCGGGGGGACGGACGAACTCTTCGTATTCGACCC
>CAZKRE010000179.1:0-6884 GCA_964555075.1 uncultured Phycisphaeraceae bacterium
GAAGGCGCTGCGGCGCAGCACGGACCGCAAGCGCCGGGCGGGGTGAGCCGGGGGTGTGGTAGAATCCGGGGATGGTCGCGCGAAACATCATCATCGAACTCGACGAGAGCGTCGATCAGGATCTTCGACGCCTCGCCGAATCAACCGGCCGCTCGACTGACGAGATCGTCAGGGAGGCGGTTGAGCGGTTTGTGACGACGGCCAATCGCCCTCCACGTCCCCTTCCCAAGCCGGCCCCGGGCGACAGCGTGCTGGATCGACTGAAGGCGGCGGGCTTGATCGGCTGCGTCAAAAACGCGCCGCCTGACCTGTCCACGAACCCAAAGTACATGGAAGGATTCGGTGAGTAACCAGCGCATCCTGCTGGACGCCGGTCCTCTGGTTGCGCTGCTGGCGGAACACGACCAGCGTCACCGAACTGCGCAGGCCGCCGCCGCTCTCGCCAGGTTCCCCTTGGTGACCTGCTGGCCCGTCATCACCGAGGCCGCCTACCTGCTTCAGCGACAGGGCCTTCCCGCCGAGTCTGCGTTGAAGATCTGCCAGTCTGGAGATGTGGTCATCGAAACCCTGACCTTGACCGACTTGACTCCGATCAGCCTGCTCTTGCAGAAGTATCGCGATCTGGAGCTTCAGATGGCGGACGCCTGCCTGCTGCAGTTGGCCGATCGCATGGATCTGGATTACATCCTGACCTTCGACCGCCGCGACTTCGGCGCCGCACGTACACCCTCCGGCCGCTCTCTCACGATCCTCCCCGAAGCCTGATGCCCTCCCCCCTCCACTTCGACATCCGCCACCGCGATCCCGCCTCCGCCGCACGCCTCGGCCGGGTCACGACGCCGCACGGCTCGTTCGACACCCCCGCGTTCATGCCCGTCGGCACCCAGGGCGCCCTCAAGGGCCTGCTCCCGTCGCAGGTCCACTCCATCGGCGCGCAGATCGTCCTCGGCAACACCTACCACCTCATGCTCCGCCCCGGCAGCGAGCTCGTCGCGAAGATGGGCGGGCTCCACGCCTGGATGCGCTGGCCCCACCCCATCCTCACCGACTCGGGCGGGTTCCAGGTCTTCTCCCTCGGCGACATCAACCGCATCAGCGACGACGGCGTCGTCTTCAAGAGCCACCTCGACGGCGCGCTCATCGACCTCACCCCCGAACGGTCCATGCGCGTCCAGAACGAGCTCGGCGCCGACATCATCATGGCCTTCGACGACTGCCCGCCGGCCGCACGCAACGACGAGCGCGCCGCACAGGCCCAGGGCCTCGCCCGCCACGCCCTGCCCTCCACGCTCTACGCCCCCCGTCTGAAACAAGCCTGCGAGCGCACCATCCGCTGGCTCGAGCGCTGCGTGAACGCCCACGCCGCCAGCGGCCGGGCCGACGAACAAGCCCTCTTCCCCATCGTCCAGGGCGGCACCGACCTCGCCATGCGGGCCTGGTCCGCCGAGCGGACGACCCAGTTCGATTCCCCCGGCTACGCCATCGGCGGCGTCGCCGTCGGCGAGGGGTACGACGAGCTCAAGCGCGTCGTCGAAAACACCGCCCCGCTGCTCCCAGCCGATCGGCCGCGGTACCTCATGGGCGTCGGCTACGAGCGGGACATCCTCGCCGCCGTCCGCGCGGGCGTCGACATGTTCGACTGCGTCCTGCCCACCCGCAACGGCCGCAACGCCAACGCCTTCACCTCCACCGGGCAGATCCGCCTCCGCAACGCCAAGTACAAGGACGATCCCCGCCCGATCGAAGACGGCTGCGACTGCCCCGCCTGCGCGGGCTGCATAGCGGCCGAGGGGCCCAGTGCCAGCTCACTTGCCCCTCGCCCCCTTGGCCCCTCGGCCCCTGTCTCCTCGGGCCCCTTCTCCCGCTCCTACCTCCGCCACCTCTTCGTCGCCGAGGAGATGCTCGGCCCCATCCTCGTGAGCCTTCACAACCTCCGCCACTTCCAGCGATACCTGTTGGACATCCGCCAGTCGATCCTTCACAATGACTGGTCTGGCCTTGTTCGGCGGTGGCCGGTGGCGGTGACGCCCCCCGGGGCGTGATCCTTCACCCCGTCGGCCGCCTGGTACACCCTGTTTCCTCCCGGATACCGCTCGCCATGACCGATCTCTCGTTCCCGCTCGTGCTCGCTCAGGACGGGCCTGCGCCCACCCCCCCCGCGCCCCCGACCGCCCCCACGCCTGCCGTCGAGGCCCCCGCCCCCCCGGTCCCGCCGACCGGCCTCGAAACCGGCACGCTCGACCCCGGCACCCCCGGCGCCCCGCCCGCCGGCGCCACCGGCCAGGGCCAGGGCGGCTTCGACGGGTTCATGCTCATCCTCCTCGTCGGCTTCGTGCTCATGTTCGTCTTCATGATGGGCGGCCAGCGGAAGGAAAAGAAGAAACGCGCCGCCATGCTCGCCGCCCTCAAGAAGGGCGACAAGGTGACCACCGTCGGCGGGGTCATCGGCAACGTCGTCGAGGTCCGCGAGAACGAAGTCGTCCTCAAGGTCGACGAAAACAGCAACACCCGCATGCGCTTCTCCCGCGCCGCCATCCAGTCGGTCGTCGAAGACAAGAGCGAGTAGGCGTCGATTGAGCGATTGGGCGATTGCAGGATGGGGCGATGGATTCGCCCGATCGCCGCCCGCGTCGCCGCCCAAATCAGGCACCCCTTCAATCATTCAATCGGTCACTCCCCATGAAGTATCCCATCTGGAAGCCCCTGCTCATCGTCCTGGTCGTGATGGTGAGCGCGCTGATGATCTACCCGCCCGAGCGGAAGCTGAAGCCGGGGCTCGACCTCGCCGGCGGCACCACGCTCACCTACGACGTCCGCCTCCCGGAGGACGCCTCCGACCCGCAGGGCACGATCAGCAGCCTGATCGACGTCCTCGCCCAGCGCGTCGACCCCACGGGCACCCGGAACCTCGTCTGGCGCCAGGTCGCGGGCAACCGCATCGAAGTCTCCATGGCACTCGCCAGCCCGCAGGCCAAGCGGCTCGGGGAGGAGTACCAGGCCGCCCTCGCAGCGCTGCTCGACCAGAACCTGCCCGCGGGGCAACTGCGCTCGGCCCTGCGCCTCGCGGGCGAGGATCGCGACGCGGAGCTGCGGGCCCTCGCCGACGGCGATGAAGCACGGCTCGAGCGGCTCCGCGCCCTGGCGGCCGCCCAGGACCGGATGACGGCCGCGGGCGGGTACCGCGAGGCCCAGCAGGCGCTCTCCGCGGCGGAGGCCGAGCTGTCCCGCCTCCCCGCCGACGCCGGCGACGAGCAGCGTGCCGAGATCCAGAGTCGGATCGCCTCGCTCCGCGACCGCGTGATCGCCGGCGCGACCGAATACCGCCAGGCCCGGCAGGCGTACGAGGCGCTCGAGACCGAACTGCTCGCCACCAACATCGATCCCAGCGAACTCGACCAGGCGCTCAAGCGCCCGGTCGAGCCGAAGCGCCGCGGCGAAATCACCCGCGGCGCCGCGATGGCGTCGCTCATCGAGAGCCACCCCGCCCGCGAGCAAGGCATCCGCGAGGTCTTCGACGCCTACGCGCAGTACGACCGCGTCAAGGGCCCGCTCGACGACCCCAACGACCTGATCGCGCTGCTCCGCGGCTCGGGCGTGCTCGAGTTCCGCATCGCCGCCGTGCCCCAGCAGTTGACCGACGCCGCCGACTACGTCCGCCAGCTCGAGGAGCGCGGCCCGCGGGCGGGCATGAGCCGCCCCTGGCGGTGGTTCGCCGTCGACGACCTCGACCAGTTCGTCGACACCAACGCCCAGCGCCGCGCCCTCGAAGAGGACCCCGAGGCCTACTTCGCCTCGCGCGGCCTCATCGGCAGCCGGTTCGGCGAGGACTACTACGTCCTCCTCGCCAACACCGCCGACGCCATGATGACCCGCGACCAGAACTGGGAGCTCGCCTCCGCCGGCCGCGGGTTCGACAGCCTCGGCCGCAACGCCGTCAACTTCGCCCTCAACGCCCCCGGCGGCGACCTCATGGGCGCCATCACCGGCGCCAACGTCGGCCGGCCCATGGCCATCCTCCTCGACAACAAGGTCATGTCCGCGCCCAACCTCCAGAGCCAGATCCGCGGCTCGGGCCAGATCACCGGCTCGTTCTCCGCCCAGGAACTCGACTACCTCCTCCGCACCCTCCGCGCCGGGTCCTCCGAGGCCGAGCTCGGCGAGTACCCCATCTCCATCAAGACCACCGGCCCCGCCCTCGGGCAGGACAACCTCAACCGCGGCGTCCAGGCGGCCGTCATCGCCCTGGCCCTCACCGCCGCGTTCATGACCACCTACTACTTCGTCCCCGGCTTCGCCGCCGTCATCGGCCTGCTCGTCAACATGATCGTCCTCCTGGGCGTCATGGCCATGTTCGGCGCCACCTTCACCCTCCCCGGCATCGCCGGCATCGTGCTCACCATCGGCATGGCGGTCGACGCCAACGTCCTCGTCTACGAGCGCATCCGCGAGGAAATCCTCCGCAAAGCCGACCTCATCACCGCCATCCGCCTCGGCTACGAAAAAGCCCTCTCCTCCATCCTCGACTCCAACATCACGACGTTCATCACCTGCGTCGTCCTCTACTACACCGCCACCGCCGACATCAAGGGCTTCGCCATCACCCTCATGGTCGGCATCGTCGCCACCCTCTTCGCCTCCCTCTTCGTCTCCCGCGTCGTGCTCGAGCTCTACGTCACCTACCTCAAGCCCCGCACGCTCTCGATGCTCCCCCTCGCGGTCCCCGCCGTCCACCGCGCCTTCTCTCCCAACGTCGACTGGATGAGCAAGAAGTGGGCCTTCTTCGCCATCAGCGCCGTCGTCAGCATCGCCGGCATCTCCATGGTCATCGCCCGCGGCGGCGAGATGCTCGACGTCGAGTTCCGCTCCGGCACCCAGGTCAGCTTCACCCTCGCCGACGACCAGACGCTCCCGCTGAGCGAGGCCCGCGAGCGGCTGCGGCGCTACGCCTCCGTCGCCCAGGCCATCGGCCGCGGCGACACCGCCAACCTCTCCCCCGAGGAGCAGGCCGTCCTCCCCGAGGTGCAGCGCCTCGTCCGTGAGGCCGAGGCCCGCCACGCCCAGTGGCGCGAGCAGGCCACCCGCGACGCCGCGGAAGGCCGCAGCGTCGACGCCGAGCCCCAGCCGGTCGACTTCGGCCACCTCGCCACCGCCACCGTCGTCACCGAGGGCGACACCGACGGCGCCCGCGCCAACGGCTTCGCCGTCGCCACCCTCATCCAGGACGCCGTCGCCGTCAGCGACGCCGTCAAGAGCGCGTTCGGCGACCTGATCAGCGTCACCCGCCCGATCGGTTTCGCCGGGATGGACCAGGCCATCAACACCACCGACGCCGTCTACCCCATCACCACCGCCGCCCTCGCCGACGTGCTCCGGCGGCCGGACGTCGAGGTCGACACCGGCGAGTTCGTCGGCGGCGTCGCCATCGTGCTCCAGGACCTCACCCCCCCCACCACCCTCGACGACATCCACGGCCGCGTCCAGCGGATCCGCAACCAGCCGGGCTACGAAGACCTGGGCTACCGCCCCTTCGAGGTCGTCGGCCTCGACCGCGCGACCGCCGACACCGCCGACACCGCCGAGCCCGCCTACCGCTCCGTCGCCGTCCTCGTCCGCGACGCCGAGACCAACTACGCCGAAACCACCGAAGGCCTCCGCGAGCCCGGCGGCCTCGCCGCCACCGAGTGGGCCCTCGTCCGCGACGCCCTCCAACGCGACACCAGCCTCGCGAGCGTCTCCAACTTCTCCAGCCAGGTCTCCAAGACCATGCAGCAGCAGGCCGTCGCGGCCATCCTCCTCTCCGTCGCCGCCATCATGGTCTACGTCTGGTTCCGCTTCGGCGGCATCCAGTACTCCGTCGCCGCCATCCTCGCCCTCGTCCACGACGTCACCGTCGTCATCGGCCTGCTCGCCATCTCCGGCTGGGTCTACGACACCGCCCTCGGGCAGTACCTCATGCTCCACGACTTCAAGATCAACCTCGCCATCGTCGCCGCGATCCTCACGATCATCGGCTACTCCCTCAACGACACCATTGTCATCTTCGACCGCATCCGCGAGAACCGCGGCCGGCTCGCCGTCGCCACCTCCCAGATCATCAACGACGCCGTCAACCAGACCATCAGCCGCACCGTCATCACCGGCTTCACCACCGTCTTCGCCGTCCTCACCCTCTACATCATCGGCGGGTCCGCGATCCAGGGCTTCGCCTTCGCGATGTTCATCGGCGTCCTCGTCGGCACCTACAGCTCCATCGCCATCGCCTCCCCCGCCGTCGAACTCCTCTCCCGCTTCGCCCGCCGAAGCGATGCCCGCGGCACCCTCCACACCCCCACCGTGACCGAAAGCAACACCGCCGCCACCCAAGGTTGATCAGCGCAAGCAGAAGACATCAGCGATAAGCGATCAGCGAATAGCGACAAGCCATGAGCGATCAGCGACGAGGCCCCCCTCCGCTGATCGCCCATGGCAACTCGCCCCTCCCTCCTCCTCGCTTTCCCCTCTTCCCTCTTCGCTAATCGCTAATCGCTAGTCGCTATTCGCTTCCCCCTCCCCTCCCCCCATACACGTCGTACCGCACCGCCGCCCCCCCGTGCGACGACACCGGCCCCGCCCCGCCCTCGCCCGCCCCCAGCGGCGCCGCGCCGCTCGGCCGCTTCACCACCACCCGCCGCGTCGCCGCACCGATCGCCGCCGCCAGCAACTCCCCCGCATCATCATCCTCCCCCACCAGCCGCCGCAGCACCCGCATCGCCTTCCGCTCCAGCGCCTTCCGCGGCCGCTCCCCCCCGGGAGACGGCGGGCCCGGAGGCCCCCGCGCCGGCCGGGGGGGGGGGGGGGGGGGCGGGCGGGGGGGCGGGGGGGGGGGCGGGGGGGGGGGGGGGGGG
>CAZKRE010000180.1:0-6873 GCA_964555075.1 uncultured Phycisphaeraceae bacterium
TGGGCCAAGGCCCGCGACCCGGCCCAGTGGCGGGCGGCGCTGCGGACGCTGGCGGAACGGCTCCGCGACCTGGAGTGGGGCCAGGTCTCGCGCATGGTCGCCCGGTCGCTGGACGTCGGCGTCGGCATGGTGGGCACGGCCATCGGGTTCACGACCTACCTGCTGCTCTCGGCCGTGATCATCATCCTCTGCTTCTTCTACTTCGCGTGGAAGTTCGACCGCATCACCGGCTGGTTCGTCGACTTCATCCCCGCGAGCTACCGCCCCCAGTCGCTGCGGCTGCTGGGGCAGATGGACCACTCCATCTCCCGCTTCATCCGCGGGCGGCTGATCCAGGCGGCCGTCATGGGCTGCGTCCTGAGCATCGGCTGGCTCATCGCCGGCGTGCCCTACTGGCTGCTGCTGGGCCTGCTGGGCGGGGTGCTGAACCTCGTGCCGTTCGTCGCCGTCGTGGGGTGGATCCTCGCGACGCTGCTGACGGTCGTGGACCACACCTCCGGCGTCCACGGGTTCACGCTCTGGACCCTGCTCGGGCCGACGCTGGTCTACCTGGCGGCGCAGGGCATCGACGGCTGGATCGTCGAACCGGTGGTGCAGGGGCAGGCGACGAACCTGGACCCGATCAGCGTCATGCTCGTGGTGCTCATCGGCGCGGCGCTGGCGGGGCTGCTGGGGATGCTGCTGGCGATCCCCACCGCGGCGTGCGTGAAGATCCTCGCCGCGGAGGTGGTCCTGCCGAAGCTGCGGGCCCTGGCGGCGCAGAACTAGCCATGGGAGCAGGAACCGGGGCGCCGGGGCAGGCATAACATGCAGTGGCCCGCGGAGGCCTTCACATGCGACCTCTCCTCGCCTTGGGCATCGCCCTCCTCCTGTTCCCCCTGACGGCCCCCGCGCAGACGCTCGCGGAGCGGATGGAGCACGCGCATCACCGGCAGGCGGCGGAGCGGGCGGAGGCGGCACGGGCCGAGCGCGCGCTGCGGCGGGAGACGGCGGCGAAGATGACCGCGGTGCTCGGTCGGGTCCAGCTCGACACGTCCTTCCGGGAGGCGCTCGAGTGGTGGACCGCGGCGACGCGGGTGCCGGTGGTCGTGGGGTGGGCGGCGATGGAGCGGGAGGGCATCGATCCGCAGACGCCCGTGGCGGTGGACCTGACGGCGACCCCGGCCCACCGGGTGCTCGCGATGCTGGCGCGGCAGGCGTCGGCGGAGGCGGAGCTCGTCTGGGACGTCGAGCCGGGCTACGTCCACCTGATGACCAGGGCGCAGGCGGGCCGGATGCCGGTCGTGGCGGTGTACGACGTGATGGACCTGCTGATGGAGACGCCCGACTTCCGGGACGTGCCGAGCTTCGACCTCGGGGAGGTGCTCGGGGGGGGCGGGTCGGGTCGCGGGCAGCGGCGGCTTTTCGGGGACGACGCCGGCAGCGACGGTCGCGAGCGGCCGCTGACGAGGCGCGAGCGCGGGGAGCGGCTGGCGCAGCTCGTCCGCGACACGATCGAGCCGACCCTCTGGGACGAGCGCGGCGGCACGGGGGGACACTCCGTGCGGTACTGGAACGGGCGCCTGATCGTGCGGGCGCCGAAGTACGTGCAGCGGCAGATCGGCGACCCGGTGATTGTCCGATCGGTGGCGCCGCGGGCGGGCCGGTAGACGTGGCACGGCGTCCCCCCCCGGGGGCGGGCTCGGAGGCGGGAAGTTCCCGTTGCCCCTTGCGATCCACGGGTTACAGTTGAGGATGTGATCGCGCGGGCGGTGGTCGCCCCACCGCCGCTTCACAAGGAAGGAGTCAGCCATGGCTGATGAATCGAACGAGACCCCGGGAGGCGAAGACGGCGGCGCCGCTGCGCCCGCCAAGCCGCGGGAGACGCCCCAGTCGCCGCCGCCCAAGCAGTTGCCGCCCTACAAGGTGATCCTGCACAACGACGACGTGAACGACATCGACCACGTGGTGGAGACGATCGTCATGCTGACGCCGCTGAAGGAGGCGGAGGCGGAGACGCGGACGCACGAGGCGGACAAGAAGGGCCGGTCGCTGCTCCTGACCACGCACAAGGAGCGGGCGGAGCTGTACCAGCAGCAGTTCGGGAGCCGGAACCTCACGGTGACGGTCGAACCCGCGTGAGTGGCGCCTGGGTGAGGCTGCGCCGCGTCTGGCTGGCGGTGCTCGTCGCGGTGGCGGCGTGCGGCGGCTCGGGGTGCGACCGGGGCGAGCCGATCGACACCAGCCTCGCGACCGCGCCCGACCTGCCCGCGGAGGTGCAGGGGGCGTGGCGGTTCGACCGCGCGCGGACGCTCGAAGCGTGGCGGCAGACGCTGCGGCCGGAGCTCCTGGAGCAGCAGATGCGGTTCGTCGCGATGATCGACGGGTACGAGCAGCCGATCCACAGCGACCTGCTGGTGAACGGCGCCGCCGTCATCGGACAGAGCGAGACGGGCGGGCTCGAGCCGCAGTACGACTTCACGGAGTGGGGGCGGGACGGGGGCGTCATCCGCGGCAACGCGTGGTGGCACGAGGATCGGCGGGATGCGGGGGACCGGACGCGGCAGACGCTGTCGCTGCGGCTGGAGGGGGACGTGCTGTGGCTGGGGTTCGGCGACGGCAGCGAGGGGACACTCTGGCTGCTGTTCGAGCGGGGCGGGTGAGGGAGGCGGGTGGGTGGGGGCGGCGGGTGGCCGCACGCGCCGGGTGGCGCGGCGGTAGAGTAGGCGGGCCCCATGCGGGGGCGTGTCAGGGGAGCCGATGGCCATTCCCGCGGAAGCTCAACAGGTCCTGGATTCCCTGCCGCCGCTGGCGGCGATCGCGATGGGTGCGCTCGCGGTGGTGGGGCTGGTGTTGTGGCTGCTCGGCCGGAGCCTGGCGAAGCCGGCGTGCGCGGTGAGCGGGCTGGTGCTGGGCGGGCTGGCGGGGTACGTGGTCGGGGCGCTGCTTTCGAGCGAGGGGGCGATGACGCTGCCGCTGGTGCTGGGCGGCGCGATCGCGGGTGGGCTGCTCGCGGTGCTGCTGTTCCGGATCTGGATGGGGGTGACGGCGGCGGCGATCCTGGGGCTCGCGGTGCCGGCGGCGGTGATCATCTGGCAGGGCACGCCGATCACCGTCCACGTGACGCGGGCGGACCCGACGGACGCGGACCGGACGCCGGTGGAGGCCGACCGCCCCCGGGAGAAGGCCGAGGCGGCCGAGGCGGGCGCGGCGGGCGAGGCCATGCCGCCGATGAGCATCGAGATCGAGCTGCCCTCCTGGTCGATGCCGGGCGAGGACGCCGACACGGCCGAGGCGACGCGCCGCCCCCGGGCGCGGGGGGACGCCCGGCGGGGCGTGGTGGACGAAGCCGCGGAGGCCGACGAGGCCGGCCCGCTGCGGGCGGTCGGCCGGGTTGTGCAGACGACGTACGACCGGCAGGCGGCGGCGATCGGGGCGTGGTGGGAGGGGCTCGGCTCGTCCGCGCGGTGGCTGCTGGTGGCGGCGGCGCTGATCGGCGGCGGCGTGGGGCTCGTGCTGGGGCTGTCGCTGCCGAACATGGCGGCGTCTCTCCAGACGGCGCTGGCGGGGAGCCTGCTCCTGTTCTTCCCGCTGCGGGTGCTGGCGGAGGGGTACGCTCCGGGGATGGCGGGGGTGCTCCCGACCTCGCCGCGGGCGACGCTGGTGACGCTGGGTCTCATAACGCTGCTGGGGGTGCTGGTGCAGTGGGCGCTCTTCCAGCGCCGGGCCGATAGGTAGGACTGGGCGCAGATCCGCCTCGCCCTTCCGCGCCCGGAGCCAGCACCATGAACATCATCACCCTCGCGCACACCCCCGCGCCCGTGACCCCGTCGACCGCCCAGAACATCTTCGACGGGGTGCTGTCGCTGTTCGGCAGCCTCGACATGCTCGCCCAGCCGGACGCGCTGGTCCGCAACCTGCAGATGCTCTCGATCGTCTGGGCGGTGGTGTTCCTGGCGGTGGGGATGATGTGCATGTTCAGCGGGGCGAGGTACTACCGGGGGGTGACGATCGCCACGGCGTTCCTCGTGGGGCTGTTCCTCGGGTACTGGCTCGGGGACAAGATCGGCTCGCCGTTCGTGGTGGCCGGGTCGCTGGCGCTGGTGATGGCGGTGGCGGTGTGCCCGGTGATGAAGTACGCGGTGGCGTTCTTCGGCGCCCTGACGGGCGCGTTCGTCGGGGCGAACCTCTGGAGCGGGTTCGCGCACGCGCTCGCCACGGCCGGCGTGCTGGAGATCCAGGCGGACAACTACTGGGTCGGCGCGCTGATCGGGCTGATCGTCTGCGGGATGCTCGCGTTCGTGCTGTTCGACTTCTCGGTGGCGATGTACACGTCGGTCAGCGGCGCGACGATCACGACGCTGGGCGTGCTCTGCCTGCTGCTGTCGTTCGAGCCGTGGCGGCCGACGCTGCACGAGGGGCTGACGGGCAGCCAGTTGGTGATCCCCCTGCTCGTCTTCGTGCCGGCGCTGATCGGGCTGATCCTCCAGAACGGCTGGAAGGGTTCCGAGGCGGGCGCGGGCGAGGACAAGTAGCCCCGTCGGGCAAGCGGCGCGTCAGCCGTTGGCGGGTGTGTCGCCGCTCTCTTGCAGCCCGACGGGCGATCGCTTCCGCGGCGCGGCGTCCTTGTCCGCCCAGGGCAGCATTTTCTGGATCAGGCCCGGGGGCTTCTGGTAATCCCGGTACTCGTAGCGGCGCTGGTTGGCGAAGAGTTCGCCCCGGCGCAGCCGCCCCCAGGCGAGCCAGACGACGGGGTCGGCGTCCCCGTCGTAGCCGGTGAGGGTGCGGAGGGAGCGGTTGGCCGCGTTGACCACGCCGTAGTTCGTGTCGGTGAGCGCCCCGACGAGGGTGTCGTAGACGGCCGGCCGGGCGTACTGCCCGAGGGCCTCGGCGGCGGCCATGCGAACGTCGGCGTCCTGGTCGCTGCGGAGGGCGTCCATCAGGGACTGGGCGACCGCGGGGTTGTGGACCCGCTGCAAGGCCTTGGCGGCTTCCCAGCGGACGAACGGCGCATCATCCTTGAGCCGCTGCGCGAGCATCGGGGCGTCCTCGACCGTGCCATGCATCCCCAGGGCCTTGATCGCCGCGGCGCGGACCGTCGCGTCGGGGTCGTCGATGAGCAGGCGGTAGGTGCGGAGGTAAGGCGGCTCGCCCCCGAAGGAGGAGGAGGCGAGGAGCGCGAGGGCGTTGCGGCGCTCGTCGGCGTCGTAGGTGTTGAACGCCTGCCGGGCCGCCTCCCCGGGCGTGGGGGGCGTCAGGCCCTCGAGGAGGCCGCCCATCAGGCCGCCATCGGTGTCGCCGCCCGACGAGCACCCGCCGCCAGCGGCCGCGGCCAAGGCCAAGGCCAAGGCGCCGGTGGCAACGACGTGGGAGTGACGGGAGCGGCGATTGGAGCTCATGATGAGGGAGCTTATCGGCACCGCGTCCGGGCCGCACCCAGATTTGCGTCCCGCGCTTCGCTGAATGACCGACCCGGCGGGGCTCCCGGAGCACTCCCCGCGGTCCGAAGAGCATGCTCAGGGCGTCAAAGCGGCGTCCGCATGCCTCGGCGGCTCCCTTGGGGTTACTCTGCCCGCGTGGCGCCCGGCCGAGTCTTCACGCGGCCCGCCGCAGGCCGCCGATGAACGCCATGACCCCGGGGGCCGGGGCCGTGCCCCCGCCCCGCTCCGCCCTCGGAAACCCGCCATGCCCCGTGCCCGCCGCTTCTTCGTCCTCCTCACGCTCGCGCTGGTTGCCCTCGTCGGCGGGTGCCAGCAGCCGGTGGTCGCCCCGCCCGCGCCGGACTACAGCCGCCCGCTCCCGCCGGGGACGTTCGGCCTCCGCCGGATCACCGACCCGATGCGGATGCCCGACCTGGCCCCGGCCGCGGCGCAGCTGAGCGACCCGGGGTTTCAGGAGGCGATCGGGCGCAGCGTCGCCTGGTTCGGCTACCGCTCGAGCCAGCAGCACTTCCCCCTCGGCCCGATCAGCCACGCCCACGCCCGGGCCAGCACGTTCGCGCTGCACGACCTGGGCCGCCGGGGCCTCGATCAGTCCGCGGCGTTCTCCGCGTTGCAGGCCGACTTCGACGTCTGGGAGAGCGTCGGCTGGGACGGGTCGGGCGGCGTCCTCTACACCGGCTACTACACGCCGATCTTCCGGGCCTCGCGCACGAAGTCGCCCGGGTTCATGCACCCGCTCTACCGCCGGCCCGCGGACCTGCGGACCGACCCGGTCACGGGGCAGGTCATCGGCAGCTACCCGAGCCGTGCGGAGCTGGAGCGTTCGGGCGCCTTGAGCGGCCTCGAGCTCGTCTACCTCCCGTCCCGCCTCGACGCGTACATCATCGAGGTCAACGGCAGCGCGAAGCTCCAGATGGCCGACGGCTCGGAGATGTACGTCGGCTACGCCGGCACGAACGGCCACGAGTACACCAGCATCGGCAGGCTCATGGTCGCCCGCGGCGCGCTCGAGGCCAACCGGGTGAGCCTGCCGGCGATCCGCGAATACTTCCGCACCCGGCCGCAGGAGCTGGACGGCTACATCGCGCAGAACGACCGCGCGGTGTTCTTTCAGGAGACGGACGCGTCGCAGTGGCCCGCGGGGTCGATGGGGTTCAAGGTGACGCCGATGCGGACGCTGGCGACGGACAAGGGGATCTTCCCCCGCGGCGTCGGGGTGCTCGTGAACACCACGATGCCGGTCGCGGGCTCGACCACGGCGACGCGGCCGTTCCACCAGCTCATGGTCGACCAGGACACGGGCGGGGCGATCCGCGCCGCCGGCCGGGGCGACATCTACATCGGCATCGGCCCCGAGGCCGAGGCGCTCGCCGGGCGTCAGGCCGCCGAGGGGCGGCTGTACTACCTCCTGCTCAAGCCCGAGCGGGTCCAGGACTGGCACGATCGGATGCGG
>CAZKRE010000181.1:0-2331 GCA_964555075.1 uncultured Phycisphaeraceae bacterium
AATCGGGCTGCGTCTCGAAGATGACGGTGTAACGCATGAGGAGAGTATAGGCGGCGGTCGCTCGCCCCTCACCCCCGCCCTCTCCGCGCGGGGGAGGGGGAGACGAAACGAAAAACGCCCGCTCCAGTTGGAGCGGGCGTTCAAGGAGCGAACTTGCGAAGCCCCGGGGGCTTCCTCGAAACTTCCGGGGGACTTATGCCACTTCCGGGTGACTTACGCCGACTGCAGTTCCAGCATCCCCATCGCCTCCTTGACGATGTGGTCCGCGGAGAGGCCGCAGTAGTCGAGCAGGTCCTCCGGCTCGCGGCCGGACTTGGGCAGGTTGCGGACGTGCATCTGGCGGACGGTGAAGCCGCCGCCGTCTTCCGCGACCACGTCGGCGATCGCCGAGCCGATCCCGCCGCCGTAGTTGTCCTCGAGGGTGAGGATCATCCCGTTGTTCTCGTTGGCGAGGTCGAGGATGGCCTCGGCGTTGAAGGGGATGGAGTAGAGGTCGACGAGCGTGGCGTCGACGCCCTGGGCGTCGAGCTGCTCGAGGGCCTTGTTGGCCTCGTGGACCATGTAGCCGGAGGCGACGATGAGCAGGTCCCGGCCCTCGGTGAGGACCTCGTGGCCGCCGAGCTTGAACGTGGTGTTCTCGCTGTAGAGGAACTCGGTCTCGGGGCGGAGGGTCCGCATGTAGACCGGGCCCTTGTGCTCGGCGGCGGCGACGGTGAGGGCGTAGGCGGCGTAGGCGTCGGCGGGCTGGATGAAGTAGAACCCGGGCACGCCGTCGGGCCGGACCATCGTGGCGAACGAGCGGATCCACGCGACGTCGGGCAGGGACATCTGCGACGGGCCGTCGGCGGCGAGGGAGATGCCGGCGTGGCTGCCGACGACCTTGAAGTTGGCGCCGCTGTTGACCGCCATCTCGATCTGGTCGTAGCCGCGGACGACGAACTTGGCGAACGTCGACGCGAACGGCACCTTCCCGCCCGCGGAGAGGCCGGCGGCGACGGAGAACATGTTCTGCTCGGCGATGCGGCACTCGAGGAAGCGGCTCGCGAGGGCCTCGTCCTTCGAGAACATCTCGGCGAAGGTGGAGTTCTTCACGTCGGCGTCGAGGGCGACGACGTCGGACCGGGCGTGGCCCAGCGCGCGGAGCGCGATGCCGTAGGCCCGCCGGGTGGCGTACTTGCCCTTCTCCAGCGCCGCCGCCTGCCCGAACTGCTCCATCGCCGCGTTGAACGTCGGCACGGGCTTGCTCGTCACCGGATCGGGCTTCTTCGGCGTCATCATCCCGATCTTCATCGCGGTGTCCGCCAGGGCGCCCAGCTCGCTGCGGGTCTTGTCGAGCTCCTGCAGGGCGGTGGCGAGGTCGTCCTTCTCCGCGGGCTTGCCGTGGTGCCCCTCGCCCTGCTGCGAGGGCGAGCCCCAGCCCTTGACGGTCCTGGCGACGATCGCGATCGGCGCGGCGCCGGGGTCGTGCTGGGCCTGCGCGTGGGCGGCGTAGGCGTCGAGGATCGCGGATGGGTTGTGCCCGTCGATGGTGAGCACCTGGTACCCCGCGGCCTCGAGCTTCTTCGCGGTGACCTCCGGGGTCTGCTGCGGGGAGACCTTGTCCGACTGGGCCCAGATGTTGCAGTTGAAGATCGGGCAGACGGCGGTGAGGTTCTCGTCCCGGATGAAGTCGACCGCTTCCCAGATCTGCCCCTCGCGGGACTCGCCGTCGCCGATGATGCAGAAGATCCGCTTGTCGAGGCCGTCGATCTTGGCCGCGGCGGCGAGGCCGGCGGCGTGGGAGAGGCCCTGACCCAGCGAGCCGGTGGCGGTGTCGAAGAAGGGGAAGCCCTCGATGGGGTTCGGGTGGCCGTCGATGACGGAGTCGATCTCGCGGAGGCTCATCGCGTCCTCACGGGTCATCGCCCGCCACTCTTCCTTGGTCCGCCCGATGTGGATGCCCAGGTCCGCGGCGGCGGCGTAGACGATCGGGACCGCGTGCCCCTCGGAGAGCACGAGCCGGTCGCTCGACGGGTGCGTCGGGTTCGCCGGCTCGTACCGCATGTGCTGGTACATGAGGATCGTGACCAGGTGGGCGAGCGAGGCGCAGGAGGTCGGGTGGCCCGAGCCGCTGGCGGCGGTCATCTCGTAGGTGAGCTTGGTGAGCTCGATCGCCTTCGCGTGGACGGTGGAATCAAAGGACATCGCGTTTGCCTTCCCTGTATCGACTGCGGTTGGTGTGGAGGAGCCGATCCCGGGCGGATCGGGCTAAGCGATCGATTATGAGGCAGATCGGCCCTCGGAGCAACGCCGTCCCCACCATAAGGGGGCTCGCGCGGCATCGGCAGGAGC
>CAZKRE010000181.1:2431-6869 GCA_964555075.1 uncultured Phycisphaeraceae bacterium
ATTCGGCCCCCTTCTCCCGCGGCCGCCCGCGTTCAGTCTTTCCGCATCCGCTGCCACGCCCGCTCGGCGCCGGGGCCGAACGAGAGGGCGTTCTTCCCGCCCCGCTTGGATCGCAGCGCCATCTCGTCCGCCTTGCTGAGCAGCTCGTCCGGCGTCCGCCCGTCCCACGGGAAGCTCGCCAGGCCGCCGGAGATCGTCAGCCGGCCCGGCGCCTCGTCGAGGAGCTTGGGGAACCGGTGCTCCACGATCGCCTCCCGGAACCGCGTCGCCGCCTTGAGCACGTCCTCCGGGTGGCGGCTGCCCTGCTTCCGCGGCGGCTCGGCGTCCCAGAAGATCACGGCGAACTCGTCCCCCCCGATCCGCGCCACCACGTCGTGCTCCCGCACGACGCTGAGCATCAGCTTGCTCGTCTCGCGGAGGATCTCGTCCCCCGCGGCGTGGCCGTACTTGTCGTTGTAGACCTTGAAGTCGTCGATGTCGAAGCACAGAAGGGTCACCTGCGACCGCTCCCGCATCGCCCACTCGAGGATCCGCTTGAGGAACCGCTCGAAGTAGCGACGGTTCCACACCCCGGTCAGGTGGTCGCGCATCGACAGGTCCTTGAGCAGCGACATCTGCTCCGACAGCGCCAGCCAGTGC
This sequence comes from uncultured Phycisphaeraceae bacterium, assembly GCA_964555075.1. Classification (GTDB taxonomy): domain Bacteria; phylum Planctomycetota; class Phycisphaerae; order Phycisphaerales; family Phycisphaeraceae; genus CAZKRE01. Next base: position 3,071 of record CAZKRE010000181.1, read on the forward strand.
GCGATCCAGCCCGCCCACGGGGCCAGCAGGTCGTCCGTCGCCGGCAGCGGCGCGCACAGGAGCCCGAAGTCCCGCCCCCGCAGCGCGACCCGTGTCGCGGCATGACCCGCGGGCACCTCGGACTCGTCCGCGACCCGCCGCACCCCCCCGATCCCCGACCGCTGACGCACCACCCGCAGCGTCAGCGACTCGACCGGCGCGCCCCGAAGCAGCGCATCGATCATGTCGACGTCGCCCACCTCGTCCGCCAGTTCCGACCCGGGGTCGATGCGGGCGCCGGGGTCGAGCATGCGAGGCGGACCCGCCGGGTGGTCCTCGCCGGCGATCGTGCGCAGCTTCTCCGCGGTGAGCGGCTCCGCCAGGGCGGCGTCGAACCCGGCGGCAACCGCCGCGGCCGCCTGCCGGGGGTCGTCTCGGGGCGTCACCAGCACCAGCCGCGCATACGGCGCCAGCTCGCGCACGGCCCGCGCCACCTGGCCCGCCATCCCCTCGGCGGCGCTCGCGGGCCCTAGCACCACATCCGCCGGCTCCCGCCCGAGTTCACCCAGCGCCGCAAGGAATGTCGGCGTCCTGACGACGACCGCCGGGGTCGGCTCCTCGGCCAGCAGGGCTTCGACCCGCTGGGCCTCCGCATCGCCGATGATGAGCCAGCGGCGGGCAGGCCGCGCGGGGGGCGTCGATCGTTCGCCAGCGGGTGCGTGGGACGTCACAGGTTCACCGGGCCTTCATCCTCCCCCACACCGCTGGCCAGGAGCATCGCCAGTTCCTCCTCGGTCACCAGCGGTTCATCGGGGGCGAGCTCAGCTCCGGGCAGGTGCAGAACCAGCCCGTCGAGCTTGCTCCGTCTGCCGTTGCCGTTGCCGTTGGACGCTTGGCCGCGTGCGGCTGAAGCTGTCGCGCCGCCCGCAGCGTGAGGCGCCGCCACCGTCGGCGCCCCGGGCGCCCCGGCATCGGGGGGCGACTCCCGCGCGGCACCCCCGGCCGAGCCGCCCACGCGGCTGAGCCGGATGCCGCCCTCCGCACGATCGTAGGCCCAGCACCCGGTCCCGGGGTGGTATCGGCGGACGGCGTCGAGCAGGTCGCGGTAGCCCGGGAGCGTAACCCCCGCCGCGACGAGCATCGCCGCGGCCCCCTCTCGCGCCAGGCGCACCATCGCCGCCGGGCTGTCGGTCACCACCGACACCGCCATCCCTCGCCGGGACAACCCCGCGAGGAGTTCCGCCGGGACCGAAGCCTCCGAGTCAGCCAGGATGATGCATCCCCCCGCCTGACCCCCCGCCCCGCCGGACCCACCCCGGGAAGGGGGCGACTCGGGGACACGGGCTTCGGACGCGCAGGAGTCGGCCTGTCTGGGACCTCGCGTCACGCCCTCATTCTAACGAGAGCCCGCTTGTCCGGAGCGGTTCCGGGGCTACAGTCTTCCGCCCGCGTCAACGGGCGCGGCTCGCGGCCCGTGCGCCCGGCCGAACCGCCAGTTCCGACAAGCCCCGGACGGCGACAAGGACCTTTGCGCCCATGCCGACGATTCTTGCCGCCGGTGCCATCGCGCCCAGCGATATCACCGTTTTCCTTCTCTCCGTCGGCATCCTGCTGGGGCTCGCGAAGTTGCTTGGCGAGGTCGCCCGCTGGCTCAAGCAGCCTGCCGTCCTGGGCGAGATCGCCGCCGGCGTGATCCTCGGCCCGACGCTGTTCGGGTCGATCTTCCCGGGCGTCTACACCTGGCTCTTCCCGCAATGGGCGGATCAGGCCGAGACGCAGATGCACGTGGTCACCATCGGGCTCGACATGCTCGTGGCCCTGTCGGTCGTCCTGCTGCTGCTCACCGCCGGGCTCGAGGTCGACCTCGCCAGTGTCTTCCGTCAGGGCAAGGCCACGCTGTGGGTCAGCTTCGCGAGCGTTCTCATCCCCTTCGTGCTGGGCTTTGCCATCGCCTACGCCATCCCGGGGTTCTTCGGCCACACCGATCCCGCCAAGACCCTGCCCTTCGCGCTCTTTATCGGCATCGCCCTCTCCATCAGCGCCTTGCCCGTCATCGCCCGCATCCTCATGGACCTGAACATGGCCAAGAGCGACACCGGCGCGATGATCCTCTCGTCGGCGATGATCAACGACTTCATCGGGTGGATCGGCTTCGCCCTGGTCCTGGCGATGATGCAGATCGGCGGCGAAAACGGCGCCACCCACATCGTCAACGCCATCGAGCCCCTGGTCGCCAGCCTGACCGCCTCGGGCGAAGAGGCCGACGCCGTCCGCGCCGCCTCCGAGACCCCCGCGCTCACGGTCGCCACCACGGTGGTCCTCGTCCTGCTCTTCGCCGGCGGCATGCTCACCCTCGGCCGATGGGTGGTTCATCGCGTGCTGCCCTGGGTGCAGGCGAACCTCTCCTGGCCCGGCGGGGTGCTGGTGGTTGTCATCGCCTCCGCGCTCATCTGTGCCGCCGCCACCGAGTGGATCGGCATCCACGCGATCTTCGGCGCGTTCATCCTCGGCGTGGTCATGGGCGACTCCCGCCACCTGACCGTCCGCACCCGGGAGATGATCCACCAGTTCGTCACCAACATCTTCGCCCCCCTCTTCTTCGCGACCGTCGCCCTCCGCCTCAACTTCCTCGAAGCGTTCCGCTGGGACCTGGTCCTCCTCGTCCTGATCGTGGCGATCATTGGCAAGGTCGCCGGGTGCTACGTCGGCGGCTGGCTCGGGGGCCTGCCGCGCCGGGAGCGCATGGTCCTCGGTTCCGCCCTTGTCGCCCGCGGCGCCATGGAGGTCATCCTCGGGCAGCTCGCCTACAGCTTCGGGCTCATCAGCGAGGAACTGCTGGTCGCCATCATCATCATGGCGCTGGCGACGAGCATGATCTCCGGCCCGATGATCCAGTGGCTCATCAAGCAGGACACGCCCCGGAGCCTCTCGAAGATGCTCAGCGGCGAGAACTTTATCCCCCGCCTCCGCGCCACCACCCGTCAGGACGCCATCGCCGAACTCGCCGCCGCCGCCGCCAAGGTCAGCAACCTCGACGCCCGCGAGATCTACGAGAGCGCCTGGCGACGGGAACGCCGCTACAGCACCGGCCTGCGGAACGGCATCGCCGTCCCCCACGCCCGCTGCGAGGAGCTGAAGGAGTCCGCCATCGCCGTCGGCCTCAGCGAAACCGGCATCGACTTCAACTCAATGGACGGCGAGCCGAGCCGCATCATCTGCCTGTTGATCACGCCCGACCCTTCCGCGGGCGAGCAGATCACGCTCCTCGACATGGTCGCCCGCGCGTTCGCCAGCCCCGAGGCCCGCCGGGCCGCCCGGCTGGCGTCGAACGTGACCGAGTTCCGCGCCGCCCTCAGCGTCACCGCCGGCGAAAAAGACGAGCACCCCAAGCCGGAAGACGACCTCACGCCCGACACGCCCAACCCCGCCGCCAAGCCCACCGAATCCGGCAACCCCGCGACGGCCGGCCCCAAGGGCACCCTGCCCGGCTAACGGCCGCAGATCAGGCCGACCGGCGGTCCAAAGAAGAGGGACGTCTGTTCACCCCCGCCATCACAGCGACAGACATGGCTTCGCCCCAGCCCGTCTGCGGGGCTACCAGCGTCACAACCGCTTGTCCTGAGCGACGATGGAGGCGGTATGCGGGAAGTGTGGGCTGTCGCATAGGCGGTGCTCCAAGTCGCGTTCTGCGGTATGTACCGCAGGATTTGCGCTCTTGGCCGCACCACCCGGTCGGATGGGAAAGTCGTAACTCACGACTTCGGCACGTCTTACACAATCGGGCTGGGGAGATTCGAACTCCCGACCTCTTGACCCCCAG
>CAZKRE010000182.1:0-6850 GCA_964555075.1 uncultured Phycisphaeraceae bacterium
CGCACGCGATCTGGCGGAGCGCCTGCCGGACGTGCTCAACCCGCTGCGGGGTTAGCGGCGAGGGTTGGGGTGTTTCGGTATGCCGACAGACCTGTCGCGCGGGGCGTGGCGGCTGGAAACGCGTCCCTCCGCGCGGCGTGACCGGCGCGGGATTTATTCGAGCCGCAGCGGGCGGGCGCCGTCGGAGGGACGGGTGACGAAGACGACCGCCTCCTTGCCGGTGGTCCGGCGATAATCCGCCGCGATGGTCTCGCCCACGCGGGTCGCTTCGGCCGTGCGCACGAGCGAGACGGTGCAGCCGCCGAACCCGCCCCCGGTCATGCGGGAGCCGAGGACGTGCGGCGCCTGGGCGTAGGCGAGGTCGACGAGGGTGTCGAGTTCGGGGGTGGAGACTTCGAAGTCGTGCCTGAGCGAGTCGTGGCTCTCGCGCATCAGCCGGCCCATGGTCTCCCAGTCGCGGGTCCGCATCGCGTCCGCGGCGCGGAGGGCCCGGCCGTTCTCGCCGATGACGTGCCGGGCGCGGCGGTAGGTCACCTCGTCGAGCCGGGGCCGCGCCGCGTCGAGGTCGTCGAGCGTGGCGTCGCGGAGGGCCTTGACGCCCAGCGTCCGCGCCGCCCGCTCGCACTGCTCCCGCCGCTCGGCATACTCGCCGCCCATCAGCTCGTGCGGTGCCTTGGAGTCGATGACCAGCACCGACACCGTCTCGTCGTCGAGGGGCACGAGCGTGGGGGTGTAGGTTCGGCAGTCGATGAGCAGGGCGTGGCCGGCCTTGCCCATCGCGGAGATGAACTGGTCCATGATCCCGCAGGGCGTCCCGCCGTAGCGGTGCTCGGCCATCTGCGCGAGCAGCGCCTTGGTGACGGGCGGGAACTCGACGCCGCCGAACTGCTCGAGGGCGGTCGCGGTGGCGAGCTCGATCGACGCGGAGGAGGACAGCCCCCCGCCGAAGGGCACCTGGGAATCCAGCAAGAGGTCGAAGCCGCGGGGCGTGTAGGAGAACGCGATGACCCCGGCGAGGTAGCGGGACCAGTGGCCGCGGTCGCCGAGCGGGATCGGGGCGTGCTTCACCGTCTGCCCGTCGATGTCGACCGGGAACTGCACCGGCCGCTCATCCGGGTAGTGGGTCGAGGCCAGCCGGGCGATCTTGTCCTCGCGGGGGGCGAGGCAGACGACGCTCTCCCGGTCGATCGCCATGGGCATGACGAAGCCGTCGTTGTAGTCGGTGTGCTCGCCGATGAGGTTGACGCGCCCCGGGGCCGCGGCGGCGATCTCGGGCCTGCGCCCGAACCGCTTCTCGAACGCGGCGGCGGTGCGCCGCAACTGCTGATGGACGGTCTCTGCCATGGTTCTCTTCCGATGGGGCTCCGACGACCTGCCGGCGGCCGGACGCGGAAGCGGCATCTTATCCGCTGCCTCGGGCACCGCCGTCGAGCGTCTCCGGGGAACGCGGGCGAGCAGGGACTCGGATCGGGAGGAAGCGGCTCGCGAAGGGGTCGGGATGGCGTCGCCGCCCCCTTCCCCGCCTCCCCGCCTGCCTTGGGGCTCCGCCGGGTTTCCGGAATGTTTGCTAGTGTCTGGCGCGCGGGTTACACTCGCCGACCTTCACCGGCCCGGCGACGGAGTTTTCAGGGTTGCGCTTCCAACTGGTTGATCGAATCGTTGAGCGCAGCGCGGACCGTCTGGTGTCGGTGAAGGCGGTGACGGCCGCGGAGGAATACCTCGGCGACCACTTCCCCGGCTTCCCCGTGCTCCCGGGCGTGATGATGCTCGAGGCGCTCGTGCAGGCGGCGAGGGAACTGGTCGGCGACGGCGGGGCCGACGGGCCGCTCGTGGTCGGCGAAGTGAGGAACGTGAAGTACGGCAACATGGTCCGTCCGGGTCAGACGCTGCGGGTCGAGGTGACGCTGCGGGGCCGGGACGGTGGCGGGTACGAGTTTCAGGGTGTCGGCACGGTCGATGGGCCGGTGGCGGTCCAGGGGCGGTTCCGCCTGGTGCCGCTGAGCACGCTGGCGGGATCGGACGCTAAGCCGCACGCGGCTTAGGAGAAGGAAGCGATGGCGATGACGCAGGACGAAGTGTTCGCGAAGGTCCGCGAGGTGCTCGAAGAGGCGCTGGGCGTCGATGAGGACGAGGTCACCCCCGAGGCCAAGCTGGTCGGCGATCTGGGTGCGGAGTCGATCGACTTCCTCGACATCGTCTTCCGGCTGGAGAAGGCGTTCGGGATCCAGATCAACCAGGCGGAGCTCTTCCCCGACAACGTCCTCAACGACCCGCGGTACGTGCAGGATGGGAAGGTGACGGATGACGGCATGACGGAGCTGCGCGAGCGGCTGCCCCACGCCGACCTGTCCGACTTCGACCAGACCCGCAAGATCGAGGACTTCTCCAACGTCTTCACCGTCGATGCGGTGGTGAAGTTCGTGCAGAGCAAGTTGTAAGAAGGGGTCAGGGGTCAGGGGCCAAGGGGCCAAGGGTTCGCACTCGACCCCTTGATCCCTTGGCCCTCGGCCCCTTCCACACATGCGCTGGATCTGGATCGATCGCATCCTTGAGCTTGAGCGTGGCGGACGGTGCGTGGCGCTCAAGAACGTCTCGGCCGCGGAGGAGGTCGTTCACGACCACTTCCCCGCGGACCCGGTGGCCGGCCGCGCCGCCACGCCGGTGATGCCGCACAGCCTGATCATCGAGGGGATGGCCCAGACGGCGGGGATCCTCGTCGGTCACGCCGGGGACTTCCGGGAGAAGGTCATCCTCGCCAAGATCGTCAAGGCGAGCTTCACCGCGGTCGCCACCCCCGGCTACGCCATTCGGCACACCGCGATCCTCGAACGGCTCAACGAGAGCGGCGCCTCCACGGCCGGTGTCGTCGAGCTGATCGATCCCGCCACCGGGGCGGCTCGCCCGCTGGCGACGATCGACCTGATGTTCAGCCACATCGATCAGAATCGCGCGGGGCTCGAGTTCCCCGAGCACAACTTCGTCTTCACCTCCCAGTTCATGGACCTGCTCCGTCAGAGCGGGATCCCCGTCCCGCCCGGCAGCCCGTGAGGGAGAGGGCCCGATAAATACAACCGCTGGATTGGCGGTGCTTTGTCGTCGAACCGGGTTCGTGGTAAGCTGCGGAGCTTAGCTTCCACGCCCCGGTCGGTGAACACCCCGTGGCGCTAGCGGGGTCGACAGGTCTCAGACGCATCGGGAGGGCGCTCGTGGCGAAGAAGTCCAAGGCGAAGACGACGAAGAAGCCGGCCACCCGGCCGGCTGCCAAGGTTGTCAAGGCCCCCGCTCGCAAGGCAGCCGCGACGACGAAGGCGGCCCCCGCCGCCGCGAAGCCGGCGACGAAGACGGCCGCCAAGGCGCCCGTGAAGGCCGCGGCGGCGAAGAAGGCGACCGCTGCCCGGACCGCCGCTCCGAAGGCGACGGCGGCCGCCCGGAAGCCCGCGAAGGCCGCCCGTCCCGCCCTGACGCCGTCGACCCCGGCCGCGCCGGCCAGGTCCGCGATGGCGGCCAAGGCCGCGACACCCACCCCCGCGGTGACGAAGCCGGCGCCGGTTGGCTCCGGCCGCCCCACCCCTTCCCCCGCTGATTCCGGCTTCGACGGCCCGATCACGGGGATCGACCTGAGCGTCGACGAACTCCGCAAGGTCAAGTCGGGCCTGTCCAAGAAGGACCTGGAGCACTATCGCGCCGTCCTGCTGGAGAAGCGTGCCGAGATCATGGGCGACGTCGAGGGCATGGAGCGTCACCGCACCGCGGGCGGGGGCGAGATGTCTCACATGCCGCTGCACCCGGCGGACGTCGGGTCGGAACACTACGAGCAGGAGTTCAACCTCGGGCTGATGCAGAGCGAGAAGCGCCTGCTCCGCGAGATCGACGACGCCCTGCTGCGGATCCAGGATGGGACGTACGGCGTGTGCTTCGAGTCCGGGCGGCCGATCCCCCGGGCCCGCCTGGAGATCAAGCCGTGGGCCAAGTACACGATCGAAGTGGTGATGGAGCGTGAGAAGCGCGGCCTGCAGTGACCCCTTCGCCACGTCCGTGAGGGGTCACGGCCGAGGCGTTCATGCGACCCGGGACCGCCGATGAATGACGCCGCGGCAACGCCCGCCGATGCCCGCCCCGCCGATGCGCCGACCTTCGTCCCAGCCGGGGCGTCGGCGCCGGCGATCGTGCTGTTCGTCGCGACGACGGCCCTGGTGCTCGGCGCGGACCTCGTGATCAAGTGGGCGGCGTTCCGGTACGTCCCGCCCGAGCCCATCCTCCTCACGTCGGAAAACGCGACCGACCCCTACTTCGCCCTGCGCTTCCCGCACGAGCCGCTGACGGTGCTGCCGGGGGTGCTGAACCTGCAGCTCACGACGAACACCGGCGCCGTCTTCGGGCTCGGCAAAGGCGGGCGGTGGCTCTTCGTGGCGGTCAGCCTGCTGGCGCTGGGGATCATCGGGCGGATCTTCTGGCGGAGCCCGGCGCGAGCCGTTGGGCTGCACGTCGCGCTGGCGATGATCCTCGCGGGGGCGCTGGGCAACCTCTACGACCGGCTGATCTACTCGGCGGTGCGCGACATGTTCCACCTGTTCCCCGACGCGGTCCTCCCGTTCGGGTGGACCTGGCCGGGGCCCGACGGCAGCCGGATGCTCTACCCCTGGATCTTCAACCTCGCGGACGCCGCGCTGGTGGTCGGGGTGATCGGCGTGCTGCTGATCACCTGGGCGAGCGAGCTGCGTCGACCAAGGCTGCAAACAGCCGCTGATTGAGCGGCGCCGACGCCGGCTCGTCGTTCCGCTCGGGATGCCACTGAACCCCGAGGTAGAAGGGCCGCGAGGGGTCGTCCACCGCCTCGATCACGCCCTCGGGCGAGGTCGCCAGGACGCGGAGCGGGCCGGGGTCGGCAATGGCCTGCCGGTGGTACGACACGACGGTTCCCTCGCCACCGCGGAGCAGGGTGAACTCGTCCCGCAGCACCACGCCGTGCCGACGGTTCTGTTGGTGCGCCGCCGCCCGCTCTTCGCCGAGGGTGTCGGGCAGGAACTGGTTGAGCGTGCCGCCGGCGTGAATCGCCATGAGCTGCATGCCGAGGCACACGCCGAGACAGGGTGTCTGCGGCCTCGCCTCCCGCAGCGCGTCGAGCAGCGCCGTCTCGAAGGCTTGTCGCCGCGGGTCGAGGAGCTTGGACTGCGGGTGCAGCGCGTGACCGAAGCGACGGACGTCGAGGTCGTGGCCGCCGGAGAAGACGAAGCCGTTCAGCCGCGCGACGTACTCGGCCGCGAGTTCGACCTCCTGGGGGAGCATGACGGGCAGGCCCCCCGCATCTGCGACCGCACGGGCGTAGGCCACGGCGGATTCGTACTTGCCGGAAGCGGCGGTGTTGTCGCGACTGTCGGACGTGATGCCGATGAGCGGGCGCATGGCGGCGAGTATACCGACGGCGATCAACGCTGACTCTGTCGTGGCAGCGGGTCGTGCGGCCCTGAAGTTGGGGTGGGATGCGCGGGGCCGATTCGCTGGCGAGGCCGGGCCGACTTCGCTACGATACTTCGCCAACCGACGAAGTGATCCGTTATGCACGACATCCTCCTCATCGCTCAAGCCCTCTCGGACGAGACACGTCTCCGGGCCGTGCTTCTGCTCCGCCATGAGGAACTCTGCGTTTGCGAGCTGATCCACGTGCTGGGGTTGGCACCGTCCACCATTTCGCGGCACCTGTCGATTCTCCACACCGCCGGCCTCGTCGCCCGGCGGAAGGAAGGCAAGTGGCATTACTACCGGCTGCGGGATCGGGATGCCTCACCCGCGGCACGGGCCGCGCTGCGGTGGGTCCTGACTGCACTGGCCGATGGGCCAGACAGCCAGCGTGACACGGCCGCCGCCTGCGGTGTGCGGGAGAAGGCCCGCGATGAGGTCACGAGCTGTTATCGCTGAACCCTCGGGAGCGGCCTGATCCGACTCCCCTTCCCGTCACAGGACCCCCACCATGAGCTGCTGCAAACAACCGTCTGATCCGACCACTCCCTGCTGCGAACCCGAGCCGGCCGTCGCCACCGCCGAAGCCGTCCGCGACCAGGTGCGGGCGGGGTACCGCGAGATCGCGCTGACGAACATCCTCAGCACCGAGGCGGGGCCGACCGGCGGCGGGTGTTGCGGGACGCAGTCGCCGGGCGAACTGGCGGCGAGCATCGGGTACACCGAGGAGGAGCTTCGAGCCCTGCCCGAGGGCGCGAACCTGGGTTTGTCCTGCGGCAACCCGACCGCCATCGCGGCGCTCCGGCCGGGCCAGACGGTGCTGGACCTGGGGAGCGGCGCGGGATTCGACTGCTTCCTCGCCGGGCCGAAGGTCGGCGAGGCCGGGCGGGTCATCGGCGTGGACATGACCGCGGAGATGCTGACGCGGGCGCGGGGCAGCCTTGCGCAGTACACCGAGGCGACCGGGCTGCGGAACGTCGAGTTCCGCCTCGGCGAGATCGAGCACCTGCCCGTGGCGGACGCGACGGTGGACGTGGTGATCAGCAACTGCGTCATCAACCTCTCGCCCGACAAGCCGCAGGTGTTCCGGGAGATCGTGCGGGTGCTTCGGCCGGGCGGGCTCGTCGCGGCGAGCGACATGGCGCTGCTGAGGCCGTTGCCGGGCGCGGTGGCCGGGATGATGGAGGCGCTGATCGGCTGCGTGTCGGGGGCGGTGCTGCTGGATGAATACGACGCGATGCTCAAGGCGGCGGGGCTGACGGACGTGAAGGTCACGCCGAAGCCGGAGTACGTCGCGGCGCTGGAGTCGCTGCGGGACCCGCTCTACGCCCGGATCCAGGCCGCGCTGCCCGCCGGGTCGGGGATCGCCGACTACATCGCGAGCGTCGACGTG
>CAZKRE010000183.1:0-3865 GCA_964555075.1 uncultured Phycisphaeraceae bacterium
TCGACGCCAGCCGTGTGCTGACCGGCGAGTGGACGATGAGTGAGGCGGCCGCCGCTCTTGAGCGGCTCATCATCGACGTGGCGTCGGGGATGCCGAGCAAGCCGGAACGGCTGGGCCACCGGGAGTATTTCGTGATGTACAAGCATCAGGACACGCCGCCGCTGACCTTGGGGTGCCGCGCATGACTGAGGTGCAGGATCGGTCGTTGGCCCGCGTGGAAGCGCCGTTTCGGCTCGACGGCGAGGTTGCGCTGATCACGGGCGGCGGCAGCGGCTTGGGCTATGGGATCGCCCGCTGCATGGTGTCGAGCGGGGCGCGGGTCGTGCTCGTCGGGCGTCGGGAAGCGGTTCTTCGGCAGGCGGTGACCGAGTTGGGGCCGGCCGCGAGTTTCATCGCCGCCGACATCACGGCGATGGCGAACAATCCCGCGGTGATCGAAGAGGCGGCGAGGCGGGCGGGCGGGAACATCTCGATCCTGGTCAACAACGCGGGCGTTCATCTCAAGAAACCGGCGTTGGACACGACCGAGGCGGAGTTCCTGGCAGTGCTGCAGACGCACGTCACCGCGAGCTTCTCGCTCACCCGCGCCGCCGCCGCGGGCATGCTCGCGCGAAATCACGGGGTGATCCTCTTCACCGCGTCGATGACGAGCTTCATCGGCATGCCGAATGTCGCCGCGTACTCCGCCGCGAAGAGCGCGTTTCCCGGGCTGGTGCGTTCGCTCTCGGCGGAGTTCGCGCCACACGGGGTGCGCGTCAATGCCATCGCCCCCGGCTGGATCGCGTCGGAGATGCTGGAGAGCGCGCTCGCCGGCGACCCGGACCGGAAGCAGCGGATCCTCCGCCGCACGCCCATGGAACGCTTCGGTCGACCTGCGGATGTGGGTTGGGCCGCGGCCTACCTGTCTTCGCCTGCGGCAAGCTTCATCACGGGTGTTGTGCTGCCGGTCGATGGGGGCGCGAGCATCGGCTTCTGATCCCGCTGCGCGGCGCGGAGCCGCGGCGGCGAGGGTCGCGCGGCGGTGACGCGGTTCCGCGGATCAGGCGCGGGCGGGGCTTTGGGGGTTGCCGACGAGTTCGGCGTTCGTCTTGAACCGCTCGAGGGCCTTGAGCAGTTGCTCGACCTGCTGGACGGGCTGCATGTTCAGCAGCCGGCGGCGGAGGGCGCCGACGGTGGTGAGCGTGTGCTCGTCGAGGAGCAGGTGCTCCTTGCGGGTGCCGGAGGCGGCGAGGTCGATGGCGGGGAACACGCGCTGCTCCGCGATCTTGCGGTCGAGGATGAGCTCCATGTTGCCGGTGCCCTTGAACTCCTCGAAGATCAACTGGTCGCCGCGGCTGCCGGTGTCGACGAGCGCGGAGGCGATGATGGTCAGCGAACCGCCTTCCTGGAACTTGCGGGCGGCGGCGAAGATCTGGCGGGGGATGGAGAGGGCGCCGGCGTCGATGCCGCCCGAGAGCGTGCGGCCGGTCGCCTGCAACTGCGGGGCGTTGTTGAACGCCCGGCCGAGGCGGGTCAGCGAATCGAGCAGCACGACGACATCCTTGCCCTGCTCGGTCATCCGCCGGCAGCGGTCGAGGGCGAGCATGGCGAGGTTGACGTGCTTCTCGGGGGTGTGGTCGTTGGAGGAGGCCCAGACGGTGCAGGGGACGTTGCGACGGAAGTCGGTCACTTCCTCGGGCCGCTCGTCGATGAGCAGCGCGATGACCTCCATGTCCGGGTGGTTGTGCTTGATGGAGAACGCGATGTTCTGGAGGAGGGTGGTCTTCCCGGCCTTGGGCGGGGAGACGATCATGGCCCGCTGCCCGTAGCCGATGGGGCAGAAGAGGTCGATGAGCCGGCAGGCGGGCGGGCAGCCGGGGTACTCGAGGGTGAGCCTCGGCTGCGGGTCGATGGTGGTGAGGTCTTCGAACTTGCGGGTGGTCTTGGCGTACTCGTCGGGCTTCTGGCCGTTGACGGCGAGGACGTCGGCGACGCGGAGGGCGTTGGGGGCGATGGCGTTGTTCTTGGGCTTCTTCTGCTTGCCGCGCCGGCCGCGTCGGCCGCCCTGGCCGTGGCCGTTGCCGTTCTGCCCGCCGCCCATGGGCTTGCCGAGGGTGACCTCGAGGGTCACGCCGGGGCGGAGCCCGAAGCGCTGGATGAGCTGCTGCGGGAGGACGGGGTCGTCCGGGTTGGCGATGTAGGTGTTGTCGATGGTCCGGAGCCGGCCATCGGCCCGGTTCGACTGCTCGTAGATCCCAGTGGTCGTGGTCATAGCGTGCTGCTAGGGGGTGATCTGTGGATCAGGCACCCGCGGGTGAGGGGACGCGAGCCGCTCGACGGCGAGACGGTGCACGCCGGACACGGCAACGGGTCCCGGTGGACTTCGGGCAGCCGCGCGACCGCTCTGGGTGGCGTGGTGCCGAAACGACACTCTCGGTTTGTGCGAAGTCAGCTCCCGGAGAGGCGGTCGAACCGCCCATGGCCGGGCCCCATGGTCATCCCTTAAAGGGCGGCGTCCCCGTCGTCGCCCACGGCGGGACCCCGTGGCACCGCACGCAAGCGACTGTCGCGAACGCACAGGCGGGTTCTCCGCCTCTATCGGACGCATCTCCGCTTTTTCAGCGCCTGGGGCGTTCCCCAACACCCGCTGCCACGATCCAAGAAGCTCAGGCAGCAGAATCGGGACGGCGTCAGGCTCGCGGCCGGCCCCGAGGGCCGCTCACCGCAAATGAGATCCCACTGTTCTAGCGACTGTTATCGGCAGGATCAAGCGGGGGGACCAGTTTTGCGCCCCTCGCACGCCTGTGCTCTCTACGCCGCCCGACCCGAACGGGATCGGTGGGCAGGTGCATTTCCGTCCAAGTGAGAATATATTCTCAATAATACCGGAGCCGTTGATGAGTCCCCTCCTCTGCCTCGTTCTCTACGGCGCTGCCGTCGTGCTGGTCTCGCTCCTCGGGGGGTGGCTGCCGATCTACGTCCGCCTGACCCACGCCCGGCTGCAACTGATGAGCAGCCTGGTGGCGGGCTTCATGCTCGGCGTCGCCCTGCTCATCCTCCTCCCCCACGCGCTGATGGCGATCGAGGTCGGCACCGCCATGGGGTTTCTCATCCTCGGCCTGCTGGTCATGTTCTTCCTCGAACGCTTCTTCGCCTACCACCACCACGACGTCCCGCAGGGGTTCGCGGTCGAGCCCGGCCACGACCACTCGCTCCACCCGACCCCCGGCCACGACCACCCTCATCACGCTCACGGGCACGGTCACAGCCACCACGGCCCCGCGGGTGAGGCCGTCGCCCACAGCGGCGCCCGCAAGCTCTCCTGGGGCGGCGCGGCCACGGGGCTCGTGCTGCACAGCCTGATCGACGGCGTCGCCCTTGCCGCCGCGGTGTATGCCGACACCTCGATCGAAGGGTCCTTCTGGCCCGGCTTCGTCGTGTTCCTCGTGGTCGCCCTGCACCGGCCCCTCGACGCGATGACGCTGCTCACCCTCACCGCGAACACCGGCTGGTCGGAGCGGCGACGGCACCTGCTCAACGGGGCGTTTGCGCTGGCGGTGCCCCTGGGGTCGCTGCTGTTCCTGCTGGGCCTGAGGGGGGACGTCGAGCACAGCGTGGTGGCGGGGTCGGCGGTGGCGTTCGCCGCCGGGGTGTTCCTCTGCGTGTCGCTGAGCGACCTCCTGCCCGAGTTGCAGTTCCACAGCCACGACCGCGTCCCCCTGTCCGTCGCGCTGCTGCTGGGCCTCGGGCTGGCGACGCTGGTCTACCTCTTCGAGAGCCGCACCCACGACCATGCCCACGACCACGGCCCCGGGGCGACGGGTGCGGCCTCGCCCGCGGCCGGACCGGAGGGCCACGACCGCCCCGCGGGGCTCCCCGGACACGA
>CAZKRE010000183.1:3965-6804 GCA_964555075.1 uncultured Phycisphaeraceae bacterium
ACGACCACGGCCACGACCACCCGCACTGATCCGCCGCCGCGGGCGGCGCGGAATGGCGAACCCGCCGGCCGCGGGAACGTCTCTTGTTCAGGGCCCGCCCTCCACCCGCTACAATGCGGGATTCTTCCAGTCCCTCCCTCCCCCCTGCCGCGACCCCACTTATGCCGCGCAAGCCCAAGAGCCAAGCTGTCACCACCCTCGAGCCCGAGAGCCCCGAGGAGGCTTCCGCCGGTCCGGCCACCGTCGCCTTCGTCAGCCTCGGCTGCCCGAAGAACCTCGTGGACAGCGAGAAGATGCTCGGCCTCCTCGCCGAGCAGGGCATCCTCCCCATCCCCAACGAGGTCGCGGAAGAGGATGGCGCCTCCGCCATCGTCATCAACACCTGCGGCTTCCTCGAGGCGTCGAAGGAAGAGTCGCTCGGCGAGATCCAGCACGCGGTGGAGCTCAAGAAGCAGGGGAAGGTCGGCCGGGTCGTCGTCGCGGGCTGCCTCGTCCAGCGGCACCGGGCGAAGATGCTCGAGTGGTGCCCCGACATCGACGCGATGATCGGCGTGTTCGACCGGGACAAGATCCACGAGGCGGTGCTGGGCCCTAACGCTGGCGTGGGCACTTCAGTGCCCACGCGTGGGCGTGATGTCGCCGTGGAACTCCCCGTCTACTCGAGCATCGCCGCCAACGCGACGATCGCCAAGCAGCACCGCGGCATCACCGCGGGCAACGAGGCGGGCTACTTCGAGGACGACTCCGCCCGCCTCCGCCTGACGCCGCGGCACTACGCCTACCTCCGCATCTCCGAGGGGTGCAACCAGAACTGCGCGTTCTGCACCATCCCGTCGATCCGCGGCAAGATGCGCAGCAAGCCGCTCGACCGCATCCTCGGCGAGGCCCGCGAGCTCTTCGCGGACGGCGCGTTCGAGCTCAACCTCATCGGGCAGGACACCACCAGCTACGGCCAGGACATCGGCTACCAGCCCGGTCTGGTGGGCATGCTGAAAGCCCTCGACCAGGCGGCCAAGGAGAACGGCGGCGCTTCCGGGGGCTGGGTGCGTCTGATGTACGCCTACCCCTCCTGCTTCACCGATGAGATGATCGATGCGATCGCGGCGCTGCCGTCGGTGGTGAAGTACATCGACATGCCGCTGCAGCACATCAACGACCGTGTGCTCGACTCGATGCGGCGGAAGACGTCGCGCAAGCTCATCGAGACGCTGCTGGCCAAGCTCCGCTCGCGCGTCCCGGGCATGGCGATCCGCACGACCTTCATCTCCGGCTTCCCCGGCGAGACGGAGGCCGAGCACGACGAGCTCGTCGAGTTCGTCCGCGACTTCGGGTTCGACGCGATGGGCGTGTTCCCCTACTCCCCCGAGCCGGGCACGCCCGCCGGCACGATGTATGACAAGGGCGGCGCCCTCGATGACGAGGTGGTTGCCGCGCGCGTCGAGGAGCTGATGCTCACGCAGCAGGAGGTCGCCTTCGCGCAGAACGCCCGCTACGCCCGGGAGGGCATCGAGTTCGACGTGCTCATCGACGGGGCCACGGCCGCGGAGGGCCGGGCGACGACCGGCGTCGGCCGCGGCGGCCCCCCCGGAAAGCTCTACGCCGGCCGCACCCCGGGCCAGGCCCCGCAGGTCGACGCGATCACCTACGTCCAGTCCCGCCAGCGGCTCTCGCCCGGCGAGGTCGTCCGCGTCAAAGTCACCGACCACGACGGCTACGACCTGATCGCCAAGCCGGTCGAGGAACTGTCGAAGAACGTGAAGCTGCCGGTGATGCGGTAGAGCGGCGTGCCAATCGACCCAAGCATCCACCTTCTGTGGCGACGCTTGCTTCAAGCGTCGTCGCGGCGGAGCCGTGAATGCGTAGTCCGAGCCCGAAGCGTGAGCGCTTGATGCGCAACAGCAGCGCCACGGCACCAAGCCCCCTGTGGGGCCGCTTCTCTGAAGCGGCCTCGCGGGGTCTTCCCGCGAACTTGCACAGCGACTCCCGATTCGCGGCTGCGCCGCGAGGCCGCTTCAGAGAAGCGGCCCCACAGAAGACGTCCCGTGGCGCGGAGAAGGCGGGTGCGCCCCGTGCCCTTGCTGACGCGGCGGACCCGGACGAACGACAGATGCCGGCTCCGCTACTTCAGCTCGACCGACCAGTACGCGTGGTCCAGGAACTGCTTCCAGTCCGCGTACTTCTCCGAGCCCAGCCGGGCCGCGAGCACGGGGTTGCGGTTGGGCTTCGTCGGCTGGCGGATCAGCTTCATGTGCGCCTGCACCGGCGTCCGGCCGCCCTTGCGCGCGTTGCACCGGGTGCACGCGCACACGAGGTTCGTCCACGAGCTCTCGCCCCCCTGGGCCCGCGGGTTCACGTGGTCCAGCGACAGCTCGCTCGTCGGGAAGTAGTGCCCGCAGTACTGGCAGCGGTTCGCGTCCCGCGCGAAGATGTTCCGCCGGTTCAGCTTCACGTCCTGCCGCGGCAGCCGGTCGTAGCCCAGCAGCCGGATGACCTTGGGCACCGCCACCTCAAAGTGGACCGTCTGCACCCAGTCGTACCGGTCGCGGGCGAGGGCGTCCCACCGCTCGTGGGCCTGCGACACCTCGGTCCAGGTCGGGAAGTCGTAGCCGGCGTAAGACCCGTCGTCGATGCGGACGACCTCGGCGAGGTCCCGGCAGAGCAGGGAGAAAGCCCGTCGAGCGTCGACCACCCGGATCGCCATCCACAGCCGGTTGAGCACCAGGACGTGGGAGTTCAAGGCCGTGGCTTGGACGGGCATGCGGGGAAGGGCTCCTGAACAACGCGGATCAGGTCAACGGGATTCTAGGACCGGGTGAAAGGAACTGCAAAGGATTCCGCC
>CAZKRE010000184.1:0-6785 GCA_964555075.1 uncultured Phycisphaeraceae bacterium
GATCGCCACTTCCTGCCCCAGCGTCGCGATCTTCCGGTCCTGCACGCTCACGATCGACAGCAGCTCGAACGTCGTCAGGATGAAGTAGGTCGTCACGCACAGGACCAGCAGCGTCGGCTTCTCGATCTCCAGGAACTCGGTCACCACGACGATCGCGTCGGGCCAGAGGGCGAAGAAGAGGAACGGCAGGCCGGTGATGGCGAAGAGCAGGACGTAGCGTTCCTTGAGCCGGCCCGCGCGGAGGCTGCGGAGGGCGAGGGCGATCAGCGTCGCCGCGATGGCGAGCAGGAACAGCGTGCGTGGGTGGAGCAGGTCAGTCATGGGTCGGCCGTTCGTTGGGCCAGGGCTTGCGGATCACGTCCAGGAGCACCGCCGCGGAGACCTTGACGACGTAGAAAAGCCCGCGGGTGAAGGGGATGCTCGTCTGCCCGCCCGCGCGGGGCGCCATGCGGACGGGGGCCTCGGTGATGCGGAAGCCCGCGCGGTCGAGCAGGACGATCACTTCCGGCTCCGGATAATCGTCAGGATACCACGCGGCAAAAGCTTCGATGACGCGGCGGTTGGCGGCACGGAAGCCGGAGGTGCAATCGGTGACGCGGTGGCCCGTCAGGCCGGTGATCAGCGCGCGGAGGAAGCGGATGCCGACCATGCGGGACGGGGGCGGGAGGTACTGGGCGGGGGTTGCGTCGCCCGGCCCTGCGGCGTTGCCGCGCTCCGCCTCAGGGCCGGCGTCGGGCGAGGGGAGGAAGCGGGAGCCGATGACGAAGTCGCTGCCGGTGGTCAGCAGGTGGTCGACGAGGCTGCGGATCTGGTCGGCCGGGTGCTGGCCGTCGCCGTCGACCTGGATGGCGATGTCGTGGCCGTGGATCGCGGCGAAGCGGTAGCCGGTCTGCACCGCGCCGCCGATGCCCTGGTTGAACGGGAGCGTGAGGACGTGGACGCTCCCGCGCCCCGGCCGGGCGCCCGCCGAATCGTCGTCGGCCGCGGCGCGGCGTGCGACGGCCGCGGTGCCGTCGGTCGACCCGTCATCGACGATGAGGACGTCGTAGTCCGGCACGTGAACACGCAGGTCCCGCACGACGCCGGCGATGGAGCCGGCCTCGTTGTAGGCGGGGACGATGATGAGACACCGGGGCGTCGCCACGCGGGGAGCATACCCATCGACACGCACCTGCGCGCACGCCAGCCCCTGAGGCTTGGCGAAGGGCCGGGTGATGCCTCCGGGGCCGTGGAGACCGCCCCTTCGCGGAACCTCAGGGCCGGCGTGGGCGCCCAGGCTCAGTGCGGCATCGGGAAGCGGCGCGCGAAGGCCGTCACTTCCTGCTTGATCGACGCGAGTGACGATTCATCCCCGGCGGTGCGGAGGGCCCGGTCGATGAAGCCGGCGACGTCGCGGATGTCGTCCTCCTTGAGCCCGCGCGTCGTGAGCGCGGGCGTACCGAGGCGGATGCCGCTGGTCTTGGCCGGGGAGCGGGTCTCGTTGGAGACCGTATTCATGTTGACGACGATGCCGGCCGCCTCGAGCCAGTTGGCGGCGTCCTTGCCGGTGAGGTCGGCGTTGAACGGCCGCAGGTCGATGAGGACCAGGTGGTTTTCCGTCCCGCCGGAGGAAAGCTTGTACCCGCGCCGGGTCAGTTCGGCGGCGAGGGCCTTGCCGTTGGCGACGACCTGGCGGGCATAGTCCTTGAAGCCCGGCTGGAGCGCCTCGCCGAAGGCGACCGCCTTGCCGGCGATGGCGTGCATCAGTGGCCCGCCCTGCGTGCCGGGGAAGACCGCCTTGTCGAGCTTCTTCGCCAGGTCCTCGCGGTTCGTGAGGATCAGCCCGCCGCGCGGCCCGCGGAGGGTCTTGTGGGTCGTCGTCGTGACGATGTCGCAGTGGGGGAACGGCGACGGGTGCGCCCCGCCGACGATCAGCCCCGCGATGTGCGCCACGTCCGCCACCAGCACCGCGCCGACCGAGTCGGCCGCCTTGCGGAAGCGGGCGAAGTCGATCGTCCGCGGGTACGCGGAGTAGCCGCACATGATGAGCTTCGGCTTGTGCTCCAGCGCCATCCGCTCGACCGCGTCGTAGTCGATGTACCCGGCGTTCTCGCCTTCGTACCGCAGCGGGTAGTGGATCGGCTTGAACCACAGGCCCGAAAGGTTCACCGGCGAGCCGTGCGTCAGGTGCCCGCCGTCGGACAGCACGACGCTCATGAACGTGTCGCCCGGCTGGAGGCAGGCGAGGAACACCGCCAGGTTCGCGTTCGCGCCCGAGTGGGGCTGCACGTTGGCGAACTTGCAGCCGAACATCTCGCACGCCCGGTCGATGGCGAGCTGTTCGACGTCGTCGTAGAACTCCGTGCCGTTGTAGTACCGCTTCTTCGGGTATCCCTCGGCGTACTTGTTGGTCAGGCACGAGCCGACCGCTTCCATCACCGCGGCCGACGTGTGGTTCTCGCTGGCGATCATCTCCAGCGTGTCTTCCTGCCGCTGCGCCTCGGCGGCGATGAGGCGGGCGATCTGGGGGTCCACCCCGGCCAGGGCCGAGGACCCGGAGGGGGAGGACAACGTCGAGCTGGCGGTGGGAGCGGTCATGGGCGAACTCCGGCGGGCGGATGCGGGGGGCGGCATGGTAGCCCACGCGCCGGGGGCGAGCAAAAGCGGGCGCTACTCCCCCGCCGGCGTCGCGCCCGACACCACGACCACACGATCGGCGCCGCGGAGGAGGGCGTGGTTGTCCACCAGCGTCCCCACGGTCAGCCGCTCGGCCGCGTCGAGCGTGAGCGACGCCTCGTACTCGATGACCCCCGTGAGCCGGTTGAGCGCCTGCACGCGGTAACGCCGGACGCCGGGGGGCTCCTCGTTCACCACCACGAACGGCTCCGCGTCGCCGCCCAGCAGCACCTGCGCCGGACGCTGCCGCACCCCCTCGTCCGCCCGCGCCAGCAGGAACACGTGCCGCTCGCTGACCCACTGACCGACGATTGGGTCGCCCGGCGTGCGGTTGGCGTCGCGCCAAAGGACGCCCCCCTCGGCCCCGACGGCCAGCGCGCCCGACGCGCCGGCGATCTGCCAGTGCCCGTCCACGAGCGTCACCCCCCGGAGCCCGCCCCGATCGGTCGGCCCGAGTTCGAGCCGCTGGACCGCTTCTCCGCGGTTCGGGTCGATCGTCACGAGCGCCCCGCCGTTCATCTCGAGCAGCAGCAGGTCCGGGCTCGCCCAGCCGCGACCGGTGAGCGGCGGGCCGGGCACCGCCAGTCGCCAGAGCACGACGCCGTCCGACACGCGGTGGGCCGTGACGTGGTCGGGCGTGGAAACCGCGACCGCGGCCGCGCCGCCGACGTTCATCAGCCCGGTCCACTGCGGCGTGTCGCGGTCCTCGAGCAGCGGGAGGCGGGGCTCGCCCGTGAGCAGGTCGAGGACCTGCACCGCCCCGCCGATCGCCTCGGTCCCCACGTTGCGGACGCCCGCGAGCACGACGACGTCCTCGCCCACCTCGACACTGGCCACCTGCTCGATGCGAGCCGCGTGGTGCCAGAGCGCTCGGCCGGTGTGCCGGTCGAGGCCGACAGCTCCCCCGCCCCGTTGCACCAGGACAACGACCGACTCGGCGACGTGTACGAGATGCCCCTCCGGGCGTGGCGGGCGCGCGACGACCACACGCCCCTCGACAACGCGGACCGGCCCCGCGACGTCGATCATCTCGAGGAACCGCCGCTCCGCCTCGGGCCGTTCGGCCTCACGCTCGGTCGGGTCGCCCAGCGGCGCGAGCGCGTGCGCCGCGACGATCGGCGGGTACACCGCTTCGCCGGTCGCGGTGTCGAAGGCCCAAAGTGTCCCCGCCGACGCCGACCACAGCAGCGTGTGCTCTTGGTCGAGCGCGAGCAGTTCGACGTCCTCGGCCGGCAGCGGGGCGTCCCACGCGATCGTCAGCTCGGGCAGCACGTGCATCCGGAGCGTCCGCTCGTCACGAACGAGGAATCGGTCGGCCGCGCCGCTCATCGCCGGCCCCGGCCGCGCAACCAGCAGCGACCCCGCGACGGTCCGGGCGCGGGCGAGGGGCAGCCGCATCTCGGGGGCCGCGCCCGTGCTGCCGCGCATCGTCGCCAGGTCGGCGACCCAGGCGTCCGTGCTGACGGCCACACCGTCTCGGACGGGGCGGAGGTTCGGGTGCTCCCGCGTCACCCGGCGGAGCCACTGCATCGCGAGCCGCGGCCGGCCCTGCTGCTCATACGCCTCCGCCAGCCGCCCCGCCGCCTCCGCGAGCACGCCCCCCTCACTCGCGCGGGCGTACGCCCGGCGCAGCGGCGCGACCGCGTCACCCGGCCGGCCCCGCTCGGCGAGCCGCCGCCCCGCCGTCAGGAGCGCCCGCGGCGCCGCCTCCGCCAGGGGGAACTTCGCCGCCAGCTCCGTCAGCGCCACCGGGTCGCCCCCCCGGGCAACGATCTCCGCCAGTTGCCTCGCCGCTTCCTGCTCGAAGAGCTGGTAGACCTCCCGCCCGTGATGCGCCACGACGCCCGCCAGCCGCCGCTGCGCCTCGAGCCCCGCCTGCCGCGAGCTCTCGCGGTGCGTGTAGAGCTGCGACGACAGCGCCGGGCTCATCAGGATCGCCTGGTAATGCTCCACCGCCTCCTCGGCTCGGCCCTCCTCTTCCAGCAGCGACCCGAGCGCCAGGTGATACGCCACCTCCTGCTCCGGGCCCGCGCTGATCGTCGCCGCATCGCCCAGCACCGCCTCCCGCAGCCCCGCGTCGAGCCCCGAGCCCACCTCCCCCAGCGCGAGCAGCTCCGCAAAGACCTCCCGCTGCACCGCGTCGGCGTCCGCCGCGGCCGGGTCGTCCAGCCGCCGCCGCAACGCCTCCAGCGCCGCCCGCTTCCCTTCCCCCACCGCCTCGCTCTGCCCCATCGACGCCGCCAGGTGCGCCATCGCCAGCCCCGGCCGCGGGTCCGTCGGCTCCCCCGCCACACGCCCCCGCAGCGCCGCGTATGCCTGCTCCCACGGCATGTAGCTCCGCACCGTCTCCGCGTCCGCCAGCACGAGCTGCCCGTCCAGCGCCAGCACGTTCCCGCCCCCTTGCAACGAGAACTCCCGGACCTCCCGCCCGTCTGCCAGCGAAAGCAGCAGCAGCCGATCCGGCGTCGGCACGATCGCCAGCTCGTTCGTCACCGCCGCCACCCCGCGCACGCCTTGCGGCGACGACGGCGCCACCGGCATCGACCACTTCACCTCCAGCGTCGCCCCATCCAGCAGCCCCACCTGCCGACCCACCGCCAGCACGTCCCCCCCCGCGGGCAGGAAGTATTCGATCGCGTCGGTCGGCGTGTCGGGAAACCCGCCCCGATCCTCTCCCGTCTCCGGGTCCAGCACGCTCACCCGACCGCCCCGGTGCGCCGGCGGCACGAGCAGCCCCGCCCCCGTCAGCACCGGCGGCGCCGCGTCCAGCTCCCCCTCGTCCCCCCGCACGTTCAACCCCCGGCTGCCCGCCTCGTCCGCCGTTACCAGCACCCGCGTCCACCGCACCGCGCCGCTGCGGCTGTCGATCGCCGACACCGCCGCCAGGCTGTCGCCCACGTACAGCGTGCCCCCGTGCAGCAACACCTGCGGCGGGGTCCCGGTCGCGTACCGGCTCGCCGTCACCGCGCTCGACACGTGCCGACGCCACAGCAGCTCGCCGCTGCCCGCGTCCACCGCCACGAGGAACACGTCCTGCAAACCCGACGCCTGGTTCCGCCGCACCAGCGCAAACACCCGGTCGTACGTCGCCACCGGCGTCCCCTGGAAATAGGACCGCTCGAGCGACGGGTCGAGCACCTGCGGGTCCACCCGCCAGAGCAACTCGCCCGTCTCCCGGTCGAGTGCCGCCAGCGACGTCCCCCGATCGTCCCCACCCATCCGCCCCGGCCAGTTCATCGCCTGCCCCACGACCGCGACCACCCGGTCGGCCATGACCAGCACCCCCCGGCGGTCGCCCATCGTCCGCCCCATCCGCGTGAGCATCCCCGGACCCGCCGCGCGGGTCGCGGGCGAGACCTCGTACGTCCACAGAGGCCGCCCCGAGTACCGGTCCACCGCCGACACGCGCATCAGCTCGTTGAGGTACAGGCGGTCCCCCTCCGCGACGGGGACGGTCGCCAGCGGCGGCTCGGTCGAAGCCCCCGGGTAGCCCCCCTGCCGCGGCGAAGGCTCATCCGTCTCCAACTCGACCCGCCAGAGCGGCCGGTCGAGCAGCGCCTCGCCCGGCCCGAGATCCACCGCACGCTCGCCCGCGACCCGCCGCGGCGGCCGCATCCGCTCCCGCATCGCCGACACCTCGACCAACTCCGCCCCCGCGCCCAAGTCCCGCAGCGCCGACTCGTGCGACTCCCGGCCCTCCTGATCGCCCAGCAGCAGAGACGCGATCGCCGCGAGCTGGTGACGCCGCGCCCCCTGCGACGAAGCATCCGGGTGTTCCGCCAGTCGAGCCAGCAGGCCCCGCGCCGCGGCGGGGTCCGCCCGCTCAAGATAGACCGCCGCCAGATCCAGCCCCGCGACGTACCCCGCACCCGTCAGGAAGTACCGCCGCTCCACCGCCTCGAGCGGCGCGGGATCGAGCGGCCTCTGCCGCGCTTCCGCGAGTGCCCGCTCCGCCTCCGGGCCGTACACCTCCCGGTAGAGCCGTAGGAGTTCCTCATCCCTGACCAGTTCCCGCCGGGCCCATGCCGCGACCTCGATGTAGAGCCCGTCCGACGCCGGGACGAGCTTCCCCGGATAGTCCTCCAGCACCCGCTGCCACGCCGCGACCGCGTCGGTCAGCCGCCCCTGCG
>CAZKRE010000185.1:0-6737 GCA_964555075.1 uncultured Phycisphaeraceae bacterium
CTGCGGCGACATCGAACGGGTGGCGGGCGGGTGGGCGGCGACGGCGCCGAGCCGGCGGTACGGCCTCGGCGACGCCGCCGACCACGCCGAGACGCTCCGCGACGCGAAGGTCGCCCGACACTACCTCGCGGTGCTGATGCCCGGCCCGGCGGCGCAGGACGAGCGGCGGTACGCGGCCCGCGTCTTCGCCGACCTCCTGGGCGACAGCGACGGCTCCCGCCTCTACTGGGCCCTCGTCGACCCCGGGCTTGCGGAGGAGGCGGACTTTTCCTTCGCGCCGCACGACCAGACGGGGTATCACTTCGCGTATGCCTCCTGCGATCCGGAGCGGGGCGAGGAGGTCGAGGCCAAGCTGCTGGCGACGATCGACCGCGTGGGTGACGACCTCAGCGACGACGAGATCGAGCGGGCGAAGAACAAGCTCGCGACGAACGCGACGCTGCAGGGCGAGCGGCCACGCGGGCGCATGACGGCGCTGGGCATGACGTGGCAGTACCTGAACGACTATCTGCCGCTGGAGGAAGAGCTCCGCCGCCTGATGGCGGTGACGCGGGACGACATCCAGACGCTGCTGCGGGACTACCCGCTGCGGCCGCGGACGATCCTGCGGCTGACGCCCGAGCGCTGAAACGGCCGGCGTCTCACGCTTCTCAGCTCTCAGCTCTTCGCGCTGTAGATGCTGGTCGGCGATGGCGCAGCGGTGCCGGCGAAGGCGGCGACGGTGGCGCGGAAGGCGTCCCCGAGCGCCACGACGTCGGCGCCGACGCTCAGGAAGCGGTAACCCAGCTCCACGCACCGCTCGATGCCGGCGGCGCCGGTCACGGTGCCGGCGAACTTGCCGTGCCGCCTCGCGGCTTCCGCGACGGCGATCCGGGCCTCGTCGACGCGCGGGTCGTCAAACCTGCCCGGCACGCCGAGCCCTTGCGTGTAGTCGCCGGGGCCGAAGAAGATCATGTCGATGCCCGGGGTGGCGGCGATGGCGTCCAGTTCGCCCAGGGCCTCGGGGTCCTCGATCTGAACGACGACGAACCGCTCCTCGTTCGCGTGCCGCATGTAGACGTCCAGCGGCACGCCGCAGTAGGCCCCGTCGGCGTTGCCGCCGTCGAGCGCCCGCAGCCCGATGGGGTGGAACCGGGTCTGCCGCGCGATCGCCTTTGCCTCCGCGGCGTTCATCAGGTGGGGCACCATGATCCCCGCGGCGTCCACCTCCAGCGGCCGCACGAGGTCGCTGTAGCTCCCGCGCTGCACGCGGACCAGCGTGTCGCAGTCGTACGCCTTGGCGGCGCGGACGCAGTTCTCGATGTCCCGCAGGTCGTTGGCGACGTGCTCGAGGTCCGGCCAGACGCAGTCCACCCCGGCGATCGCCGCGATCTCCGCGACCCGCGGGTCGCTGAGGTTCAGCTTCGTGCAGCACGCCACGCCGCCGCTCCGCAGCTTGCGCAGCACCCGGCTCGGGCGTAGGATCGGCTTCGACTCGCTCACGACTGGACCTCCTGAAGGGCGATGCGCCGGCCGCCGGCGTCGCGGCTGCGGATCGCCGCGATGATGATCTTCATCTGCTCGATCGTCTGCTCGTGCGGGAACGGCGGCCGGCCGGTCCGCAGGTACTCGACGAAGGCGACGAGCTGCGCCTTGAACGCGTTGAACGTGTCGGCGAAGCGGGCGTCGAGGCTGCCGGTCGTTCCCGCGACGCGGACGTGCCCGAACGCCCCGGCGAGGTCGCGGATCACCGTGATCACGACGTCCACGCCCGCCGCGTGCCGCAGGTGCACGACCTCGCGGCCCGGTTCGCCGGTGCTCGCGGCGTCGAGCCAGCCGCCGGGCGGGACGAGGCCGTAGACCGATTCGAGCGCGTGGATGCCGTACCGCTCCCAGCTCTTCATCATGGTCGCCACGATGAGCCGTGGCTCGCCGACCTCGCCCATCCGGTCGCGGAGCTCCGCGAACTCGGCGGCGTAGCGCATGCAGCTCGTGGACAGGATCGGCTTGCCCGCCCGGTAGAGTTCGGCGAACGTGCGGAGGTCCGGCTCGTTGTCGGTGAGCGGCTTGTCGATGAAGACCGGCAGGCCGGCGTCGATGAACGGCCGCGCCCGCTCGACGTGCTCGCCGCCGATGTCGGTGGGGATGACCACCGCGTCCACCTGCCCGATCACCTCCTCGGGTCGATCGACAACGTGGTCGATGAAGGTCGCCCGCGCCACCCGCTGGGCATCCTCCCGCCGGTCGCACCAGATGTGGGTCACCCGCGCGCCGGGGATGCCCAGCGCTTCCGGCGGCTGCGCCCCGAGGTACTGCGGGATCACGGGGTAGCCGCACTCCGCCAGTGCCGCGGCGTCGTAGCGGCCGTTGACGATCGCGGTCCAGCTGTAGGGGTGGCCGTTGCCTTCGACCATGCCGAGCATGGCGAGGCGGATGTTCTGCGTGTCGCGGACGAGGGGCCGGGGGGCATGGGGCACGGGGAGGCTCACTTGGCGGTATAGCCGCCGTCGACCGCGAGCACGGCGGCGGTGACGTAGGCCGAGGCGTCGGACGCGAGGAAGACAATGGCGCCCTGGAGGTCGTGGTCGTTCGCCATCCGGCCGACCATCGTGCGGGCGGCATACCGCTCGACGAACTCCGGCGGCTGGTTGTTGAAGAACCCGCCCGGGCACACGACGTTGGCCCGCACGCCCCTGGGCCCGAGCTTCGAGGCGACGTAGCGCGTGAGCTGGATCATGCCGCCCTTGTGCACGAAGTAGTCCGGGGGGATGTCGAGGCCCAGCCCGTCGTAGAGCGTGAAGTCCGGGCCGACCGTGCCCTGGATGGAGGCGACGTTGACGATGCTCCCCCCGCCGCGCTCCGCCATCGCGTCTCCGAAGGCGCGGCACATCAGGAAGATGCCCGTGGCATTGGTCTGCATGCTCTCGGCAAACGCGGAGGCCGAGTCGCCCCAGCCCTTCATCGGCCGGCTCACCGCGTTGTTGACGAGCACGTCCGCCGGGCCCACCTCGTCCCGCACGCGATCCCGCAGCGCGAGCACCGATGACTCGTCCGCCTGATCCAGCCGCATCGCCGTCGCCTTCAGCCCCCGCTCCCGCAGGCCCGCCGCCTGCGCCTCGATCGCGTCGAGCGTCCGGCTGGCGATCACGGCGTGCGCCCCCGCCTCCGCGACCGCCTCCACGACCTGCCGGCCGAACAGCCCGGCCCCGCCCGTCACCACCGCCACCTTCCCATCGAGCCTGAATCGGTCCAGCACGCCCATCAGTCTTTCTCCACGGCCACGCGGTTGCCCGTCGCCGCCGATTCCAGGATCGCACGGTTCACACGAAGCGTCTGCACGCCCGCGTCCAGCGTGCACAGCACCTCCCCCTCGCCCCCCAGCGCATCCAGCCACGCCGACTCCTGCGCGGTGAACCAGTCGTCCCGATCGGCGAAGCCCGTCGGCTCGTGCGTCCAGGGCGTGTCCGGCCGCTCCATCCAGCCCCATCGGTGCTGGTGGACCTCGAAACGGGCCGTCCCACGCTCGCAGACGACGGTGATCGTCGTCTCGTTCGGCGCCTGGTGCTGGTTGAGGCTGTAGCTGACGAGGACGCCGCCGTGGCGGGCGAGCACCTGCACGGTGTCCTCGACCTCCACGCCCTCGAGCACCTGGTGGGCCGCATCCGCGACAACCGAATCGGTCGGCCCGACGAGCCACTCGACCGCGTTGACGAGGTGGGTGAGCGCGTCCTGAATCGCGCCGCCGCCGCTCTCGCGCCGGGCGTAGTAGGTGTTCCGATAGGCCGGCCGGTAGGTGGGGAAGTTCTGCCCGGCGACGACGACGACCTGCACCGTCCGCCCGAACCGCCCGGCGACGACGGCGTCGCGCATCGCCCGCAGCGACGGGTGCGCCCGGTAGACGTACGCCACCCCGGCCACCAGCCCCCGCTCCCGCACCGCCTGCCGCAGTTCCGCCGTCCCCGCCGGGTCGACGGCGAGCGGCTTCTCGATCAGCGGCGCCACCCCCTGCTCCACCAGCCGCCGGGCGATCGGCACGTGCGTCGGCGCGGGTGTCGCGACGACCGCCGCGTCCCACCGCCGCCCCAGCGCATCGTCCAGCGACGCGTACCGGTGCGGGATGCCGTACGCCTCGCCCACCCGCTGGAGCAACTCGGCGTTGGGCTCGCACAGCCCGACCTCCGCCCGCCCCGTGCGCAGCAGGCACCGGGCGTGCCGCTCCCCGATCGATCCGCAACCAATGACCAGCACCGACGCCCGCGTCTCGCTCATGTCTTCAGCCCGCCATCCCGCCGCGCGTGGGCATCAGCGTACACCCCGGCAGACGATCCCGCCGCGCCGCCGGGTGCGCCCGCCATGAAAACCGTTGTGACAGTGACCCCCATGCCGCACGAGTGTGCCGCTCCCCCTGGCGCTCCGTTGATCCCCCGCCGCCTCTGGCTGCAACCCCACCATGCGGCGGACGATACCCCCCGCTCCCGCGGTGTCAACACGCCGTCGCGACACCCGCCCCGCGCGCGAACGTGCCGCGACAGCCGACCTGGCCACCGCGGCACATCCGCGCTGCTCATCATCCGGCGGGCTCGGCGCCGATCCGGACGATCACGCCCGGCCGGTCGGTCGACACGGTGAGCCGCACGCGCTGACCTTCCGCCCCGCGGGTTGGTTCCGCGTCGCCGTCGATCGCCTCGACGCGCTCCGCGCCGCTGGGTCAGCCAACGGCGCGGGTGGTTCGGACGACGGGACCACCCTCCGCCGACCGCCGCTCGGCGTTATCCCCCGATCCAGAAGCCGCCACCCGCCAGCGTCAGCCGGCGACCCCGGACCGTGACACCCTCCTCCCGCCAAGTGCAGCGCGGGGGCTCGGGGAGCGTCACGCCGGCCTCCAGGCCGGAAACGTTGAACACGAACGTGACCGCCTCGCCACCTTCCCCCACGCGTCGGCGGAGCCAGATGCCCCGGTCCGCCTCGTGCGCGGCATCGACGCCGAGCCCGCGCACCAGTTCGCCGAGCACTTCGATCGTCGGGTCGTCCCAGCCGTCGCGGTACGAAAGCGACAGGTTGAGCCCCAGGGTCGTCACCTCGCCCCCGCCGCGGCGGGTTCGCGCGGCGGCCACGGCGCCGTCGGGCCACCAGGCGATCGGCTCCGCGTCATGCGGCAGGAGATCCACTCGCACCGCCGCCGCCTCGACCACCGCGCCGCTCGCGAACCGGACGGGCATCGTCGTGTCGCCCAGCGCCCGCCGCTGCCCCTCCGCCAAGCCGAGCAGGTCGGCCAGCCCGTGTGCCGGCCGCTCCGTCGCGACCCAGGTGTTCGCCTCGCGCGAGGCGAACGGCATCTCGACGATCAGCCGCCCGCCCCCGCGGACGAACGCGCGCAGCCGCTCGGCCGTGGCCGCATCAACCATCTCCGCCGCGGTGACATGCACCAGCGCCGGCCCCGCCAGCGCGTCCCCCGGCACGACGAAGTCGGTGGTGTGGCCCAGCGCCTGGTACAGGAAGTGCACGCCGTGCAGCGCGCGCTTGTAGCGATAGTCGGTTCGGGTCGTCGCCCGCCGGGGGTCCGGCTCTTCGAACCCCATCTGCTCCACGCGGCCCAGCAGGTCCGACGCGCGGCTGTAGAGGATCGCGACCCGCGACGGCGGCCGCCGCGTCCCCGCGAGCGTCGCCCCGTGTTCCCGCAGCACCCCCGCGACCCGGTCGCACGCCTCGCTCCGCGGCGTCGGCTGTCCGCCGACCTCGCGCATCCCCCAGCCGTTGCTCTCGTCGCCCAGCCGCTCGGAGCGGAACTGCCAGAACGTGAAACCCGCCGTGCCCGTCGCCAGCGTCATCCACACCAGCCGCTCGAGCGCGACCGGGTCGGGCGGGTCGCACCAGCCGGTTTCATTGGGGTAGAACTCGTGGCACCAGTAGTCGGGGTCGACGCGGCGGAGCCAGTCGCCGATCAGGTCGGGCTGGGCGTGATGGGGCGGCCGCGTCGGCCAGAGGTTCACGGGGAACGACGTGCCGTAGCGGTCCGACACCGCCGCCACCCGCAGGTCGTCGTTGGCGTCGCACGCCGCGTCCTGCAGCACGCTGCAGAAGCCCGCGTGGGCCAGCACGGTCCGCCCCGGGTCGGTCTCGTGCAGCGCGTCCACGACCGCGCCCACGTGCCCCGCCACCGCGTCCGCCGCCCACGTCCGCCAGAGGAACATCTCCGCGTGGTCCCCCGCCGACGCGGGCGGCCGCACCGAATCCAGCGACGACCAGGCCTTCCCGAACGCCTCGTTGAGCGCCTCCACCGTCCCGTACCGCTCCCGCAGCCAAGACCGGTACGCCGCGACCGAGTGCCCGCAGTGGCACTGGCCCAGCGGCCGGCTCCGCGGCTCGTTCCACGCGTCGTAGAACCACAGCGCCGGGTGGGCCCGGTAACGCCCCGCCAGCCGCCGGACGAATGCCGTCGCCGCCTCCCGCACCGCCGGGTTGTCGAAGCACGGCAGCCAGCCGCCGACGTAGAACGAGCCAATGGCGACCGGGCTGATCGGGATCCCGTGGAACCCGATCCGCGTCCCGCCCAGATCGTCGAAGACCCAGTCGGGGGCGGTCTCGAGCATCGGCTTAAGCACGACGCGGAGCCCGTGCTTCGCCGCCAGTTCGAAGAGCCGGTCGAGGTCGTCGAATCGGTCCTCCCCGCGGACGCGCTCGTGCCACCGCCACTGCGGGCGGTACTGCACGTGCGTGTACCCGGCCGCGGCGATCTCACGAAGGTCCCCGTCCCACTC
>CAZKRE010000186.1:0-3135 GCA_964555075.1 uncultured Phycisphaeraceae bacterium
GGTGGGGGTGGGGGGGGGGGTGAGGGGTGGGCGTCAACGGGTGCCGATCTCACGGATGGACGCACGGTGTCTCCGACCCCTCACCCTAACCCTCTCCCGACGGGGGAGAGGGGACTGGACGGTCCGGGCCGCGACCATCACCGCGCCGCGGCGGGACCGGTCATCTTGTACGGCCCGCCGTCCGCGAGGTACTGCCCCGACCCGACCAGCTCGACCCACCGCTTCGCCAGCCCCGCCAGCCGCTCGCCCCCCGCCTCCGCGGGCGGGGCGAACCCCGGCTGCCAGTCGGTCTGCCCCAGCCAGTCCTGCAGGATGACCACGTGCCCGTGGGGGTGCGGCCCGGCCCCGCAGCCGATGACCGGGATGTTCACCGCCTCCACGATCGCCTGCCCCGCCTCCGCCGTCGACGCCTCGATCAGCAGCATCGTCGCCCCCCGCGACTCCATCAGCTTCGCCAGCTCGACGAGCTCCGCCACCTTCGGCGCCGTCCGGCCCGCCACCACCGCCACGCCGCTCTGCGCCAGCCGCTGCGGCCGCCAGCCGATGTGCGCCACCGTCGGGATCGACGCCCGCGCCAGCTTCCCGATCAGGTCCGCATACTCCGCGTCCACCTCGAGCTTCACCGCGTCGGCCATCCCCTCGGTCATGAACCGCGTCGCGTTCCGCACCGCCTCGGCGTCGTCCGACTGGTAGCTGCCGTAGGGCAGGTCCCCCACGACGAACGCCCCGGGCGCCCCCCGCTTCACCGCCGCCGTCAGCGTGATCATGAAGTCCAGCGGCGCGTGGATCGTGCTCGTGTACCCGAGGATCATCTCCGCCGCCGAATCCCCGACCAGCATCGTCCGCAGCCCCCCGCGGTACAGCCACCGCGCGGTCGTCGCGTCGTAGCAGGTGAGCATCGCGAACTTCTGCCCGTTCTTCACCCAGTGGCGGATGTCGCGGAGCGTCGTCTTCGGCGTGTCTGGAGCTTGTGTCACGGCCGTATCTTACGCGAGGCATGACGAGCTGCGAGACACCCCCGCTAGAATCGATCCATCATGCCAACGATCAGCGATGAGCAACTCCGAGAAGCCCTGACGACGGTGCTGCGCGAGCGTCACGACCTCATTCGCGAGGTGCTCGAAGAGATCGTGGAAGACGCCGGCATGCTCCACGCCATCCGCGCGGGCGAGACCGGCCAGACCGCTACCGAAGCCGAGGTGATGAAGATCCTTCAAGACCGGGATCCGGCGTGAAGCTCCCACATCCGCGCCACCTTCGCCTCACGCCTCGCTCGCGTGGATGAACTGCCGGTAGAGGTTCGCGTACACCCCGTTCATCGCCAGCAGCTCGATGTGCGTCCCCCGCTCGATGATCCGGCCGTGCTCGAGCACGAGCACCGCGTCCGCGTGGCGGATCGTCGACAGCCGGTGCGCGACGACAAAGCTCGTCCGACCCTTGAGCAGGATCGACAGCGCCTTCTGCACCCGCGCCTCGGTGATCGTGTCCACGCTCGACGTCGCCTCGTCGAGGATCAGGATCGCCGGGTCCGCCAGCATCGCGCGGGTGAAGCAGACGAGTTGCCGCTGCCCCAGCGACAGGCTCTGCCCCCGCTCGCCCACCTGCGTCTGGAAACCATCGGGCATCGCTTCGATCAGGTCGATGCAGTCGAGCTTCCGCGCCGCCTCGATCACCTCCTCGTCCGTCGCGTCCGCCTTGCCCACCCGGATGTTGTCCATCACCGTGCCGGTGAAGAGGAAGTTGACCTGCAGCACGATCCCCAGTTGCGACAAGAGCGACTCGCTCTTCACGCGGAAGATGTCGACGCCGTCGATCACCAGCCGCCCCTCCGTCGGCAGGTAGAACTTGGAGATCAGCCTGATGATCGTGCTCTTGCCCGAGCCGGTCGATCCGACCAGCGCGATCGTCTGCCCCGGCTTCGCCTCGAACGACACGTCGTGGAGCACCCGCTTCTCGGGCAGGTACCCGAACCCGACCTTGTCGAACACCACGTGCCCGCGGATCTTCGGCAGGTCGACCGCGTCCTCCGCGTCGAGCCGCTCGGGCGGCGAGTCGAGCAGGTTGAACACCCGCTCCGCCCCCGCCATCGACGTCAGCGCCTGGTTGTACATCCGCCCGAGTGTCGAGACCGGGCCGAGGAACTGCGGGAGCATGAAGAAGAACGGCCAGATCGCGTCGAACCGCGCCTGCGGGTCCCCGCCGCCGGCGCCGAACCCGCTCTCGAGCACCTGGTACCCGCCGAGAATGAGCAGCACCGACGTGAAGAACTGGCTGTTGAGCTCGAGCAGCGGGAGGAACGTGGCGCTGAGCGTGCTCACGCGGATGTTGTACTCGCCGTGGCTCTTCACCAGGTCGTGGAACATCGCCGCGTTCACGTCCTGCCGCACGAACCCCTGCGTCACGCGGATGCCGTTGACGCTCTCCGCCAGCGTCGCGGTGACCCGGCTGAAGCTCTCCTGCACCTCCCGGTGGGCGGTGCTCAGCCGGCCGCGGAAGTACCGCGTGATGGCCCAGAGGATCGGCGCCATCGCCAGGATGATGCCGAAGAGCATCGGGTCGTGGTACAGCATGATCGCCGCCGCCACCACCATCTGCCCGAACCCCACCAGCGTGACGAACAGCACGTCCTGCACGCCCTGCCGGACCGCCTCGGCGTCGCTGGTCATCCGGCTGATGATCCGCCCCAGCTTCGTGCGGTCGTAGAACCGCATCGACATCCGCTGCAGGTGCTCGAAGATGGCGTTGCGCAGGTCGTGCACCACGCTCTCGCCCAACTGCAGCGCCAGCCGCTGCCGCATCGCCAGGGTCAGGTACGTGAACACCGCCCACGCCCCGAAGCCCGCCGCGCCCCACAGCGTCCCGCTGTAGTCCTGGCTCGTGATCGGCCCCTTGATCACCGCCGACAGCAGGTACGCCAGCACCGGCACCTGGATCGACCGCAGGATCACCAGCACGAACAGCGTGTTCCGCATCCGTGCGAACGGCCGCGTGAACGTCATCAGCCGACGGATGATCGCGAAGTTCAGCGGCGCCTTGTCCGGCTCCCGCTCCTCGCCGATGTAGTGCGTCAGCGCCCGGCGCGGCCCCTTCGGCGGCACGTACTCGCGGTTGAACTCAGCCATGGCCCGCCGCCCC
>CAZKRE010000186.1:3235-6653 GCA_964555075.1 uncultured Phycisphaeraceae bacterium
TCCGGCTCCAGCCCCAGCATCCGCCGGCTCTCGTCGTCCGCCAGTTGCATCCGCGCCGCCCACCGGTAGTGCCCCTTCTCCCGCATCAGCGCGTCGTGCGTCCCGCGCTGGATGATCCGGCCCCGGTCGAGCACGACGACCGTGTCCGCCCGCCGCAGCGTCGACAGCCGGTGCGCAATGACGAACGTCGTCCGCCCCCGCATCGCGTGGTTCATCGCCTCGAGGATCTCGTGCTCCGTCTCCGGGTCGATCGCCGCCGTCGGGTCGTCGAGCATCAGCACGGGCGGCTCGAGCAGGATCGCCCGCGCGATCGCGATCCGCTGCCGCTGCCCGCCCGACAGGTTCGCCCCGCTCTCGGTCAGCAGCGTGTCGTACCCCTTGGGCAGGTCCATGATGAAGTCGTGGGCACAGGCGATCTTCGCCGCGTTCTCGATCTGCTCCCGCGTCGCCGTCGGGTGGCCGAACGCGATGTTCGCCGCCACCGTGTTGCTGAAGAGGAAGCTCTCCTGGAACACGATCCCGATGTTCCGCCGCAGGTCGTCGACGTCGTACTCCCGCAGGTCCACCCCGTCGAGCTTCACCCGCCCCACCGTCGGGTCGTAGAACCGGGGCACGAGCGACAGCAGCGTCGACTTCCCCGCACCCGTCGCGCCGAGCACCGCCACCGTCTGCCCCGCCGGCACGTGCAGGTTGATGTCGCTCAGCGCCGGGTCGCCCGTGTCGCCGTACGCGAAGCTCACCCGCTCGAAGCTCACCTCGCCCCGCGCCCGGCCCAGGGGCCTGGGGTTCTCCGGCGAGCGGATCTCCAGCGGCGCGTCGAGCACCTCGAACACCCGCTGCGCCCCGATCAGGCTCTGCTGCACCGTGTTCGCGATCCCCGCGATGTTCGCCACCTGCGTCGAGAACTGCTGCAGCAGCCCCGCGAACACGAACATCTGCCCCAGCGAGATCCCCACCACCGCCGCCTCTTCCGCCGTCGCCGCACGCTTGTGCTGGATCACCAGCCACCCGCCGTACGCCAGCAGGATGATCAGGTTGATCTGCGGCACGAAGCTGATCAGCGTCCCGAACGTCGAGACCCGCGTGAAGATCCACCACTTCTGGTCCCGCACCGCCGCGTTCGCCAGCCGGAACTTCTCCGTCTCCTGCGGCTGACGCGAGAAGCCCTTCACGACGTGCACGCCCTGCGTGTTCTCCGACAGCACGCGCACCGCCTGGTCGAACAGCTCCCGGTTCCGCCGGTACGCCGGCTTCACCGTCTTCGCGAACCACGTCGTGAGCCCCCACATCAGAGGCGTCGTCGCCAGGCACGCCACGGTGAGCATCGGGTGGATGTTCACCATGTACACCAGGTACAGCGCCAGGCTCAGCCCCAGCAGCAGCACCTCGATCATCACCCCGTCGATGAACTGCCGCACCGCCTGCACGTCCCCCGTCACCCGGTTGATGATCGAGCCCGACTCGTTGGCGTCGAAGAACCGGAACGACAGCCGCTGCAGCATGTCGTACACCATCGTGCGGAGGTCCGTCACGATGTTCATCACCAGCCGGGCCTTCCAGATCTGGCTGAACCGGTCGAGCACGAACCGCGCCGCCGCCACCGCCAGCACCAGCCCCGCCAGCACGAACACCTGCTGCATCGCCGGCCAGCCCGCGACGTACGCCCCCAGCCCCAGCGGCCACTGCGGCACCTTCGCCTCCGGGTCGAAGTCCGCCACGATCACGTCGATCCCCAGACCCGTCAGCCCCAGCCCCGACAACGCCATCACCAGCAGCACCACCTGCAGCAGCACCACCACCAGCGCCCCCCACCGGTAGGTCCAGCCCAGCCGCAGCAGCCGCCCGATCAGCGCCGAGTTCGCCTGCTGCGCCGAGGGATCGCCCAGCGTCCGCGAAACGTTCCTCTGTTGTCGGGGTCCGGGGGCAGCCACCGCTGGTCGTTTCCGTGGCGGCGCGACATCGCGACAGGGGCCGCTCAACCCTGATTCGTCGCCCGAGTCTAGGTCCGCCAGCGGCCGAGGCAACCTCCCGCGCCTCGAATCCCGCTGTCGCCGCCCGGACCGCCAGCCGCCCCGCCCCGCCGCCCCCGCCTCGTCCCGCCGGTTGACCCTCTCGACCGCCAGCGGTAGCTTTGCCCCTCGTCCCACGGGATGCCCCACCCCCTTACCGAGACCCTCTTATGACCGCTCCCGCGACCACGCCCGCCAACGGGGGGACCGTGCTCAAGCAGCGCCTCCTCACCCCCGGCCCGACCGCCGTCCCCCCGCAGGTCCTGCAGGAGATGGCGCTGCCGATCATCCACCACCGCACCAAGCAGTTCCAGGCCATCTTCGCCGACCTCAACAAGGCGCTGCAGCAGGTCTTCCGCACCCGGGGCCCGGTCCTCTCCATCGCCGGCTCGGGCACCACCGCCTTCGAGGCCGCCCAGATCGGCCTCGCCCGCCCCGGCTCCAAGGTCCTCGCGATCGCCACCGGCAAGTTCGGCGAACGCTGGCAGGACATCTTCGACGCCTACGCCAGGTTCCTCGACCTCACCCCCTTGCGCATCAACGCCCCCTGGGGCCAGGGCGTCGACCTCAACGAGGTCGCCGACACCCTCAAGAAGAACCCGGACATCAGCGTCATCGCCCTCTGCCACTCCGAGACGTCCACCTGCACCCAGAGCGACGTCCGCGCCCTCGCCGCGATCACGCGGGACACCGACACCCTCCTCCTCGTCGACGGCATCACCTCCGTCGGCGCCTTCCCCTGCGAGATGGACGACTGGGGCATCGACTGCCTCGTCACCGGCTCGCAGAAGGCCATGATGCTCCCGCCCGGCCTCGGCTACGTCGGCCTCGGCGAACGCGCCATCGCCCGACTCAACGACACCCCCGCCGGCCCGCAGTACAACCTCGACCTCCGCCGCTGGCTCAAGAGCTGGCACAAGAACGACGTCCCCTTCACCCCGCCCGTGAGCCTCATCCGCGGGCAGAAGGTCGCCTGCGACCTCATCCTCAACGCCGACGGCGGGCTCCAATCCACCTTCGACCGCACCGAGCGGCTCGCCCGCGGAACCCGCGCCGCGTTCGAGGCCATGAACCTCAAGCTCATCAGCCAGAGCCCCTCCCCCTCCGTCACCGGCGCCTACTACCCCGAAGGCGTCGACGACTCCGCCTTCCGCAAGGCCCTCCGCGAGAAGCACGGCGTCCACATCACCGGCGGCCAGGACGGCCGCGGCGCCAAGTGGGCCGGCAAGATCTTCCGCATCTCCCACATGGGCTACGTCGACGCCGAAGACACCCGCGCCGGCCTCCTCGCCATCGCCACCGAACTCACCGCGATGGGCCACAAGACCGACCGCGAGACCGCGCTGGCCGCCTTCGAGAAGGCCCACGGCTAACCCCCACGCCGGCCCTGAGGCTCCGCGAAGGGCCGG
>CAZKRE010000187.1:0-6605 GCA_964555075.1 uncultured Phycisphaeraceae bacterium
GATGAACTTCGGCTCGAGCGACAGCGCCCGGGCGATGGCGATGCGTTGCCGCTGCCCGCCGGAGAACTCGTGCGGGTAGCGGACGGCGTGCTCCGGCTGGAGCCCGACGCGTTTCAGCAGCGTCGCGACGCGGTCGTCGACCTCGCTGCCCCTCGCGAGCTTGTGGACGCGGATCGGTTCGCTGAGGATCGCGCCGACGCTCATCCGCGGGTTCAGCGACCCGACGGGGTCCTGGAAGATGATCTGCATCCGCCGCCGCATCGCCTTCATCTCGCGGGGCGACTTGGCGTAGACATCCTCGCCCTCGAACAGCACGTCGCCGCCCGTCTTGGGGATGAGTCGGAGGATCGTCCGCCCGACGGTGGACTTGCCGCAGCCCGACTCGCCCACGAGCCCGAGCGTCTCGCCCGGCGCGACCGAGAAGGACACGCCGTCGACCGCGCGGACGTGGCCGACGGTCTTGCGCATCAGCCCCCGCTTGACAGGGAAGTAGGTCTTGAGGTCGCGGACCTCGAGGATCGGCTGGGTCGGCGAGGCGGACATGCGAGGGAGTATAGGCTGTCGAACGGGGGTGTCGCGCCGGGCACGCTCTGCGCGTGTCGGGCGCTAGGCCGCCGCATTCCGTTCCGCGGCGGTCAGCGCGGCGGTGGTCAGCCCCGCGAGCCGGTCGATCGTCTGCCGCACGTGGTCGAGCGAGGCGTCGCTCTGCAGCAGGTTCGCGAGTTCCTCGGCGGTATCGCTGATCTTCGGGAACCCGTACGACGCCGCCGCGCTCTTCACGCGGAGGCAGGTCGGCAGGGGGTCCGCGACGCCCGCGGCGACCTGCTGCTCGAGGTCCGCGAGCCGGATCTCCAGGCCCTGCAGGAAGGAGAGGATCATCGGCCGCATGCCGCTCTCGACCCACTTCGTCGACAGGTCGCTCGTGCCCGCGCCGCCGCCGCCGTCGAAGGCGAGGTACTGCAGCAGCAGTTGCCCCAGGTGCTCGATCTTGTAGGGCCGGGTGATGACCGTGCCGATCCCCGCCCGCATCGCCGCCTCCGCCAGCGCGGGGGCGCCGTCGGCGAAGACCCCGATCAGCGGCGCCTCGCAGCCGGTCTTGCGCATCGCCGCCGCGAGGTCCGCCCCGCTGAGGTCGCCCAGCCATTCGCCCGTGAGCACCAGGTCGAACCGCCCGCCGCGGAGCAGCCGCAGCGCGTCCGCGCCCCCGTCCGCCAGCGTCACGCGCAGCCCCAGCTTCGTCAGGTCGTACTCCAGGAGCGACCGGTCCGACTCCCACTCGTCCACGACCAGCACCGAGCCGCGCAGCGTCG
Source organism: uncultured Phycisphaeraceae bacterium (assembly GCA_964555075.1). Classification (GTDB taxonomy): domain Bacteria; phylum Planctomycetota; class Phycisphaerae; order Phycisphaerales; family Phycisphaeraceae; genus CAZKRE01. Next base: position 1,311 of record CAZKRE010000187.1, read on the forward strand.
GCAACGAGACCGGCACCCAATGCTCGTCGTCGTGACCGGGCTCGCCCATGTCCGCGTCGAGCACGAACTGCGACAGCTCGATCGGCTTCTCGAACGCGATCCCCAGCTCGTGGATCCGCCCGCGGATGTGCCGGCAGGTCACGATCTTCGCGCTGACCAGCACGGGCTTGCCCGTCAGGCTCCGCAGGGGCACGACCGCCGGCGTGTTCGTGTGGATGAACCCGCCGTGCAGCACCGACAGCCCCGACCGGGAGATGTTGCGCGGCTTGACGAGGAACCGGACCGTGCTGCCCCCGGGGTGGGTCACCTCGAGGGTCAGGCCCTTGACGTTCTTGTAGGGCAGCCGCTTGCTGCGGCGCTTGTCGCGCCCGGCCGAAGCGACCGCCGAGCGGTCGAGCTCCGAAACGATCGCGTCGTGATCCTGATCGGACATGCGCAGGATATCCAGCGCCTGTCGCTGCTCATCAAAGAACTGGCCGGCCATAGATCGACACCCGGTGGGAGGCTTACCGGATGCATCGGCTGATCGCGGGGCGGGGTTGAGGGGCCGCGGCGAGTGGTGGGAAGGAGCGTTGCCGCCGAGCCTTATCAGCCCCAGGCGTCTCGCCTCCGAGAAGAGTGCCACGGCTTGACCCGCGTCCTCGCGGGCAAGCCGTGCGGACGGCCAGTGACGCTCGGCGCCTCGATGGGCTTGCCGCACGATGCTCACGCGTGGACTTCGATGATGTCCACGTGCAGCGTGTCGAGGTCGAGCGTCGCGACGGTGCAGCGATCGTTGACCCACCCGCAACACTCGCCCGGGTTGAGGTAGAGCCGGCCGTCGCGGGTCTCGTTGACGACGGCGTGGGTGTGTCCGGTGATGACGACGTCGGCGCCCCGGAGGTCGGCGGGCTGGAGCCAGTCGATCCAGTGGTGCATGACGATCGTCCGGTCGCCGAGCTTCACGCGCAGCGGCCCGTCCACGATCCCGGGCAGGACCTTCTTGAGGCCCGCCTTCTCGCCGTCGTTGTTGCCGTAGACGCAGTGGAGCGGGATCCCGCCCAGCGCATCGGGCGTGAGCAGCTTCGCGGCAAAGGGGGCGACGTAGTCCCCGGCGTGGAAGATCGCATCGACCTTCAGCCGTCGGAACAGCGCGATCGCCCGCTGGAACGTGGGCAGCCGGTCGTGCGTGTCGCTGATGACGCCGATCTTCATAACCGCCGACTATCGCACGAGAACCGCGCTCACGCAACACCTAAGTGAACGGGTTGTCCCCGCGCGGCCGCTTGACATCCGGAGAGTGATTGTTAGTATTTGCTTACATAACCCCCGGGCGCTCCTCATGCCTCGACCCAGCCAGTCCATCCAGCGGAAGCGGGCGCTGCTGCCCGTCCTCGCGCAGGCCTTCGCGGAACTGGGGTACCGCCGCGTCACGACCGCGGAGCTCGCCCGCCGATGCGGGCTGCAGGAAACCCAGCTCTACCGCCTCTGGCCGCACAAGAAGGCGATGTTCCTGGCGGCGCTCGAGGACGTCGCGGCGTCGAGCATCGAGGCGTGGGACCGCCTGCTCGCCAGGCCCGGCAAGGGGAGCCCGGCCCAGCGGCTGCTCGCGCACGAGAGCGAGCACCACGGCGAGAGCGGGCTCTACCGCCTGGTCTTCGCGGGCCTGAGCGAGACCGACGACCCCGCGGTCCGGCTCCACCTTCAGTCGCTGTACGAGCGGCTGCAGGAATACCTCGAAGAACAGATCCGCAAGCACCGCGACGAGGCGGCCGACGGTCCCGGCGAACCCGACGGTCCCGACGAACCCGGGGGCCGGCTCGATCCGGCGCTCGCGGCGTGGGCCGCGGTGGGGCTCGGGACGGTGAACTCGATCGTGCGCGAGCTGGAGCTCCTGCCCGAAGCGAAACGCCGTCGGCTGCTCGCGGAGGTGGGGCGCGTGCTGATGGACGGCTGAGCCAGCCAGAGATGGAGCGACACCCATGGCGATATTCATCACGTTCGTGGCTGTAGCGGTGGCGGTGTCCCTGGCGGTGGCGGCGCTGCTGGACGCGTCGCGGCTGCGACAGGCGCTGTGGGAGCGGGACGAGCGGCTCAATCGGGTGGAGTCGCGGCTGCGGGCGCTCGAGCGGGCGCGGGCGGCGGGGGGCGATCGGGAGGCGCCGGCGGAACAGGCCGACGCGGCCGAGCCGATCCCTGCGGCCGTGGCGCCCGTGCCGCGGGCGGCGGCGCAGCGGGCGGCGCTGCATCGCGTCGCCGGCGTGATGGATGACGCGACCCGCTCGGGTGACGCGGCCCCGGCGGGGGGGCCGGCGCCGAACCTGCCAACGCCGCCGACGCCGCCAACGCCGCCGAAAACCGCGGCAGAGGCCGAGCCTTCGCCGCTCCCGGTCGGAGTGAACATTCGTACGAATGTTCACCCCGACGCCGCGCCGCGCGCGACGTGGGAGGAGAAGCTGGGGGCGCGGCTGTTCGTGTGGGTGGGCGGGGTGGCGCTGCTGCTCGCGGGCGCGTTCCTGGTGAAGTACTCCTTCGACAGCGGGATGCTCTCGCCGGGCGTGCGGCTGAGCCTGAGCGCGGTGTTCGGGGTGGTGTTGCTCGGAGCGGGGGAGTGGCTTCGGCGGCGTTCGGCGCGCGTGGCGGAGGCGGTCACGGCCGCGGGCGTGGCGGACCTCTTCGCGGTGGTGCTCGCGGCGACGCGGCTTTACGAGTACCTCCCGCCGTGGGTCGGCTTCGCGATGATGGCGGTGCTCACCGCCGCTGCAGTGGCCCTGTCGCTGCGGCACGGGCAGTTCGTCGCGCTGCTGGGGTTGCTAGGCGGGTTCATCACGCCCGCCCTCATCAGCGACGGCCCCGGCGCGCCCGGCCCGCTCTTTACCTACCTGCTCCTGCTCGAGACGGGCCTCCTGATCGTCACCGGACGCCGCGGCTGGTTCGGGCTCGCCACGCTCACGCTCGTCGGCTCCCTCGCCTGGGCGGCGATCTACGGCGTGTTCATCGGCGGGGCGGCGGCGCAGGCGTGGGCGGCGCCGTTCCTCGTCGCGTCGGCGGCGGCGTACGTCGCGGGGGCGGCACGGCTGACCTCTCCCGACGGCCCGCGGACGCGGCCGTTCGTCCTCGCCGTCGCCGCGGTCGTCGCCAGCGCGGCGCTGCTCGGGCTCCTCGCCGCCTACGGCAGCTTCTCGTTCATCGAGATGGGCCTGCTCGGGCTGCTCGGCGCCGGCGCGATCGTGCTCGCACGCGTCGATCCCCGCTACCTCCCGATGCCCGCGGTGACCGCCGGCATCAGCCTGATCACGCTCCTCGCGTGGTCCCTGCGCGGCGTGTTCGGATCCGAGGCCCTCGATGTCGGGACGCTCGGCTGGCTCACGGTGGCGTTCGGCGCGCTCTACGCGGCGGGCGGCTACGTCTGCCAGTGGCGGAGCGGGCGCCGCGGCGCGTGGGGGGTGCTCGTCGTGGTGGCCGGACATGCCTACTTCCTTGCGGGCATCGGCATCGCCGGGGCGGAGTTGCCGAGCTGGATGCCCTGGTGGGCGATCGGGCTCGCGCTCGCGGGGCTGTGTATCGCGATGGCGATGCCCGTGAGCCGGCGCGGCGAGGCGGGCGCGGAAGGCGACGGGGGTGAGCGGCTGTGGAGCGCGCTGATGCTCGGGGCGGCGGGGTTCCTCACCTGGTCGGCGGGCGGGCTCGACCACCCGTGGGTCGCGGTGGCGTGGTCGGTGCTGGCGGCGGCGGCCGCGTGGGGGGGCGTGGCGCTGCGGTTGCCCGCGATGCGGTGGGCCGTTGCCTGGCTGGCGGCGACCGCGGTGGCGATGCTCGTCCTCCCCGGGCCGTTCTCGACGGACCTTGGACAGCGGATCCTCTTCAATCCGCTCCTGCCGCAGTACGGCGTCCCCATGCTGGCATTCGCGGCCGCGGGCCTCGGGCTGTGGCGGCTGGGCGAGGCGCCGTTCGCCCGCGCGCTCGCGGCGCTGGCGGCGGCGTCGGGGCTCGCGCTGGTGACGCTGCTCATCCGGCACGGCTTCCATCGAGACGACCTGGCCGCCATGACGGTGACGGCTTACGAATGGGCGACCTATGCGGCCGCGTGGGGCGGGATCGGCCTGGTGACCCTGCTCGCGGCGCGGGGCCGGCTTTCGCGGATCGCGCCGGTCGGCGTCACCCTCGCGGGCGTCGGCGTGGCCCTCGCGCTGGTGGGCTGCGGGCTGCTGGAGAACCCGCTCTGGACCGATGTCGCGGTGGGGCGCTTGCCAGTCCTCAACGGGCTGGGGTACCTCTTCGGCCTGCCGGCGACGGTCGCGGCCGCGGCGGCCATCGTGCTGCGGCGGCGCGGCGAGGCCTCAGCGGCCCGCGCCTTCACCGCCGCCGCGGTGGTCCTCCTGTTCGCGCTCGTGAGCCTGCAGGTCCGGCAGGCGTTCGTCGGCTCCGTGCTCGACCTGGACGCGGCAGGGGTGACGAGCGCGGAGCACTACACCTACTCGGCATCGTGGATCGTGCTGGGCCTGGCGCTGCTGGCGGTGGGGGTGTGGCGGCGGAGCCTGGTGCTCCGCTACGCGTCGCTCGCGGTGATGCTGCTCGCGGTGGGCAAGGTGTTCGTCCTCGACGCGGCACAGCTCCGCGACCTGTGGCGGGTGCTGAGCTTCCTCGGGCTGGGCGTGAGTTTGCTTGTCCTGGGGTATGTGTACCAGCGGTTCGTTTTCTCCCGGCCGGCCGGCGCGGCGGCGGAGCGGGTCAGAACGTGACGAGCACGCCGGCTGAGCGGGCGACGGTGGAGAGTCGCTGGTCGTCGGTCAGTAAGCCTTGGTGGAGATCGATGGCGGTTGCGACGAGATGGGCGTCGACATAACCGATGCCGGAACCGGCGAGCTGATATTCGTCGATCAACTCCATGACGCGTCGCGGCGAAGCCATGGGAGCCGCCGGCATCTCCGCGAGCAGCGCGAGCATGCGCGCTCGGTGACGGAGGCGTCCGAGCGCAACTTCGCCGACGACGAAAGGGTGAACCACGACGCGTTCTTCGCGGAGCAGTCGGGCCAGGCGGGCATCACCGCGGCGAAGGTGGCTGATCCAGACGGAAGTGTCGACGAGGATCATTGATCGTTGACGTACCCGGGCGGCCGGCGGCGGGGCGCGGGACGGGCCTCGGGATCGCTGCCTCCCATCGCGGCGAGTTGGCGAGCGGCCTCACGCTGCACGAGTGCCTGAAGCCCGGCGTGGATCAGGGCCGTCTTCTCGTCGATCCCCGTAAGCTCCCGCGCCTTGGCGATGAGGTCGTCGTTGAGATTGAGCGTTGTCCGCATATGCAAGATTATCCGA
>CAZKRE010000188.1:0-6560 GCA_964555075.1 uncultured Phycisphaeraceae bacterium
CGCCGACGCACCGCGGCGCCCGGCAGGATCGGCCCCAACTCCACCGGCGTTCCCGCCGGCGGCACGACCCGCGCCGCGTCGATCACGCTCGTGCCCGTGTTGACCACCGTGAAGCCGGTCTTGAAGTACTCGGCGCTCCCGATCATCACGCACGCCGCCGCGAGCGGCAGATTGAGGATCGGCGCCACGCGCGCCAGCCACGCCACGCCCCGCCGCCCACCCCGCCGCTCGTTGAGAAAACCGTAGCCCAGCCCCGCGATCAGCGCGAGCGTCGTCACCGCCCCGCCGACCAGCAACCACACCAGCCCCACCGATCCGTACCACGGATCCCGCGTCACCAGGAACGCCGCCAGAATCCCCACGCCCACCACCCCCACCACGACCGCCCCGCCCACCGCCACCGCCAGCAGCGCCCCCTCCAGCATCACCCGCGCCTTGTCGCCCGCCATAACCACCTCTCCCGACATCGGCCGCGCGCAGCCGCGGCGACGATCGAGCTCGCAGCAGCCTACCAGCCCCGCCACCCGAATCGAGCTCGCCGCCTCGCCGCCCCTTCCTTTGCCTGATCCCCTACCCCGCGCCCAAACCATTATGATCGAGCACCACCAGCCCCTCGCCCATGGCGCCAGAGAGACAACATGTCATTTCAGAACAGGATCGCGATCATCACCGGCGCAGCGTCGGGCATCGGCCTGCTCACCGCTCAAAACCTCGCCAGGCTCGGCGCCACAGTGGTCCTGACCGACGTCAATGCGGGCCAGGTCCAGCAGGCGGCCGAAGACATCCGCAACGACGGCGGCAACGCCATCGGCATCGAGGTCGACGTCCGCGTCTACAGCCAGGTCAGTGCCGCCGTCACCCAAACGATCGAAGCCTACGGGCGGATCGACATCCTCATCAACGGCGCGGGGGGTTCGTCGGCAAGAGTCTTCGGACGCCCGGAGCCGTTCCACAAGCTGCCTATCGACGTCATCGACTGGGGGATCGACGTCAATCTCAAAGGCGCGATCTATTTTTGCCACGACGTGCTGGGGGGCATGATCGAGCAGAAGAGCGGCGTCATCATCAACATCGGCTCCGTCACCGGCGTCGAAGGTTCCGCCGCCGCGGTGGACTACAGCGCCGCGAAAAGCGGTGTCATCGGGTTGACCAAGTCGCTCGCCCTGTGCGGCGCCGAGCACAACGTCCGAGCCTGTTGCGTCTCGCCCGGACCGGTGCTCACACGCCCGGGCATGGCGAATATGCGAACCCCCATGGGACGGGCCGCCCAACCTCAGGAAGTGACGGACCTGATCCTGTTCCTGTGTTCTGATAAAGCTGGCTTTATCACGGGCGTGAACTACCTGATCGACGGCGGACGTGCGCTTGGGCCGCACAAGGTCTGACCATCGTGTCGCAAGGGAACCGTATGAGAGACAATGATCAATCGACAAAGCCCCTGTTTTCTCAGCAGAAGCTGCCGCTTCTCGTCGCGTCGCTGAGTGACCCCACGCCGATCAGGACCGTCTGCACGATGCGCAATGCCATCTTCGACGGGGCCGATGCGTTCATGCTGCACATGGAGGCCATGAAGCAGGCGCACTTGTGCGAGGCCGACCTCGCGACCATCTTCAACTACGCCGGCGACAAGCCGGTGTTCACCATGAACTACCGCCGCCCCGGCGGAAAGACCGACGAGCAACTCATCGAAGAGCAACTCCTGGCCGTGCGCGTCGGCGCCTCCATGATCGACATGATGGGCGACATGTTCGACCCCGCTCCCCGGGAACTCACGCACGATCGCTCCGCCATCGACCGGCAGCGGCAGACGATCGAGCAGGTGCACGCCCTCGGCGGTGAAGTGCTGATGTCGTCCCACGTCTGGGAGTACATGACCCCGGAGCAGACACTGGCGCACGCCAAGGCTCTGGAGGCCCGCGGCGCCGACTTCGTCAAGATCGCGATGTGTGTCCACAGCGAGGCCGAGATGCTGGAATCGCTCGGGACGACCGTCCTGGTCAAGAACGAGCTGAAGGTGCCTTTCCTGCACATCTGTATGGGGCAGTGGGGCAAGGTGCTCCGTGCCGTCTCCCCCCTGTTCGGGTCCTGCTTCGCCCTCTGCGTCCAGTCCTACACCGACGCCGGCCACAAGGAGAAGCCCCTGCTGCGCGCCGAGAAGGCGGTGCTGGGCAACATCGACGGCATGCACGCCCGCAATCCATCAACCGGGATCAGGTCACGGCGGAACACCGACTAGCCGGCAACCACAGGTCGCCTACTCCAGAAACCGTAAAGGATCGCGGATCCGGTGCGGGAGAAGTCGGTGGCGAAGACAGCCGCGTTCCTCGGGCCCGACAGCACGCCGCGCCCCCGTGTGCGGCTCGGAAGCAAGCGGAACCTCGAGAATGACTCCCGACCCCTTATCCTCGCCCGCCGCCATCAAAGGTGTCCGACCCCTTGTCCTCCCCGCAGTACAAGGCCATAGAATGCTAGGACGAAATGCGAGGGCGACGGCGTATCCCGGTGCCCTGAATGGCCGTCTAGATTGGACTAAGGCGGGTTACGACTGGATAACCACCGGGACTCTCGTAGTACCAACAACTATGTCGATTGCACGGGCAACGCCGAACGCGAAAATATGGGTGCCGGATCGCAGTCCATCTGCCCAGTTGAATGTTGAGTATGGGACCGTTCAAGGTTCCGCACATGTGGGCGCTTGGGGAGCCGGATCGACCATCTATATGATGCCGTAGAAATCGTTTATATGACACCTAATATCCATAAACGCGCGATGCAAGTCGCCGCCTTCATAGGAGTGTTATTGATCTGCTTTGGGGTAATCACTTTGTTTATAGGCGCAGGCTATAGCTTGCTTTCGGGAAAAAATCGGGTGGTGCTGCCACCTGCTCGACCTTGGTTTACGAGGGATGTTCTAGTAAATAACAGTCGATCTGCAACTCCTCAATGGAGGCGATGTGGTATTCAGGTTTCAAAAAGCATGTATCTCTTTGTTGATCCACCAAATAATGTCATAGTGTTGATGCCCCTCACCTTAGGGCTGGATCGGATCTTCGGGGAGCAGGCAACTAATAATGCTGCCGTCCCCCTTTCGGTCAAGGTTCAAAGCGAGAGTGGCCTTGCCGCTACGTTTCGGATTTCTCAAGACACGCTAGTTATCGTTACCTCTAGCAAGACGCAGAGGCTGGAGCAGTCTGCAGTAGCGATATATGAAATAGATGATCACGAGCTTGCGAAGGGCCTCTCGATCATAATAGATCAAGTTGCGGCAGGAGATATGGAGGCTCCGTGGTCAGCTGACGCAAGTGCGTGGGTATTATCGCAAAATTCGATCAGTGCGAACGCCGGGTTAAGAGGGATGCAATGGCGACTTGATCCTCAGGAGGATTCAATTCCAGCACAAGGCCATGTCCCAAAATAAACTATAGAATCCGAGGCTCCCGGCGGTGGTCCTGATTCGGAACCATTGTCTCAGAAAGAAAAGAAAAGGGGTCGGATACCATTACGGCGTCGCCGTCCGCGTCTGCAGAAGCGCCCGGTCGTCACGCGCCGTCGTGCTGCCGCCGCTCGAGTTCGACCCGCAGGCGGTCCTCCTGTTCGCGCAGCTCCGGCGTGAACGCCTCGCCGAAGTCTTCCGCCTCGAAGATCGGGCGGATCTCGATCTCCCCCTCTTCGCCCGGCGAGGGGTGCGGGCAGCGGCGGGCCCACGCGAGCGCCTCCTCCATCGAGCGGACCCGCCAGATCCAGAACCCCGCGGCCAGCGACTCGCTCAGCGGGAACGGGCCTTGCGACTCGCGCCGCTCGCCGCCGACGAACCGGACCCGCCGCGCCTTCGACGTCGGGTGCAGCCCCTCGCCGGCGAGCATGATCCCGGCCTTGACGAGTTCTTCGTTGAACGCGCCCATCTCGGCAAGCATCGTCTGGCTGGGCATCGCGCCCGCTTCGCTGTTCGCCGTCGCCTTGACGATCACGAGGACGCGCATGGGTGGGCCTTTCCGGGGAGGGTCAGATCACCGTCGCCGCCGGCTTCGCCAGCGCGCGGGTGAGCTGTCGAAGCGCCTGTTTGATGCGGTGCTCGTTCTCGACGAGCGCCATGCGGACGTAGCCCTCGCCGCGGGGGCCGAAGGCGGAGCCGGGGGTGATGGCGACCTCGGCCTGGTCGACCATGGCGAGGCAGAACTCGTTGGTGCTCCCGCCGAAGCGGGCGAGGTGCTCGTCGCTGACCTTCGCCCAGACGAACATCGTGCCCCGCGGGGAGTCGACCTCCCAGCCGAGCTTGCGGAGGCCCTTGACGAGCACGTCCCGCCGCTGCTGGTAGAGCATCGCCTGCTTCTCGATGTGCTCGTCGCCGATGCGCATCGCGATGATGGCGGCGATCTGGACGGCCTGGAAGATGCCGTAGTCGTAGTAGCCCTTGATGGTGTTCAGGGCCTTGATCATGTCGGGGTGGCCGACGCAGAACCCGATCCGCCAGCCCGCCATGTTGTAGGGCTTGCTGAGGGTGGTGAACTCGCAGCCGAAGTCCTTCGCGCCGTCGGCGGAGAGGAAGCTCGGGGCCTTGTAGCCGTCGAAGCAGGTCTCGCCGTAGGCGAAGTCGTGCATGATCGCGACCTGGTGCTTGTCGGCCAGTGCAACGACCTGGTCGAAGAAAGCGGGCTCGACGGTGAGGGCCGTGGGGTTGTGCGGGTAGTTGAGGATGATGCACTTGGGCTTGGGGTTCAGCTCCACGAGCACGCGCTCGATCCGCTCGAGGAAGGCGGCGTCGTTGCCCAGGGGCACGCTGACGGTGGAGGCGCCCGCGAGCATCACGGCGTAGGTGTGGATCTGGAACGCGGGGTCCGCGACGACCGCGATGTCGCCCGGGCCCATCAGCGCCAGGCACATGTGGCTGAACCCCTCCTTCGAGCCGATGGTCGCGACGACCTCGTGCTCCGGGTCGAGCTCGACGCCCCACTTGCGGCGGTACTTGAGGGCCATATCCCGCCGGAGGTTGAACACGCCCTTGCTCACGCTGTACCGCGAGTTCCGCGGGTCGAGCACCGCCTCGCGGATCTTCTCCACCACCGGGTCGGGCGGTGCGTCGGAGGGGTTGCCCATGTTCAGGTCGATGACGTCGGCGCCGGCCTGACGACGCTCGAGGATCATCTGCTTCAGACGACCCAGGACGTAGGGCGGGAGGCGTTCAATCCGGGTGGCGGGGGTGATCTTCATAGGGATCTATGGGGCCGGGGAGCCAAGGGGGTCAGGGGGAGGAGACGAGGCCGAGGACATGACGGCGTCTTTCGGCATCGGGACCCTTGGCCCCTGTCCCCTCGGCCCCTTCCTAGTTTCCGAGCATCGCGTCCTTCTGCTGCGTCCAGCCGTTCGCCAGCGCGGGGTCGAGGACGACGACGTTCGCCGCGGCGAGCAGCTCCCGCGCGAGCTGTTGCATCAGGACGCGTTCGGCCGACCGGCGGACCGTTTCCGCCAGCCGGTCTCTCACATCGGCGAATTCTACCGACTCGGCCGCTTCTTTACGTTCCAGGGAGACCAGCGCGTAGCCGCTGGGCACCGAAACCGGGTCGCTGACCCGCTCCCCCCGCTCGTCGAGCCTCACCAGCGTGTCGCGGATGACCTTCGCGACCTCGTCGTCGGCGGGGCTGATCGGCGGCAGCAGCCCCCCCTGCACCGCGCTGGGGTCGGAGCTCCGCTTGACGGCCAGATCGGCAAAGGAAGCCTCGGGGTCGCGGAGCATCTCCCGCAGCCGGGCCGCCTCCTGGAGCGTGGGGACCACGATGATCCGCGCGACGTACTGCTCGCCGTACGCCAGCTCGTACGCCCGTCGGAGCGCCTGCTCGTCGACGTTGACCTGCTGACGGACGAGCGCCCGCATGGCGGCGTTGCGGCGGAGGAGGCTGGTGAACCGCTGCTCCCCCAGCCCCCGGCGGCGGCGGAGTTCCCGCAGGACCCGGGCGGCCTCGTCGTCGTCCGCGGCGTCGAAGGTGCTGATGAGCAGTTGCCGCTCGGCGTCCAACTGCTCGGGGGTCAGGGTGAGTCCCGCTTCCGCCAGCCGGTCGCGCAGCACGCGATCGATGACCAGTTCCGCAAGTGCCTGCCCCCCCGCCGCCTCGATCAGCGGCGCGTGCAGGTCGGCCGCGGTGATGGTCTCGCCGTTGATGAACGCCATCGGCCGGGCGGCGTAGGGCTCGGCGGCGGTCGGCGTCGCGCGGGCCGAGGGGGAGACGGCGGCGGCGGTCACGGGTGGGGAATCCGGCGCGGGCGCGGCGCAGGCGACTAGAATCACGGGTAGCACGCCCGCGACGATGAGCGCGGCGGTGAGTTGGTGTGTCATCCCGCCACGCTACTGATGCCCCGGCCGGGGTGTCAACGTCGCCCGCGACCGCGGGGCGATTCACCCCTCGGGACCGTGACACCACGCGCCCCTCCCGGGCGCGACGAAGGCTCCCCCCACGATGGCGGACCCGCCCCCCCGACCGGCTCCCGCGCACGGGGTGATCGAGGTGTTCGCGGTCCACATCGGCACGGGCGGGGTCCAGCGGACGCCGTAGCGGGCGGCGGGGCGC
>CAZKRE010000189.1:0-6537 GCA_964555075.1 uncultured Phycisphaeraceae bacterium
CCCATGACTTCGTCCTTGAAGTCGATGGTGGTGCCGTTGAGGTAGAGGTAGCTCTTGGGGTCGATGACGACCTTGATGCCGTGCTGGTCGAAGCTCTCGTCGTTGTCGCGGGCCTGCTCGGTGAGGTCGAGGAGGTAGCTGAACCCGGAGCAGCCGCCGCCCTTGACGCCGACGCGGAGGTGGATCTTCTGCTGATCCAGCTCCTGCTGATCGATGATGGTCTTGATTTCCCGGGCGGCGATTTCGGTGAGGTTGATGGGCATGATGATTCTCCCGGGCCGCGGACCCCGTCGGGGGGCGGCGCCTCTGGTGGTGGTAGGGCCTTCAGATGGATTATAGCCGACCACGCGGCCGAGGGGGGCGTGCGTCGCGGCTGGGTCGGCGAGTTTCGGATATGCTATCCGCGTGACCTTCGCAGCGCCCCAAGCACTTTACAAGACCGTCCTCCTTTTCGGCGCGCCCGGCGCCGGGAAGGGCACGCAGGGCCGGATCCTGGGACAGATCCCCGGGTTCTTCCATTTCGCGTGCGGCGACGTGTTCCGCACGATCGACATCGAGTCGCCGCTCGGGCGGATCTTCTACGAGCACAGCTCGCGGGGGGAGCTCGTGCCGGACGACGTGACGATCCGGATGTGGGCGGAGAACATCCGGGCCCAGTCGGTGATCGGGCGTTTCAAGCCGAAGCAGGACCTGCTGATCCTCGACGGGATCCCGCGGACGCTGCGGCAGGCGAAGCTGCTGGACGAATACATCAAGGTGTTCAAGATCATCCACCTCGTCTGCGAAGACGAGGAGGCGATGTTCGAGCGGCTGCGTCGGCGGGCGCTGAAGGAAAACCGTCACGACGACGCCGACGAGCGGGTGATCCGCCGGCGGTGGGGGGTCTACGAGGAAGAAACCCGCCCGGTGCTCGAGCATTACCCGCCTGAGCTGGTGGTGCGGATCGATTCGCTGGGCTCGCCCGCGCTCGTGCTGAGCCAGATCCTCCACGTGGTGGCGCCGATTCAGGACAGCCACTTCGCCGCGTTCGACGGCTGAAGCTCGCCTTATCTCTGCCACGCCAAGGCGGGTTCGCCACCGCCGTGGTCCCTGCTGCGCTACGCAGCACCGCCTGTCATGCGTGCCTAGTTGCTGTGCATTACCTGTCTCGCTGCGCATCGTGCGGATCAGTTTCTGTATCACTGCGTGATCCGTTGGCGGTTTTGCCCCGATGCTGCCTCTCGTGGCACGCCTCTTGCCATGACCCACCGTCCCCGCTCGCCCGGGAGGCGTGATCCGCACCGAACGGGTGGAGCACGCATTCATGCCGCCCCGTGCAGCCGCGGGCGCGGTCCACCCACCGCTTTCCCGAAAGGAAGGACGCATCATGAGTCAGGGCTGGTTCAAGTGGTTGTATCTGGGGCTGGCGGTGATGACCGCCTTCTGCCTCCTCGCGCCGACACTCGCGCAGACCGGGCCGGAAGCGCGCCCCGTTGCCGGGCCCGATGCCCCGGCGGAGGTGATGGCTGCGGAGCAGGCCGCCTCGGAGGTCGAGCGGCTCAACGGTGAGATCCCCCCGGTCCTCGCGGGGCAGTACTACTACGTCGTGGGGGAGGATGACGACGGCAACCCCGCGCCCGTGCTCTACAACCTCAACGAGTTCCGCACCAACAATCTCTGGGTTCTCATCGCCGCGTTCCTGGTGTTCATCATGCACCTGGGCTTCGCGATGGTGGAGACCGGCCTGACGCGGGCGAAGAACGCCGTCAACATCCTCTTCAAGAACACCGTCACGCCCGCGATCGGCCTCGTCATGTACGCCGTCTGCGGCTGGCTGATCATGTACCCGGGCGACGGTTGGATCATCCCGGACGTCTTCGCGTTCGGGTTCGGCATCGGCGGGCTGGGCACCTACAGCGGCGGGAGCCCGGAGTACCTCAAGGAGCAGCTCAGCCCCGCCTACAGCACCGGCTACACGATGTGGACCGACTTCCTCTTCCAGGGGATGTTCGCCGCGACCTGTGCCACGATCGTCTCCGGCGCGGTCGCCGAGCGGATCAAGCTCTCGTCCTACCTCGTCTTCACCGTGGTCTTCGCGGGCCTCGTCTACCCGATCATCGGCTCGTGGAAGTGGGGCGGGGGCTGGCTCGACGACCTGGGCTTCGTCGACTTCGCCGGCTCGACGCTGGTGCATGGCGTCGGCGGCGCGGCGGCGCTCGCGGGCGTCCTCATCCTCGGGCCCCGCATCGGCAAGTACGCCAGCGACGGCAGCGTCCAGCCCATCCCCGGCCACAGCATGCCCATGGCCACCATCGGCGTGTTCCTCCTCTGGTTCGGCTGGTTCGGGTTCAACGGCGGGTCGGAGCTCTCCGCCGACCCCGGCGCGATCTCCTACGTCTGCATGACCACCGCGATGGCCGCCGCCGGCGGCGCGATCGGCGCCGCCACCGTCTCCTGGGTCTTCAGCGGCAAGCCCGACCTCTCCATGGCGCTCAACGGCGTCCTCGCCGGGCTCGTCGGCATCACCGCCGGACCCGATATCCCCAGCTGGCTCGGGGCCCTCGTGATCTGCGGCATGATCCCCGGCGCGATCGTCTACTTCTCCGTCCTCGGCCTCGACAAGCTCGGCCTCGACGACCCGGTCGGCGCGATCTCCGTCCACGGCGTGTGCGGGGTCTACGGCACGCTCGCCGTCGCCTTCTCCGGCGCGTTCGAGGGCAACTTCGGCAACATCGCCACCCAGGCCATCGGCGCCCTCGCCGGCTGCCTCGTCGGGTTCGCCGGCGCGGCGGGCATCTTCCTCGCGCTCAAGCACACCCTCGGCGTCCGCGTCAGCCGCGCCGAAGAGATCGAGGGCCTCGACCTCGGCGAGCACGACATGTCCGCCTACCCCGACTTCCAGCGGACCTACATCAAGAGCTACCACGCACGCGAGATCTAACCCCTGATGCGAAGCGCCGCACCGGACCCACGGCTTCAACCCGTCGGGCTCCGGGCGCCTCCCACACTCCAAGACAAGGACCATACCCATGCACATGATCGAAGCGGTCATCAAGCCCTCCGCCCTCGAGGGCGTGAAGGCGAAACTCACCAGCCTCGGGATCCTCGGCTGCACCGCGCTGGAATGTAAGGGCTTCGGCAGGCAGAAGGGGCACACCGAGCGCTACCGCGGCGGGCGGATGGACGTCGGGTTCGTGCCCAAGATCATGCTCAAGATCGCCGTCAAGAACGAGGACCTCCCCCTCGCCCTGGAGGCCATCACCTCCGCGGCCCGCACCGGCAGCGTCGGCGACGGCAAGCTCTTCGTCTACGACCTCCGGCAGGTCGTCCGCATCCGCACGGGCGAGTCGAACAACGACGCACTCTGATCAGCCGATCGTCGAAGGTGGACGGAGCGGGCGCACCTCCCACGGGTGCGCCCGCTTTCTGTTGGTCTCGCCGTCGCGCTCGCAGGGTCTCAGCGGTTGGCCCGCTCGATCATGCTCGTCGTCGACCGCCCCTCGACCAGGTCGATGAGTTCCACCCGCCCCCCGTGCCGCTCGACGATGTCCCAGCCGACGACGTTCTCTTTCTTCTGGTAGTCCGCGCCCTTGGTGAGCACGTCCGGCTTCACCGCCTCGATCAGCCGCAGCGGGGTGTCCTCCTCGAAGAGGACCACCGCATCGACGCACGCCAGCCCCGCGAGCAGCTGCGCCCGGTCCTTCTCCCCGTTCACCGGCCGGCCGCTGCCCTTGAGCCGCCGGGTGGACGCGTCGGTGTTGATGCCCACGATCAGCGCATCGCCCAGCCGTGCCGATCGCTCGAGGTACGCGAGGTGGCCCAGGTGCAGGAGGTCGAAGCAGCCGTTGGTGAACACCACCGCTCGACCCGCCCGCCGCTGCTCGTCCGCGAACCGCGCCGCCTCGTCGCGGGTGAGCACCTTCCGCTCGTAGCGGGCGCCGCTCTCCCCCAGCGCCTCGAGGATCTCGGAGTCGGTGACGACCGCCGCGCCGAACTTCGTGACCTCGACCGACGCCGCCACGTTCGCGAGGTACGCGGCGGTCGGCGCATCGGCGCCCGCCGCGAGCGCGAGCGCGAGCACCGCCCCCACGAGGTCGCCGGCGCCGGTCGGGTCGAACACCTCCCGCCGGATCGGCGGCAGGTGGAACGGGTCCCGGTCGCCGGTGACGAGCGTCATGCCCTGTTCGCTGCGGGTGATCAGCGCGTGGCCGATGTCGAGCCGCTGGACCATCGCGCGGGCGGCCTCGGTCGCCGCGGCGTCGTCCCCGATCGCCGCCGACATGAACCAGCCCGCCTCCCGCCGGTTGGGCTTGAGCATCGTCGCGCCGCGGAACTTGTCCCAAGGCGGCCGCTTCGGATCGACCACGACCGGCACGCGGTCGCCCGCCGCCTCGATCGCCGCCCGCGCCACCGCGTCGCTCACCGCGCCTTTCTGATAGTCGGAAATCACCACCGCGTCGGCATCCCGCACCGCCTCGCGGACCCGGCCGACCAGGTCGGCCTCCGTCGCCTCGCTCATCGGCCCGGGCTGCTCCCGGTCCAGCCGGATCATCTGCTGCCGCTGCGCGACGATCCGCGTCTTGAGGATCGTCGGCCGACCGGGCTCGACCGTCAGCCCCGCCCCGTCGATCCGTGTGTTCGCCGCCTCGATGCGGAGCAGTTCCGCGTTCGCGTCGTCGCCCACGACGCCGCAGAGCGTGACCTTCGCCCCCAGCGCCACGAGGCACTTGGCGACGTTCGCCGCCCCGCCGAGCATGTGCTCCTCCCGCTGCACCTCGAACACCGGCACGGGCGCCTCGGGCGAGATCCGCTCGATCCGCCCCGTGAGGTACGCGTCGAGCATCACGTCGCCAACCACCGCGACCCGCAGGCCCACCGCCCGGCCAAGGAGGTGGCGAGCTTCCGCGAGCGTGGGCTGAAACGTCTTCTTCGTCATGGCGCGGGCATCGGTCCCGAGGGGAAGGTGTACCCCGCTAAGGGTACCAGCGTTCGCGGTCGTGATCTCGCGGGCCGCCGCTCGAACAAGCGACGTACCCGCGCGGTTCCGGCGCCGCTGCGCTTCGCGAGGCGTCGGCGCCGC
Source organism: uncultured Phycisphaeraceae bacterium (assembly GCA_964555075.1). Taxonomy (GTDB): domain Bacteria; phylum Planctomycetota; class Phycisphaerae; order Phycisphaerales; family Phycisphaeraceae; genus CAZKRE01. Next base: position 5,060 of record CAZKRE010000189.1, read on the forward strand.
CGGTACTCCTCGGGAAGTTTTGACTCCATCCGCACCGACCCAATAGCATCCGGCCATGCACAATCTGAAAGTCGGTCTCTTCGGTATCGGCCTCGAAGCCTACTGGGCCCAGTTTGCGGGCCTCGAAGATCGACTCCAACAGCAGATTGAGACGGTTCGGAGCCGCCTGAACCAACCCGGGGTCGAAGTGGTCAACCTGGGCTTGATCGACAGTCCCGCCAAGGCGCTGGAGGCGGGGCACGCGTTTCGCCGTGCCGATATCGACCTCCTCTTTCTTTATGTGACCACGTACGCGCTCTCGAGCACGGTGCTCCCGGTCGTTCAGCGAGCGGGCGTGCCGGTCGTCATCCTGAACCTGCAGCCCGAAGCCGCGATCGACTACGCCAGCTTCAACCGGATGACGAGCCGCACGGACATGACCCGGGAGTGGCTGGCGTACTGTTCGGCCTGCCCGGTGCCGGAGCTGGCGAATGTGCTCTCCCGGGCCGGGGTGGATTTTCATCAGGTGACGGGCGTTCTGGACGCCGACGATCCGTGCTGGCGTGAAGTCGATCAATGGATCGACGCGGCCCGTGTCGCCCATGTCATGTTCCACAACCGCTGCGGGGTGATGGGGCACTACTACGGCGGCATGCTCGATATCTACTGCGACCTGACCCTTCAGTGCGCCACCTTTGGCGGCCACTTCGAGTTCATCGAGGTCGATGAGCTCACCGCGCTCGCGCAGGAAGTCGACGATTCCGCCATCAGGGAGCGGATCGCCAGCTTCCGGGAAGTCTTCGACATCCAGGACGGCGTCGATGAGGAACAGCTCACGTCCTCCGCGCGGACCAGCGTCGCTTTGGATCGACTGGTCGAGAAACACGACCTCGGGTCGCTGGCGTACTACTACATCGGGTCCGAGAGGTCGGGAAACCTTCAGACGATCAGTTCGGTGATACTCGGCAACTCACTGCTGACCGCGCGAGGCATCCCGGTCGCGGGCGAGTACGAAATCAAGAACGTTCAGGCGATGAAGATCCTCGACAGCTTCGGCATCGGCGGGTCGTTCACGGAGTACTACGCCATTGACTTCAACGATGACATCGTCCTGATGGGCCACGACGGGCCTGGCCATATCGCGATCGCGGAGGGCAAGACGAAGGTCCGCGCGCTGGACACCTACCACGGGAAGGCCGGCTCGGGTCTTTCGGTTGAGATGAGCGTCAAGCACGGCCCGGTCACGCTGCTGAGCGTGGTTGAAACCGGCGAGGGCCGCGTGAAACTGCTCACGGCGCAGGCCGAATCGGTCCCCGGCCCGATTCTGGAGATCGGCAACACCAACAGCAGGTATCGCTTCCCGATCCCCGCACGCGACTTCGTGACGAGTTGGAATGCGCAAGGGCCGGCGCACCACTGCGCGGTCGGGACGGGTCATGCCGCCGAGAAGATCGTCAAGCTCGGCCACCTGCTCGGCGTGGAAGTGGTGCAGATTTGCT
>CAZKRE010000190.1:0-6461 GCA_964555075.1 uncultured Phycisphaeraceae bacterium
TCCACCATGGCCCGCGACAACGGGTGGCTCGCCGAGCACATGCTCATCCTCAAGCTCACCAACCCCCGGGGCCGGGTTCACTACATCGCCGCGGCGTTCCCGTCGGCGTGCGGCAAGACCAGCCTGGCGATGATCCAGCCCACCCTCCCGGGCTGGAAAGCCGAAACGGTCGGCGACGACATCGCCTGGATGAACTTCGGCGACGACGGCCGGCTCTACGCGATCAACCCCGAGGCCGGGTTCTTCGGCGTCGCGCCGGGGACCAGCGACCGCTCCAACCCCAACGCGATGCGGACGATCGAGAAGGGCAACTGCATCTTCACCAACGTCGCCCTCACGAAGGAGGGGGACGTCTGGTGGGAAGGCCTGACACCCGAGCCGCCCGAGGCCCTCATTGACTGGCGGGGGCGGGAATGGAGCCCCGGCTCGCCGGAGAAGGCGGCTCACCCCAACGCACGGTTCACGGTCCCGGCGGCGCAGTGCCCCGTCATCGCGAAGGAGTGGGACGACCCGGCGGGCGTGCCGATCTCCGCGATCCTCTTCGGCGGCAGGCGCGCCGCGACGGCGCCGCTTGTGCTCGAGGCGCGGTCCTGGCGACACGGCACGTTCCTCGGAAGCATCATGGCTTCCGAGACCACCGCGGCCGCGGCCGGCGCGGTGGGCCGTCTCCGCTACGACCCGATGGCGATGCTCCCGTTCTGCGGCTACCACATGGCGGAGTACTGGGGCCACTGGCTGAAGCTCGCCGAGGGCGCGGGGGCCGGCGCCGACGGCCGCGAGGGGTTCGGGAAAATGCCCCGCATCTTCCACGTCAACTGGTTCCGCAAGGACGAGGAGGGCCGATACCTCTGGCCGGGCTTCGGCGAGAACAGCCGCGTCCTGGCCTGGGTCTTCGCACGCTGCGAGGGCGAGGCAGGCGCCATCGACACGCCCATCGGGCGGTTGCCGGAGTCTGGCGGGATCGATACCGCGGGCGTGCCGATCACCGCGGCCGCGATGGAGGCCCTGCTGAGCGTCGACCACGCGGGCTGGGCCTCGGACCTCGCGAGCGCCCGGGCGCACTACCAGCGGCTCGGGGCGAAGGTGCCGGCAGGTCTGACGGCGGAACTGGAGGCGCTCGGCGCGGCTGGCGTGTAGCTGCAACCGGTGAACGCCGGTTGCCCCGGGGTCGCCGGGCGTCCTATGCTTGTTGCACTTGTCGCGGTACGCGCGGCGGACTTCAACCCTGGGAGCAGCCATGGCACGCAAGAAGACGGGCCTGTCGGTCAAGGAGCTGGCCAAGAAGCTTGGCGTGGCAGAGTCCACCATCCGCGCCCGCCGCGCCCGGGGGCAGAAGATCGACGCCCCCCGCCAGATCCGCACGACCGAGGCCCAGCAGCGGAAGATCGTCAAGGCGCGGGGCACGACCGAGGAGGTCGCCGCGCGGTTCGGCGTCTCGCCGAGCACCGTCAAACGCCTCCGCCGCACGCTCGCAGGCTGACCCGCGCAGGCTGACCCGCGAAGAGGCCGGCCCCGGCGACGCACCACAACCGGTGCGGCAGGTTCCTGATGAACCGCACGCCCACCCACGCTCAGGGGGCTCGGGCCGAGACGCGCCCGCCATTGACGCATCAGCTCTCACACCCGCCTCACGGCAGGGCCGCGGGCGGCACGTCCTCCGGCTTGACCGGCTTGGGCCACATCAGCGACACGACGACGCCCAGCGTCAGCAGGCCCAGCACCACGGCCAGCGAGATCCCCGTGGGGATGTGGATGTCGAAGTACAGGATCAGCATCTTCACGCCGACGAAGGCGAGGATAAGGATCAACGCGTAGCTGAGGTAGTGGAACCTGCTCAAGAGGGCCGCGAGGCAGAAGAACAGCGCCCGCAACCCGAGGATCGCGAAGATGTTGCTGGTGAACACGATGAACGGATCGGCCGTGATGCCGAAGATCGCGGGGATCGAGTCCACCGCGAAGACCACGTCGGTCGTCTCGACCAGCAGCAGCGCCAGCAGCAGGGGGGTGGCGACGAGTTTGCCCTCGTAGCCGGGCGCCTCGCGGGTGAAGAAGTGCTGCCCGTGGAACGTGTTCGTCACGGGGAAGAACTTGCGGACCAGACGGACGGTGTAGCTCTGCTCCGGGTCGATCTCCTTGTCGTGCTGCACCGCCATCTTGATGGCGGTGTAGATGAGGAAGGCGCCGAACACGAACACGATCCACTCGAAGTTGTGGATCAGGGCCGCACCGATGGCGATCATGACACCGCGGAGGACCACGGCCGTCAGGATGCCCCAGAACAGGACCCGGTGCTGATACTCACGTGGGATCTGGAAGAACGTGAAGATCATCGCGATGACGAACAGGTTGTCCATCGAAAGCGACTTTTCGATGAGATACCCCGTGAGGTAGAGCTTCATCGCTTCGGGTCCGCCGACGTCGCGGATGCTGCCGTCGAGCTGGAACACGTCCCGCCCGATCCCGAGCCAGTGGTGGTCGTAGATGTAGTAGACGAACCCGCCGAAGATCAGCGCCAGCGCGACCCAGAAGATGCTCCAGCCGATCGCTTCCCGCATGGGCACCACGTGGGCGTGGCGGTGGAACACGAACAGGTCGAGCATGAGGAGCACGACCACCAGGGCGATGAATCCGGCATAGAGCCAGACCTGCGGGTTGATCCCGAGTTCGGCGAGGGTCGCCGCGGGAGCGGCAAGCATGTACAGCATGGGGGGGTCCTGGGGTGGGCGGAACGCGCATCAACACGGCGAGGCCGTGATGGTCTTGCGCTTGCCGCCGCGGCCCACGAATGGGCCAGGTCGGCACGCACGGGGCGGGCGGGCGTGGGCCCGCCGTATTGACGCCCGGCGCGCCCGGCGGCACGATCGCCACCGGGAGGCTACTCCCCAACAGGCTGGCGACACTCTAGCGGGAGGCGTGGCGGAATCAACGCCGCCGGCACCTTCGCGGGCATCAAAAAAATCGCCGCGGCCTCTAGGTGGCGCGGGGCACGGGGTTCGTGCGAGCCCGCGCGGCCTGAAGGCCGCGGCTCACGGGGAAGCGTCTGGATGTCGGTCAGCGCTTGATGCGGGCGCTGCCGCCGCCGGCGACGTGGGTCAGTTCCTCGAGGGTGATCTGCGACGAGTCGCCGCGGGTGGACATCAGCATCGCGCCGTGGGCGACGCCGAAGTTGACGCACTCCTGCGGGCTCTTGCCGGTGAGGAAGCCGTAGGTGAAGCCGGACGCGAAGCCGTCGCCGCCGCCGACGCGGTCCTCGATCTCCAGGTCGGCGAAGTTGAGGCCCTCGTAGAAGGTCCCCTCGTGCCACATGATGGCGGACCAGTCGTTGACGAGGGCGGTCTTCACGCCGCGGAGCGTGGTGCCGACGACCTTGATGTTCTGATGGTCTTTGACGACCCGCTCGACCATCGCCTTGAACGGGGCGACGTCCAGCGAGCCGGCCTTCTCGATGTCCACGCCCTCGGCGTGGTAGCCGAGCACCTTCTCGAAGTCCTCCTCGTTGCCGATGAGGCAGTCGATGTAGGGGACGAGGGGCTTGGTGGTCGCGATGGCTTCGTCGCTGGACCAGAGCTTGGAGCGGAAGTTCAGGTCGTAGGAGACGATGGTGCCCGCCTCGTGGGCGGCCTTCACGGCCGCGGCGACGACCTTGCGGGTGGACTCGCTGAGCGCGGCGAAGATGCCGCCGGTGTGGAGCCAGCGGACGCCGTCTTTCTTGAACAGCTTCTCCCAATCGACGTCTTCGGGATTCATCCCGGAGGTGGCGGTGTGGCCGCGATCGTAGAGGGTGGTGCTGGCGCGCTTGGAGTGGCCGACCTCGGTGAAGTTCAGGCCGATGCGGTCCTGCTTGCCGACGCCGTCGTACTTGCGCTCGACGACGTAGGAGACGTCCATGCCGACGGAGCGGGCGTGGTTGCGGATGATGGCGCCCATGGGCGAGGAGTTGAGCCCGCCGACCCAACCGGTGCGGAGGCCCAGGCGCGACAGGGCGTAAGAGACGTTGTATTCCCCGCCGCCGACCCAGACTTCGAGCTGCGGCGCGAACTCGATCCGGCCGTGCCCGGGCGGGGACAGGCGGATCATGCACTCGCCGAGGGAGACGAGGTCGAACTTGCACTCGGACTGCGGGCGGATGTTCAGCGGCATGGGCGGGGGAAACTCCGGGGGGAGGCTAAAACAACGGACGATTCGGTCCGCATCTTGCGATCGCGGAGGGGGAATGTCAAAACCGAGCCGCCGCGGATGACGCCCGGGCGTGGTGGCGGCGCCGGGGACGCGCTGCGCTAAATCCGGGCGCCGAGCGAGATGCCGAGCGTGGCGTAGTCGTCGCGCCCGCTCTGGGCCTCGAACGCCTCGGTCAGGAAGGTCTGCGAGTACCGCACGGCGGCCTCCCAGGTGTCGCCGCGGTAGCCGATCGCCACGCCGACGGTCGCCTCCCCGACGAAAGGCTCCTCTTCGACGGTGTGGATCTCGTCCTGGAAGTCGCTGCCCTCGAGGAAGTGGTTGTATTCCACGGCCCGGCCGAGGAGCTGCCCGAACCCATAGAAGCTCCACCCCCTCGATGCCGCGCCGGTCGCCGCGGGCAGGTCACTGATGCGGGCGGGGCCGAAGTCGTTCGGGAGGTTGAAGCCGGCGCGGATCGTGCCGGCGGCCTCGACGTTGCGGTGGACCGTCCCCAGCGCGACGCCGACGTGAGGGATGAACTCGACGTCGATCCGCGAGGTGTCGCCGAGTTCCACCGGGTTGAGCGGCAGCCGCCACTTGCGGCGGAGGTAGGTCTGGACGGTCACCTCATTGTCCAACTGGTTGTCCCAGCCGCGGGGTTCGTCGCCGCCGTACCGGTCGTGGACCCACTTCTGGATGTCCCCGGCGTAGGACCAGTCGCCGATGACGCCGAGTTCGAGCTGCACGTGATCGAGGGTGTCGTGGCGCGGTTTGTTGGCTTGAGCGCGGTTCTGGCTGGCCCGCTGCCAGTACGCCCCGATGAAGCTGTAGCCCGCATAGGGGCGGTCGTCCTCGATGACGGCGGTCTGCTCGATGTCGTCGGGCGTGAACATCTGCTGCCCGAGGAAGTAACCGGCCGCGGTCGCCGGCCCCTCCCCGAACCCGCCGCCGAAGTCGGGCACGCGGCTGGCGAGGTCGTCGGCCCATTGCGGGTGGTGAGACAGGCCGAACACCACGCCGTTGGTGTAGTGCTTGTCCTCGCGGTGCCCGACTTTGAAGACGCCGCCGTCGTTGTCCCAAATCGCGTAGACCGACGGCCGGCGGTCGTCCGATCGCGGGGCCTCGGCCTCCGGCGGCGTCGCCTGGGCGAGCAGCATCGGGCAGCCGGCCATCCATGCCATCAGGAACGGGGGAGTCCGTCGCATCCGTATCTCCATCGGGACCGGCGGTCGATGCCGTCGGTCGGGGGCGAGCATCTTTATCACGCCGTGTCCCCGCCCGCCACGGGGGGTCGCACATTTCGCGTCAATGCCACGACGTCAGGGAAGAACTCGGCGAAGTCGGCCCGGAGCGGCTCGGCCTCGGTTTCCAGCAGGTCGACCGCCGACGCCAGATCGACCTCGCGACCGAACCGCTCGCTGAACCGGCCCGCCATCCGTTGGAAACAGAGGCGAAGCCCGTCGGGTGTTCCATAGGAGAGCAGCCAGTTCTGCTCGTCCAGCCGGTCCAGGATCGGGCGGACGACGGGGGGCATCAGGTGGGGGTGTCGGCGGAAGTCCGAGTGGACTGACGACACGAAGTCAGCGAGCGGGGTGTGGGACCAGCGGGGCCAATCCACCGTCAGCACGTGATCGTAGAGGACATCGAGGACGATCCCGCTGAACCGGCCGCAATGCGGGAAAATCCGGGCCTTGCTGCGGGCGAAGACGGGGTGGGCGTCGGTGAAGGCGTCGACCCGGCGATGGGTTTCGACGCCCGCGGCGACGGCGGGGTCGAGCGGCATGCCCGGCCGGATCCGGCACAGGTCCGGAAGGAGGTTCCCGATCCGGGAAGCCGGGGTCGGTTCGGCGAGATAAAGGTGGGCCAGGAAGTTCATGCGGCGGCGTTCAGGGCGGGGCGGGCTCGGTCGTTCCACCACGTTTGACACGGGGAAGGCCCCTGATACACTACTCGGCTCCCCTCAACCGAGGGGGAACGATCTTTGACACACACTCCCTCACGCGTGGACTGAAACGGCATGACCGCGGGCAAGATTCGCATTCGGATGGAAGCTTACGACCACCACGCGTTGGACGCGTCGGCGAAGGAAATCGTCGACCACGCCAAGCGCACCAATGCCAAGGTTGCCGGCCCCGTGCCGCTGCCGACGCGCATCGAGCGCTACACCGTCCTCCGCAGCCCGCACGTCGACAAGAAGTCGCGTGAGCAGTTCGAGATCCGCACGCACAAGCGGATCATCGATATCAAAGAACCCAACGCCCGGACCGTGGAGGCGCTCAACCGCCTCGTCGTGCCCGCCGGCG
>CAZKRE010000191.1:0-6382 GCA_964555075.1 uncultured Phycisphaeraceae bacterium
CCCCACCGATCACCCCGGCGGCCCTCGGCAACGCCCGCCGATCCGGCTCCCGCCCGAGTTGCCGCTTCGAGCGCGTAGCGTGGCTCGGACCCTGCCTCAGACACGACCCCGTTTGGCGTGGCGAGCTGTCCAAGCTGCCGGAGCCAACCGGCGAGTCCGGCGCAAAACCCTTGACGCCGCTCCCTCCTGTCCCGTATCATCCTGTAATCAAGCGCTTGACAGAAGTGATCAAGTGCTTGATGGAAGGCGCAGGATGGAAGCCACGCAGCGAAAACGGGTGACCCTAGCCACCGTCGCCGCCCGGGCCGGGGTCTCGCCTTCGGCCGTGTCCATCGCGCTTTCACGGCGGTCCACCACGGCCACGCTCAAGCCGACCACCCGCCAGCGCATCCTCGACGCCGTCCGCGACCTGAACTACCAGCCCGACTTCCGGGCTCGGGGCTTGGCTCGCAACCAGTCGTTCCTGATGGCGATGCTCTCCCGCCGCACGTTCGACGACTGGATCATCGGTGTCAGCTCCGGCATCGAGTCCGAACTCCGCACGCACTCCTACTCGCTCCTGCAGTACATCCACGGCATCTACGGGCGGGACCTGGTGGACGTGGATCACGTCGCGAAGGAAGCTCGGCACCTGGACCTCTGCCTCGCCCGCGGCGCCGACGGGATGCTGGTCATGCCCGCCCTCGACCCCGCCACCGGCCGCACCAACGCCGACCGCTTCCTCGCGTTGCAGAGCGAGGGCATGCCGATCGTTCAGATCTTCGGGAAGGTCCTGCCCGGCGTGGCGACGGTCCGGCTGGACCACGCGCGGGCGGTGGCCCTGCTGCTCGAGCACCTGTGGGGCCTGGGCCACCGGAAGATCCTGCACCTGACCCACGTCGGCACCGAGCCCGGCATGGACCCGCACAACGCCTACACCGACGCGCGGCACATCCGCCGGGCGTTCGTCGAACAGATGATCGCCGCCGGGCTCGAGCCGCAGATCGTTGCCTGCCCCCTGCCGTCACGCCAGGAGGTGGGGTACCTGGAACTGGGACAGGCGTTTGCGGGCGAGCTGGCGGCGATGCCCGACCGCCCGACGGCGGTGATCACCTTCGGCGACTACCTGGCCATGGGCTTGATGGGGGGGCTGCACGACGCGGGGGTGCGGATCCCCGGCGACGTCTCCATCGCGGGCATCAACAACGTCAAGGCCGCCGAGGCGGTCCACCCGTCGCTGACGACGATCGCGTTCCCCCACGAGGAGATCGGCCGCGAGGCGGCGCGGCTGCTGTTCCTGCCCGCCGAGGAGCGGCTGGGGGCCGACATCCTGATCCCCCCGACGCTCAAGCCGCGGCGGAGCACCGGCCCGCCGCCCTCTGGAACCCGTTCCGCTTCCTGACCGATCCGCCGTTTCAATCTGCTGAGGACCCTCACATGGCCTGCATCTTCTCTGCTCGTCGAGCCCATCCATCGGCCCCCGCCGCACCCCGGCACCGCCTCCTGCAAACTTCCGGCGCTTTCACCCTGATCGAGCTTCTTGTCGTCATCAGCATCATCGCGCTGCTGATCGCGATCCTGCTGCCGGCACTGACGATGGCGCGGCAGACGGCGGTCGCGACCCAATGCGCCAGCCAGATCCGCAGCCTCGGGCTTGCGGCCGAACTTTACTCGGTGGACAACGAGGGGTACACGCCGCCGATGCAGTACGTCCTGCCGTCGGGACCGACCTGGTTCTGGTACGACCACCTCTTCCAGTACATCGGCCGGAAGAACGGGAACGCGGGTCGCTTCCCGACGGGGCAGAAGGAAGACAACCCCTGGTGGTGCCCGGCCGAGGAGATCGGCAACCCGGTTGGTTACCCCTACACCTACGGGATCAACCAGATCTGCGGCTTCCGCGCGTATGTCCGCAAGGAAGACCGCCACATGGCCAGCACGATCGAGCGAAATCCAAGCGGGCTTTCCGACACGGTCTGGTTCGCGGACATGGATTACGGCCCGTACTTCAGCGGCCATTCGGCCGAATCCGCCAACGTCGCAAACTCGGTCCGCACCTTCGACTGGCGCCACCTCGAACAGGCCAACGCCGTGTTCATGGACGGCCACGTCGAGCGGGTGGAAGACCCCGGGTTCTTCGACGATCCGGGCCTGCTCCTCACCCCCGAGTGGCAGCGGTTCTTCGGGACCCTGCCCAACTGACCGGCCCGCGGCACGGGGTGGGGTGTGAATGCCGCGCGCGGCCGACGCAGAGGGCCTGGGCGGCGAAGCCTGTGAGATCGTCGACAGCGGCGTGGGACGACCTATGACGAGAAGCGTGATGAAGAGACTGGTCGCAGCGTGGGTCTGGGTGCTGGTTTTGGCACCGGCCTGGACCGCGGCAGCCGCGGGCAGCGTCGAACTGGTGCGGGCGGGTGAGCCCGTCGCGGCCATCGTCGTGCCGGAGGGCGTGTTGCCGGCGGTGCGGCTTGCGGCCGACGAGCTGCAGCACCACGTGCGGAAGGCGACGGGCGCTGAGCTGCCGATCCTGGTGGAAGGGCGGGCGGACCTGGATCGCTGGGGCCACGCCGTCTACCTCGGCGACACGCGGGCCGCCCGGGAGGCGGGGATCGACGCGGCGGCGATGGGCCGGTTCGAGGGCGTGGTCCGGGCGCAGCCGAAGGCGCTCATCCTCGCCGGACGCGACGAGGCGGGAGACGTGATCGGGTCTGCGCTCATCGGTGCGGTCAACGTCTCCTGCGGGACGCTCTTCGCCGTGTACGACTTCCTGGAGACGGACCTGGGGGTCCGCTGGCTCTGGCCCGGCGACCTGGGGGAGGTGGTCCCGGAGCGGGCCGATATCGCGATCAGCGAGGTCTCGCGGGAAACGGGGCCTGTGCTGGAACAAGCGGTGTTCCGCATGGGGTGGCGTTCGCCGAAGAACGTGCTCTGGCGGTCCTCGTTCGCGCCCCAGTTCTACGACGCGCAGCGGCTCTGGCTCTGCCGGCAGCGGTACGCCTTCAAGACCTACCTCGGCTACCAGCACAGCTTCCAGGGCTACTGGGATCGGTACGGCACGAGCAAGCCCGAGTTCTTCAACCAGCTCCCCGACGGCACGCGGCGGCCGCTGCCGCCCAAGGGGTTCTGGAAGCAGCTGGAGCGGGAGAACCCCCAGTTCTACGCCGCCTTCGCGGACGGCATCGACCAGCCGCTGCCGGACTACCCCATCGACAGTTACCAGGCGGTCAACGTCACGCTCTGCGTCTCCAACCCCGACCTGCACCGGCACATCGTCGACCAGTACCGCGACCGGTTCGATCCGGCTGCCGGGCGGCTCGAGCCGGGCAACCTGCTGGTGCTCTGCGACAACGACAGCCCGGGCCTGTGCACGGGCGAGGCCTGCCGGGCGTGGGACGCCCCCGACCCGCGCTTCGACGAGCACCCCTACTGGCTCGGCAAGCACGTCCCCGAGGTCACCGACCGCTTCCCGTTCCTCCGCGCGGGCGACAGCGGCGAGGCGAACCGGCCGTCGCCGTCGCTCTCCGACCGCTACGCCCGCTTCTACCTGGCGGTGCAGGAAGAAGCGGAGAAGTACCTGCCCGGCGCAACGGTCTTCGGCTACGCCTACGCCAACTACAGCGAGCCGCCCCGGCAGGTGAAGCTCAACGAGCGGGTGATCATCTCCTTCGTGGGCTGGCCCAAGTTCCCCTTCAACGCCGACCGCCTGGCCGCGGCGCGGGCGCAGTGGGACGCCTGGCGGGCCGCGGGCGTGCGGATGGTCCTCCGCCCCAACAGCACCCACTCCGGCCACAACCTGCCCATCTCATTTGGCCGGGCGCTGGGGGCGGAACTGCAGCACGCCGCCCGCAACGGCCTCATCGGCACCGACTTCGACGCGCTCACCGGGCAGTGGGGCACCCAGGGGCCGAGCCTCTACACGCTCGCCCGCCTGCAGATCGAGCCCGAGCGGCCCATCGATGACATCCTCGGCGAGTACTACGACGCGTTCGGCGGCGCCGCTTCGCAGGTCAGGGCCTACTTCGACCACTGGGACGCGGTGTCGGCGGCGGTCACCTCGGACGAGTACGCCCGATACCTGGAGCTGCGCCCCGGGGCCGGCGGCAGCGAGCGGTGGCTGTGGATCGCCGACCTGGTTTTCACCCGCAGCGTCATGGAACGCGGCCGCGCGCTGCTCGACGACGCGGTGGCGGCGAGCCAGGGAGACCCCGTCGCCCAAGCCCGCGTCGACTTCCTCGTCAAGGGCTACACAAACGCCCGGATGACGCTCGACGTGCTGCGGCTCCACAACGAGTTCAAGGCGTCGGAGACGAAGGCCAACCGGGAACGGTTCGAGCGGGCGCAGGACCGCCTGCGGGCGTACCGCGACAGCATCGAGCGGGACCACATCGCCGACATGGGCTACCTCTACTACCTCGAGCAGTACCACACCGGCTGGTGGCGGGGGTTCCCGTGGGACGCGGCCGTTGAGAAGCGGCCGCAGGCGGGGTCGCCGTCGCCGGTTTTGCGGGCGCGTCGGGCCGAGTCCGCGTCGCCCGCGCAGCAGGCGGGATACGCCGCGGACCTGGTGCCGATCGCCGGCGGCCGGTACGACCTGCACGGCCGGTTTATGGACCCGCGCCCGCAGACCGTGGCGGGCTTCCGGATCGGCCGGCACGAGGTCACCTGGGGGCAGTGGCGGCCGGTGCGCGACTGGGCGGTAACGCGGGGCTACGACCTGGACGCTGTCGGGGAGGGATGCGCCGACGATCACCCCGTGCACTCGGTGAGCTGGTTCGATGCCGTCAAGTGGTGCAACGCCCGCAGCGAAATGGAGGGGCTGACGCCGGTCTACACCCTCGGCGGGGACGTCTACCGCAGCGGCCGGGGCCGGGACGTCAAGCCAGAGCAGGACCTGACCGCCGACGGCTACCGGCTGCCACTCAACGCCGAGTGGGAACTCGCGGCGATCGGTGGGAGCGGCGAGCGCCGCCACACCTACGCGGGCAGCGACGACCTCCACGCCGTCGGCTGGTATCGGGACAACTCCACGGCGGCCGACTGCGACCTCGGCGGCGGCCGCGGCACCCGGCCCGTCGGCACGAAGCAGCCCAACGGGCTCGGGCTCCACGACATGAGTGGCAACGTCTGGGAGTGGTGCTGGGAAGCCGGCACGTCGATGAGCTTCGCCCGGCACCTCCGCGGCGGGAGCTTCGCCGACTACTCCAGCCGCGCCGATGTCACGAACTGGGTCCAGACCCACCCCGAGAACCGTTACCCAACTGTCGGCTTCCGCGTCGCTCGTAGCGACCCGGGGGCCCCGGACCCCTGACGCCGGCGGAGCGCGTGTCCTCGCCCGGCGCACCATCCGACCGTTGTTTGGCTTGCGCTATCCAAGTCATTGTTCTCTTGCATAGGAGGTTTCTCATGAACTGTGCCCGCTCCCTCGTCGCCCTTGCCGCATTCGCCACGCTCGGCTCCACACCCGCCTTAGCCGCGACCTATTTCCAGACCGGATTCGAAGACTACGACACGAGCCTGCGCCTCTACGAACAAGGCTGGGACCTTCCAAGTGGTGGGGCGAACTCGCAGTCCTACAGGATCGTTGCAAACACCCCGGGCGACGGCGTGCCCGATGCCCCCGAGGGTTCACAGCTCGCGGTGCTCAACATGGTCGACGCGACCAGCCGCAACGTGTCCAGGACCTTCTCGGAAGCCGGCTTGACAACGCCGTTCACCGTCGAGACACAAATGGCCCGGGCCGGCACGACCGCGGCCGCCGACGGCTACGTCGCCATCACAAACAATCCCGCCGCGTTCAACGGTGTGTTTTTTGGCTTCCTCGACAGCCACCTCGCCTACCGCAGCGGCGACACCTGGACCCTGCTCGACTCGAACCCCGGCAGCGACGGGCTGGACGCCGCGCCCGCGGACCACTTCTACCGCTTCGTCGCCACGATCGACCCCGCCGCTACCACGCAATGGTCGCTCGCCATCTACGACGGCGACGATCTGGTCGCGAGCGTGTCGAACCTTGCGACCCGCGGCGGCGTGTCAACCTTCAGCGACATCAAGTTCACCGCAGCGGGCGGCGGCAACGGCGACACGCTCTACTTCGACGCCATCCGCATCGCCGACGTCCCCGAGCCCGCCTCGCTCGTGCTCCTCGGCGCAGGCCTGTTCGCCTGCGTCCGCCGCCGGCGGTGAGGCGTCGTCCTCACGCCCGCCAACCCAGCCGCTGACACCGCCCCGGCGCGGCCGCGTGGGTCTTCACCCCTCCGCGGCCGCGCCCGCTGTGCTGATGACGACCGGGAGCCGCCGCGCGGTCGGCGGCGCCCGACGGGGCAGCCGCGCCCCCCAATCCTTGCTCCGGACGGGCAGCAGGTGCGACGCGGGCCGGGGGAGCGGGGCCGCTTTCGCAGGAGAT
>CAZKRE010000192.1:0-6321 GCA_964555075.1 uncultured Phycisphaeraceae bacterium
CGTCCGCGACATCCGCGGCATCACCCGGGGTCGGCGTCTCCGCCTCGACCGGGGTGGAGGCGGGGGCGGGGGGCGGCGTGGCGTCCGGGGCCTCCTCGGCCGCGCCGGGGGCGTCGGGGGCGACCGGGGCGGTGTTGGTGGGCAGCGACGCCGTCTGCGCCTCTTCGAGCCACGCGACGACCCGCTGGGGGTAGGTCGTGCGCAGCTTCCCGATCAGCTCCGCGCTCTGCTGGATCACCGGCGGCAACGCCAGCAGCAGGAAGGTGATCACGACGAACAACCCCAGCGCCAGGATGCCCGACGTCGCCGCCCACCGGGGGATGCGGTGCCGGCGGTTCACGTACGTGATCGCCGGGTTCACGACGTACGCGAGCCCGAACGCGATGAGGACCGGCACGAGGATCGACCGGATCTCGTACACCATCGCCCAGAGCGGCGGGAGGATGAAAGAGACCACCACGAGCACGACGAGCAGGCCGAGGAACCATTGGAACCACCGCCGCTGCCAGACCGGCCGGCCGGGGGTGTCGGTGAGCGAACGGCCGGTTTTAGGCAAGGGTCGATCCGCCATGGCGGACGAGTCTACCGGGGAGGGCAAGGGGGAGGGGCGAGGGGGAGAGGGGGGAGGTTACCGTTCGCCGAGACTGATCGCGGCACCGAACGCCTCGCCGAAGCTGAACACGCCGAAGAAGTCCCCGATGGAATCCTCATCCGTCTTGGCCATCAGGCCCGCCTCGACCATGGTGAAGACGATGGCGCCGAAGTCTTCGCAGCTGTGGATGTTCCACCGCTTCAGGACGGTCCGCGCGAGCATGCCGTACTCCTGCAGGGCGTAGTCGCGCAGGCCGTAGCAGAGCATCGCGCCGCTGATGTGGCGGCTCTTGTGCATCGCCTGCTCGGGGGTGGCCTCTTCGTCGAGGTCGCCGTGCTCCCGCCGGACGGTGAAGTCCAGCCCCCGCTGAATGAACAGGAAGGCGGCGAGAGGGTAGCGCGTCGCGCTGGCAACCGAGGCTAAATCCTGGACGGAGCTATGGGGCATCGGGTCGGGTACCGCGTGAGGCTGGCTGATGATCCGGGTGGGCGACATTATACGATGGACGCAGCAGAAGACCATCCGGGTGATTCTGACCACCGCGTGTTCCCCCGCCCCTCGCCGATGAACCCAATTCCCCCCCAGCCGCTCAACAAGGCGGACCTCCGTCGCCGGATGCGGGCGGCGAGGGACGCCATCCCCGCCCCCCGGCGGGAGGCGTGGTCGCGGGCGATCACCCAGCGCCTGCTGGCGGCGCCCGAAGTCGCCGCGGCCCGTTCCGTCTTCGTCTACCTCTCGGTCGGCAGCGAGGTCGACACCCGCGGCCTCGTGGCCCGCCTGCTCGCCGACGGGCGGATCGTCGCGATCCCCCGCGTCCTCCCGGATGGGACGATGACCGCCTGCCGGATCGACACGCTGGCGGGGCTCATCCCGGATCGGTACGGCATCCCCGGGCCGCCGGCGGGCGCGCTGACGGTCACCCGGCCGGACGTGGCGCTGGTCCCGGGCTTGGCGTTCACCCCCGCCGGGCACCGCCTCGGGCTCGGGGCCGGGTACTACGACCGCTGGCTCGCGGAACACCCCGGGACCCGGCCGCTGGGCCTCTGCTTCCCGCCCCAGCTCCTGGCGGACGGGGACCTGCCGGTCGAGGCGCACGACGTCCCGGTCGCCCGGGTCATCACCCCGGGCGATCCATAGGAAGAGGGCTGCGACGATCGTGCGGGCGGATTCCTCGGGACCCGCTCGCGGGCTCCAGTCCGCTTGCCGACGGTCCGATGAGGGGTAGGGGAGTCACCACTGGAAACCGCTGTGCTCGCGACCGCCGAACCCACGACGACCCCGCGCTTCCTCGCCAGGCAGCCGATCTTCGACCGCACCCGCAAAGTGTTCGGCTACGAACTGCTCGCCCGCACCGGCGCCACCAACAGCTACCAGCACGCCGATCCGGATGCCGCGACCCGCCAGGCGGTCGACTTTGCGCTCCACCTGATCGGCCTCGACGAGCTCACCGACCGGAAGCTCGCGTTCGTCAACCTCACCCGCGGCCTCCTGCTCGAGGATTTCGCCCGCGTGCTCCCGGCCCGGGGCACGGTGCTGGAGATCCTCGAGACGGTCGAGCCGACCGAGGAGATCCTCACCGCCTGCCGGCGTCTGCGTCGGCAGGGCTACCGCCTCGCCCTCGATGACTTCGCGGCGTCGCCCGAGTACGAGCCGCTGGTGCAACTGGCGGACTTCGTCAAGATCGACTTCATGGCGACGAGCCCCGTCCGGCGTCGCCTGCTGGCTCAGCGGTTCGCGAACACGCGGGCGCAGCTCATCGCGGAGAAGGTCGAGACGCGGCGCGACTTCGACGAGGCCGCCCGCCTCGGCTACGCCTACTTCCAGGGCTACTTCTTCTGCAAGCCGCAGTTGCTCGAACGCTCGGAACTGCCCGTGGAGCAACAGGCCTACCTGCGGTTCCTGCGGGAGGTGGCCCGGCCGGTTCTCGATTACGACCGGCTCGATCGGGTGGTCCGGGGCGAGGTGGGGCTGTCGGTGCGGCTGCTGAGCTATCTCAACTCCGCGGGGATGGGCCTGCACCAGCGGGTGACGTCGATCCGTCACGCGCTGGCGCTGCTGGGTGAGCGGCCGCTGCGGCGGTGGGCCAGCGCGTTTGCGGTGCGGGCGCTGTCCGGCGGCAGGCCGCTGGAACTGGCCCGGGCGAGCCTCGTCCGGGCCCGCTCGGCGGAGCTGCTGGTCGAGGGGACGCCGCTCGCCGATCGCGCGTTCGACGCCTTCCTCGTGGGGCTGCTCGCGTCGCTGGACGTGATGCTCGGCGTCACGATGGCGCAGGCGCTGCAGCCGCTGCCCATCGCCGACGACCTCAAGGCCGCGCTCGACGGCAGCGACGGGCCGCTCCGCGGGGTGCTTGACGTGGTGCTCGCCTACGAGCGGGGGGACTGGGCGGCGGTGGAATCCGCCTGCGAACGCCACGGGCTGTCTGCACCGCGGCTCGCGAAGGTTTACGTCGAATCGATCCGTTTCGCCGACCGCCTGCTGACCACTTGACCGGACGCCCGCCGGCGGAAGGCCGCGCTCGGGGCGGGGCAGGAGGTCGCGTGCGCAGAGAATGATCCCGGAAGGGCTCGAACCTTCAACCTTCAGCTCCGGAGGCTGACGCTCTATCCAATTGAGCTACGGGACCAAGAGAGGACGGCGAAGCGGAGATAGTACCCGGGGTTGCCTCCCCTCTCAACTCGCCCCGCCGCGCTTTCGCGCGCCGCAAGCCCGGTCTGCGGCCGACGGACCGAGCGTAGCCGCCCCGTTTGCTCATGTTTGCGGCGGCGGCGGATCTGGACAATGATGCCGTCGCGGTCCTATAAAGATCGTCCTGCCCGGCCCGGCCGTCCGGCCCTCAAGATGGGCCTACCGTATGTCGATGCTCCGCATGATGTTTTGGCCCAAGCGTGACAAGCCGGGTCCCCAACCGTCGCCGGGCGATGCCGACCCCCGTCGGCGGGTCCGCCGTCACAAGACGGATGTGATCACCTGCGCCCTGGGGGACGTGGCCGACCTGTCGCGAGCGGGGATGCGGCTGATCTGCAAGACCAAGCCGCCGCTGCAGCCTGGCCGGGAGGCGCAGGTCCGGCTGGTGTTCCCGCGGGGATCGATCCTCGTGACGGCGCAGGCGCGGTGGCTACGGCGTCGGGGGCTGCGGTCGTACGAGATGGGTTTCCAGTTCCTGAACCTCACCGAGGCCGCCGAGGCCGCCCTCGATTCGCTGGCGCACTTCGGGTTCGTCTCGAAGGAGGCCGCGGCAGCGGGGCAGTCGAAGAAGGCCATCCACGCGACGGTGCGGCTGCCGGATTACTACGGCGTCCTGGGCCTGCGGAAGGGGGCGACGCTCGACGAGATCCACCGTGCGTACCGTCAGCTCGCCCGGCAGTACCACCCCGACCTGAACAAGGAGGGGGACGCGGAGGCGAAGTTCATGCGGCTCCGGGAGGCGTACGACGTGCTCACGGATTCGGAGCAGCGGGGCAGCTACGACCGCCGCGCCGCCGGGTGACGTGGAGGTTGGCGGCTGGATTGGGGTTCATCTATCCTCTGCGCATGCGTAAGACGATATCGCTACTGCTCTTGATCACCCTCGCGGCGGGGGGCTGCGCGGTGCAGCGTCCCAGCGCCCGGGTGACGGGTGTGGAGATCGCCGAGGCGACCGAGGAGGGGAGCCGGTTGCTGGTGACCGTTGTGCTGGACAACCCGCGTGACGAGCCGCTGCCGATCCGCCGCAGCCGGTACGAGCTGAGCGTCGACGGCGAGACATTCGAGTTTACGGACCTCGCGGCGGCGACGATGCCGGCGCAGGGATCGCAGACGCTGCGGCTGCCCGCGGCGGTGCGGGTTCCGGCGGCGGCCGTCGGCAGTCGGCCGTACGAGGTCCGCGGCTCGGTGGTGTACGAGCCGCCGGGCGAGATCCGCGACCTGCTGACCGATAGCGGTGTGCCGCTGCCGAGCGTCACGTTCTCCCAGTCCGGCCGCCTGCCACACGCCCCGGCCACGGCGCAGGAGCAGCCCCTTCCTTGATGCACCCGGTTTTCGACGAGCGACGCTACCTCATCCCGTTTCGCGCGACGCTGCTGCCGCAGATTTTCTGCGACGTGCTGGTCGTGGGATACGGCGTTGCCGGCATGCGCGCCGCGATCGCCGCCTCCCAGCACGGGGACGTGATCCTCGCCAGCAAGGGGGACCTGAAACAAAGCAACACCTGGTGGGCGCAGGGCGGGGTCTCGGCGGTGATGGCGCCGGACGACTCGTTCGAGTCGCACGTCTGCGACACCCTCGATGCCGGGGCCGGGCTCTGCGACGAGGCGGTCGTCCGGCGCGTCGTTGAAGGGGCGCCCGCGCGGATCGAGGAGCTCCTCCGCTGGGGCATGCGGTTCGACCGTGTCACCGGCGGCGACGGGGACGACAACGAGACGCGCGCGGGCGAGCTGGCGTTTGGCCGGGAGGGCGGCCACTCCGCCCACCGCATCCTCCACGCCGACGGCGACGCCACGGGCAAGGAACTCGCCCGCACGCTCGACAGCGAGTTGCGGAAGTGCGAGCGGGTCCGCGTCTTCGAGCAGTGCTTCATCCTCGACCTGATCACGACCGAGGGGATCGCGCCGCGCTGCATCGGTGCGATCTCCCACCACCCCAGGCACGGGTTGCAGGTGATCTGGGCGGGGGCGGTCATCCTGGCGGCGGGGGGGGCCGGGCAGGTCTACCGCGAGTCGACCAACCCGCCGGTCGCGACGGGGGACGGCATCGCGATGGCGTTCCGGGCCGGCGCGCAGCTCGCCGACATGGCGTTCATGCAGTTCCACCCAACGACGCTGTACGTCGCGGGCGCCAGCCGGGCGCTGATCACCGAGGCGGTCCGCGGGGAAGGTGGCCGGCTCATCGATCGCAACGGCTACCGGTTCATGTTCGATTACGACGACCGCGGCGAGCTCGCCCCCCGCGATGTCGTCACCCGGGCGATCCTCGCGCAGATGTCCCGCACGCAGAGCACGAGCGTCTTCCTCGACGTCCGCCATTTTGGAGGGACGCGGTTCGCGCAGCGGTTCCCCGGCATCGACGCCCTGCTGCAGAAGTTCGAGATCAACCCGGGGGAGCAGCCGATCCCCGTCCACCCCTCGGCGCATTACATGGTGGGAGGCGTCCGGACGGACGACTTGGGTCGCACCTCGATCCCGGGGTTGTATGCGTGCGGGGAGGTCGCGGCGACGGGGCTCCACGGCGCGAATCGGTTGGCGAGCAACTCGTTGCTCGAGGGGCTGGTGATGGGGGAGGCGGCCGGGCGTGCCGCACGCGAGAGCGTGGAGAGCTGGTCGCGCGCGCCGGTGCGGGTCGTGTCGGACATCCGCCTGAGCGATCGCAGCGAGTTGGACCTGCAGGACGTGCGGTCGAGCCTCCGGAGCGTGATGTGGCGGCATGTTGGCATTCAGCGGGAGGGGGAGCGCCTCCGCGAGGTGCTCGACATGTTCGCCTTCTGGGGCCGCTACACGATGGACAAGATTTTCGATGAGCGGCCGGGCTGGGAGGTGCAGAACCTGCTGACCGTCGGCGCCCTCATCACCCGGGCGGCCCTGTGGCGGGAAGAGAGCCGGGGCACCCACTTCCGCAAGGACTTCCCGGAGCCGCTGGAGGTGTTTCGGTGCCACGACACGTGGCGTCGCGAGGAGGCGCAGCCGGTGGTCCTGCCGTCGCTGCTCGACGCCGCAACCCCGGCCTGAGCGGGGGGCCGTCCATGCGTCGGCGCCGCC
>CAZKRE010000193.1:0-6318 GCA_964555075.1 uncultured Phycisphaeraceae bacterium
ACTGCTGGGTGAGGCGGGCGTTGGGGATGTCGTGGAGGTGGATCTCGTGCCGCTTGACGTGGTGCAGGAGCAGGTCCCGCGGCCCGGCGTAGGCGTCGAGCTCGACGCGGTAGTCGGTCAGGGGGGAGGCTTCGGCGGAGTCGGGCGGGTGGGGCATCGTCGCAACCGTGCGGCTGGGGCGGCTCCAATGTTACCCTGATCGGCGCATGGCTGTCTCTCCCCCCACGATCGACCCCGCCGAGGAAGCCGCGTTCGCGCGTCGGGTGCTGGACGCCGAGGCGGAGGCGATCCGCCGCGTCCCGATCGACGAGCAGTTCGCGCGGGCGGCGGCGATCATCGTGGCCGCCGCCGACGCCACCGGGGGCGGCGCGAGCGTGGTCGTCTCGGGCCTGGGGAAGAGCGGGCTGATCGGGCAGAAGCTCTCCGCCACGTTCTCCTCGACGGGGACGCCGTCGATCTTCCTCCACCCCGTCGAGGCGCTGCACGGGGACCTGGGCCGCGTCCGCCGGGGGGACGTGGTGCTGCTGCTCTCGTACGGCGGGAACACCGAGGAGATCGTGACGCTGGCGGAGCTGCTCCGCCAGGACAACGTGCCGGTGGTCGCGATCACGGGCAAGCGCGAGTGCGACCTGGGGCGGAACGCGTCGGTGTGTCTCTGCATCGGCGACGTCACGGAGGCCTGCCCGCACAACCTCGCGCCCACGGCGAGCACGACGGCGATGCTCGCGCTGGGCGACGCGCTGGCGCTGGCGGTCAGCCGGAGGCGGTCGTTCCAGCCGCGGGACTTCCACAAGCTCCACCCCGCGGGCGGGCTCGGGCGGCAGCTCATGCCCGTGACGCAGGCGATGCGGTTCCACGCCGGCAGCAACACCCCCCTCATCCCCCGCGACGCCACCGTCGAGCAGGCCTACGGCGAGGCCGAGCGGTACGCCCAGTCCTCGGGGCTCCGCCGCGCGGGCGCGCTGCTGATCGTGGACGAGGCGGGCGGGCTCGTCGGCATCGTGACCGACGGCGACCTGCGGAGCGCGCTGATCAAGCACGGCCCGCCCGCGTGGTCCGGCCCGATCGAGCGGATCATGACCCGCCAGCCGACGACGCTCCCCGACACCGCGCTCGTCCGCGACGCGGTCCACGTCGTCCGCGAGAAGCGGTTCGACGAGATCCCAATCGTGAGCGCCGACGGCAAGCCGGTCGGCATCATCGACGTGCAGGACCTCGCGGCGCTGAAGGTGATCGAGGGGTGATCTGCCCCGACGGATCGCAGATGCCGAGGCGCCACCTCACGGCGTCCGGGCGGTCATCCACGAACCACTCTCACCCGAGCCCGCTCCCGTAGGAGAGGAAGCCGGGGCGATTTTCACGCCCACGGTCGGCGTCGTCGGTTCCACAGCGCGGTCTTCCGAGGTGGGTCACAGTCCGATGAACTTCTTGACGGCCATCGCCACGTCGTCGACATACTCGGAAGACACCTCGTCGATGAACTGAGCGCCCCGCTCCGCGTAATCCACGCTCCGGATCTGGTGCAGCCGCACATAGCCGTTGGCCTTGGGGAGCTTCAGCCCCTCGGGCAGGGGTTTGGACACCATGTCGCCGTAGTTCCGGCTCGTGCAGGCCACGACGATCGCCAACCCGGTGGCCCTCTGGAAGGCGGCCGGGCTCAGGACCAGAGCGTAGTGCTTGCCGGGCATTTCGTCGCCGACCGACGGGTCGAAGTTCATGTGCAAGACATGTCCCCGCTCCGGCAGGTACGCCTTGCGTTTCACCACGCTTCATTCCCCACGCGTCGGCCCCAGTCGATCTCGCCGCCGACGCGTTCAGGCGTCACCCCCTCCAACAGTTCGTCGAGCGTGAGTTCCCCAGTCTCCGGTTCCATCGTCATCTTTCCTTCTTCGGTCGCGAGAGACACCAGGCTGCCCTCCCGGATGTGCAGCTTCCGTACGGCCTCGGCGGGGATGCGGAGCGCGAGGCTGTTGCCCCACCGGCTGATCTTGACCTGGTGCGACGTCGCGCGGGCTTTCCGGGGCTGTGCGCTCTTCGTCTTCATGGGCTGCTCCTTGATCTACAATGGATATCCATCCTATCGGCGGCAGCCGGGCGCGTCTACACGGAGCCATCGGGGATCCGCGGAGAACGGTCCCGACCGTTGACGTATCCCAGCGACGCGAGGAACGCGGCGACTTCCTGCTTCACACGTTCGAAGTTCGCCCCGCCCTCGTAGGTGGGCAGGTGGAAGCCGTGCTTGCCGCCCTCGAAGAGGATCAGCTCGCTGCGGACGCCCAGCTCGCGCTGCCGGTCGCGCCACCGCTCGAGGGTGGCGACGGGGATGAGCGGGTCGTTCGTGCCGCAGAGGACGAGGGTGGGGGGCATGCCGGCGTGGAGGTTGTGCATGGGCGACATCTCGCGCCAGCGGTCCTGGACGCGGTTGTGGCCGTAGCCGTCGTCGGGGCCGTTGTCGTAGACGGGGTTGAGGAGGATCAGCGCCTGGGGCGATGCGTCGGTGTCGGCGTGGGGATCGGCGGCGTCGCGGGTGAAGTCGGCGGTGAGGGTGGCGAGCGCGGCGGCGAGGTGGCCGCCTGCCGAGCTGCCGCCCGCCGCGATGCGCGCGGGGTCGACGTGGAGCGCCGCGGCGTTGGCGCGGACGTACCGCATGGCGGCGAAGGCGTCCTGCACGGCGTCGTAGGGCGTCGTGCCGTCGCGCTCGCTGACGCGGTAGGCCGGGAGGATGACGACGACGCCGCGCGCGGCGAGGTCTTCGGCCAGGGGGACGAACTGGGCATTGGAGCCGCGGTTCCAGCCCCCGCCGTGGAAGAGGACGGCCGCGGGTCGCCGGTCGTCGTCGCGGAGGTCGTTCGGGCGGTAGACGAGCAGGTCGAGCTCGACCTGGGGCGTCTGCCGGTAGGGGATGCGGTCGACGCGGGGGTCGGGCGTGGGTCGGGCCGCATCGGCGGCGGCCTGGACGGCGAAGGCGAGCAGGAGCAGGCCCGACACGATCGCGGCGAGTTCGAACATGGGCCTACGGTATCAGCCCGCGAGGGAGTCGAGGAGCCCCGCCAGTTCGCTCGCGGCCTTGACGTCGCCCTTGGCGTTGGCGCGGTCGAGCCCGGTCTCGATGACCCGCTTCGCCTCGTCGTGGCGGTTCATGGCCGCGTACGTCCTGGCCTTCTGGTAGTAGGCGTAGTGGTAGTGGGGGTCCTGCGCGAGGGTTTTATCGAGCCACTGGATCGCGGCGTCGTGGTCCCCCGCCTTGGCGTGCTCGAGCGCGATCATGTAGCTCAGGTCGGTGTCCGCGGGGTCGGCGTCGTGGAGCTGCTGGAGCTTGGAGAGTCGGTCGGTCATGCCGGGAGTGTAGCCCCGGACCGCCGCCGGTCGTCGGCCTACGATCGGGCATGAAGGAGCAGATCACCATCCGGCTGTACGAGACGCGGGAGCAGCGCGCCTGCTGCGGCGCGCAGGCCTACCGCGCGGCGGACGATGTTGTGGGCTGGAACTACCAGCGAGGCGACCAGATCGGCCTCCAGGACTGCAACGGCGGGTTCCTCATGGGCGGGATCGACCACGTCGATCCCACCGTCCACGAGGACCAGACCGGCCGGTTCCGGCTCGCGACCGTCTGGACCCAGGACTGAACGGCGGCGGAGCGTGCCGCGCTTGGGCGGCGCGGGGGGCGGTGGAGCGCGGGGCGAGCCCCGCGGCTAACGGATGCGTGACGTGATGGGGGTGGCGGGTTCGTATGCTATCGCCCCGTGCCGCTGCCTGACCCCCTGGGACTGTTGACGCTCTTTGCCATCGCCGCGGCGCTGGTGGTGCTGCTGGGCGCCGCGATCCTGGTGGGGGCGATGTGGTACCCGCCGCGGAAGACCTACGCCGTGGCGCTGGGCCGGGGCCTGCCGACGCACCCGGAAGGGACGATGCCCCACGGCGGACGGGAGGTCACGCTCACGCTGGCGGACGGGCGGGAGACGCCGGGCTTCCTCATCGGGGGCGACCGGCCCGACGGGCCGACGGTGGTGATCGTCCACGGCTTCGGCGACTCGCGATACGGGGCGATGACGTGGGCGCCGCTGGTGATCCCCCACGCGCGGGAGGTGCTGGTCTACGACCTCCGCGGCCACGGCGAGAGCGAGACGCGGCACGCCGACATGGTGGTCGGCGACGAGCGCGACCTGCGGCGGATCCTCGAAGAACTCGACGCGCCGAACGGGGTGGTGCTGTTCGGGTACTCGCTTGGCGCGGTGGTCGCGATCGGCGCGGCCTCCGGCCCCCTCGCCCCCCGGGAGAGGGCTGGTGTGGCTCTGGCGGGGGGAGAGGGGGCAGCCCCTCGCATCCGCGGCGTGATCGCCGACGGCCCGTACCGCACCTGGGTCGAGCCGGTGAAGCGGCACCTCTGGCGGCGGCGGTTCCCGGCGCAGCCGTTCACCGCCCTCGCGTGGCTCGTCGTGAACCTCACGACCCGCGGGCTCGGCTTCGATCGGGCCGCGGATGCGGCGAAGCTGCGATGCCCGCTGCTCGTGCTCCACGGGCCGGAGGACGTGCTCTGCCCGATCGCGTCGGCGGAGGCGATCGCGCGGGCCGCGCCAGACGGCGAGATCGTCGTCATCGAGGGGGGCGGGCACCTGGATCTGGCGATCGTCGACGAGGCGAAGTACCGTGCCGCGCTCGCCCGGTTTTTTCAAAGGATCGACGATGGAATCACCCACGCTCGCCGCCCGGATCGACCACACGCAGCTCAAGGCGGAGGCGGCGCCCGCTGACATCGATCGGCTCGTCGCCGAGGCGAGCGAACACGGCTTCGCGTCGGTGTGCGTCAACGGGTGGTACACGAAGCGGGTCGCGGCGGGGCTGAAGGGCTCACGCGTCAGGACCTGCGCGGTGGCGGGGTTCCCGCTGGGGGCGATGAAGGCGACGGTGAAGGCGATCGAGGCGACGTCGCTCGTGAAGGACGGGGCGGACGAGGTGGACTTCGTCGCGCACCTGCCGACGCTGATCGCCTGCGACACCGGCGCGGCGACGGCGGAGTTTCTCGAACTCGTGCAGGGGGTTCGAGCGGCGAACCCGAAGGTGGTCGTGAAGGTGATCATCGAGTCGGCGGCGCTGATGGCGGGGGTGGACGCGGCGGAGGGGGAGCGGCGGATCGCGGCGGCGTGCGAGGCGGCGCGGCGGTCGGGCTGCGACTTCGTGAAGACCAGCACGGGGTTCCACCCGGCCGGGGGCGCGACCGTCGAGGCGGTGGAGCTCATGAAGAAGCACGCCGGGCCGCTCCGGGTGAAGGCGTCCGGGGGCATCCGCAGCTTCGACGACGCCCGGCGGATGATCGACGCGGGCGCCGACCGCCTCGGGTGCAGCGCGGGGGTGCAGATCGTCAAGGGTATGGTGGGGGCGGCCGGCTATTAGTTTCAGGCTTTCGCAGCGGCTGTGGAACGGATCATCCATGCAAACGATCAACATCAGTGGCGTCACGATCGGCCCGGACCAACCCCTCGCGATCATCGCGGGGCCGTGTGTAGCGGAGTCGCGGGAGGTGTGCCTGCGTGTGGGGGAGGCGGTGCGCGACCGCTGCCGGGAGCTTGGGCTCGGGTACATCTTCAAGGCGAGCTACGACAAGGCGAACCGCAGCTCGCTCCACAGCGAGCGGGGGCCGGGGCTGGAGGCGGGGGTCGAGCTGGTGGCCGGGATTGCGCGGGAGTTGGGCGTGCCATCGACGACGGACATCCACGAGTCGGGTCACGCGCAGCCGACGGCGTCGGGGGGGATCGACCTCCTGCAGGTGCCGGCGTTCCTTTGCCGGCAGACCGACCTGCTGGTCGCGGCGGCGCAGACGGGGCACGCGGTGAACGTGAAGAAGGGGCAGTTCCTCTCGCCGGGCGAGATGAAGAACGTGGTGGTGAAGCTGACGGAGGCGGGCTGCCGGAACGTGATGCTGACGGAGCGGGGCACGTTCTTCGGTTACCACCGGCTGGTGAATGATTTCATCGGGGTGGCGGACATGATGGAGTTTGGCTGGCCGGTGTGCTTTGACGTGACGCACTCGACACAGCAGCCGGGCGGGTTGGGTGCGGCGAGCGGGGGTCGCCCGGAGCGGGCGCCGATGCTGGCGAAGCTGGCGGTGGTCGCGGGGGTGCAGGCGCTGTTCATCGAGACGCACCCGGAGCCGGGGAAGGCGCAGAGCGACGCGGCGACGATGCTGCCGCTGAGCCGGACGCTGGAACTGCTGGGGGAGGTGGCGCGGTTGCGGGGGTAGGGGGCAGAGGGGGGAGCCCCGACCTTTCGCGGGCTCAGGGTCGGCGTGGGGGGCGGAGGTAGAGGGCGCCGGCGGCGAGG
>CAZKRE010000194.1:0-6287 GCA_964555075.1 uncultured Phycisphaeraceae bacterium
CCCATGGCGAATCAGATCATGGTGATCCAGCCCTACCGGCACGCGGGGACGTGGGTGTTTGATGACCCGGCGACGGGGCTGGTGAAGGAGCCGTTCGTGGCGGGGGTGCCGGAGATGATCGACGAGCTCGTGCGCGACGTGCCGGGCGCGGAAGGGGGGTTCCGGATGCTGTTCTCGGCGTCGCCGTTCCCCGGGGCGACGCGGTTCGAGCGGCAGCGGTCGGAGACGGGGGGGACCTGGTACCGCGACCCGGCGACGGGGGCGGAGGGGTGGTTGTGCCCGGCGCTCTTCAAGTACTTCGCCGAGGCGCCCGAGGTGCTGTACGCGAAGGCGGAGCCGGCGGGGCGTTGACGTGCGGCGGGGGGGCGGAGGGGTGGGGGCACCCGTTTTTTGGAGTGTGCCGTGGCGGCTGAGGCAAGGGTTGGCTACAATGACTGACGCGTCAGTCACCATGAGGCAAGCCCGCTGAGTGCACCCCCACCCGAAACCGAGCACGCGAAGCGCAGGCGAGTGGAGATCCTGCGTGTGGCCGTCCAGCACTTTGCGAGGCACGGCTACCCGCAGACGGATCTCGATGCCGTCGCCGCGGAGTTGGGCTGCGCGAAGGGGACGCTCTACCGGTACTTCCCGAGCAAGGCGGAGCTGTTCAGCGAAGCGGCGGACTTTGTGATGCGGGGTCTGACGGAGGCCGTGGTCCCTCTCGACGGGATGGGGCCGATCGAGCAGGTGAAGGCGGGCATCCGCGGGTACCTCGCCTATTTCGAGGAGAACCCGGCGTTCATTGAGCTGCTGATGCAGGAGCGGGCGGAGTTCAAGGATCGGCGGACGCCGACGTTCTTCCGCTACTCCGAGCTGATGCGGGAGCGGTGGCGGCCGGTGCTGCGGGGGCTGATGGAGGGCGGGCGGTTCCGCCGCCGGCCGCTGGACCGGGTGCAGGACGTGATCGGGAACGTGCTTTACGGGGTGATTTTCACGAACCACTTCGCCGGCCGAAGAAGGACGCTCGAAGAGCAGGCCGACGACGTGATCGACGTATTGTTCCACGGGCTGCTGGGGCCCGAGGACCGGGGTGGAAAGACAACCGATGAGTGAATCGAAACGGACGCGGGAATCGCGGAGTCGGGCGCGGATGGCGATGCACCTGCTTCAGCGAGGGGTGGCGGTGTTGCTGCTGCTCGTGGTGGTGGCCGCGGGCTGGTACTTCTTCAGTTACTCCGAGCACGGCCCGGACGCGGTGGCGCCGCAGTTGGGTCCGCCGCCGCGGGTGAACACGGTGGTCGTGCAGCCGGCGGAGGTGCCGCTCATGCCGCGGTTCCTGGGCCAGACGCAGGCGTCGCAGGTGGTGGAAATCCGGGCGCGGGTGGACGGGTTCCTGCAGGAGCAGGCGTTCCGCGAGGGCGAGCCGGTCGAGCCGGGGGAGCTGCTGTATCGGATCGACCCGCGGTCGTACCGGGCGGAGCTCGAGGTCGCGCGGGCGGGGCTCGCCGCGGCGGAAGCGCGTCACGCGCAGGCGGCGCAGGACGTCGAGCAGATGGAGCAGTTGCGGTCCCGCAACGCGGCCACGCAGCAGGAGTACGACGACGCGGTGACGGCGGAGCGGGTCGCGGCGGCGGAGGTCCAGCTCTCGCAGGCGCGGATCGCGCAGGCGGAGCTGGACGTGGGCTACACGGAGGTGAGGACGCCGATCCGCGGCGTGATCGGCGAGTCGTACAAGGACGCGGGCGCGTACGTCGCGCCGGGGGCGGACAGCCTCCTGGCGGTGGTGTCGCAGCTCGACCCGATTTACGTGCGGTTCTCGGTGAGCGAGGCGGAGATGCTCCGCTGGCAGGCGGCGGCCGAGGCGGGGGAGATCAGCTCGTCCGACCTGTCGACGCTGGACGTGATCGTCGAGCTGTCGGACCGGCGGGAGTACCCGCACGTCGGGCGGATCAACTACGTGGACGTGCGGGTGGACCCGTCGACGGGGACTCGGGTGGTCAGGTCGACCGTGCCGAACCCCGAGGGTCTGCTCACGCCGGGCCAGTCGGTCCACGCGACGCTCCGGGGCGCGATCCGGACCGGGGCGTTGCTGGTGCCGCAGCAGGCGGTGATGCACAACCCGACGGGCGCGACGGTGTACGTCGTGAACGAGGAGGGGGTCCCGGAGAACCGGGGGGTGCGGCTCGGGGACTGGTACGAGGACCACTGGATCATCGAGAGCGGCCTGTTGCCGGGCGAGCGGGTGGTGGTGGACAACCTGATGAAGGTTCGGCCGGGGGTCGCGGTTGAAGTGGTGGACGGGGCGACGGACGGGGCAGCCCAGGCATCGCCGCGGCTCTGACGCGGCAGGAGATACGCGTGTTTTCACGGTTTTTCATCGACCGCCCGGTGTTCGCGAGCGTGCTGTCGATCCTCATCATGCTGGTGGGCGCGGTGTCGATCTGGGTGCTGCCGGTCGCGCGGTACCCGGAGATCACGCCGCCGACGATCCGCGTGATCGCGAACTACCCCGGCGCCGACGCGACGACGGTCGCGGAGTCGCTGGCGGCGCCGATCGAGCAGGAGCTGTCGGGCATCCCGGGGCTGATCTATTACAGCTCGACGAGCGGCAACAACGGCTCGCTGAACGTCACGGCGACCTTCGAGATCGGGACCGATCAGGACCTGGCCGCGGTGGAGGTGCAGAACCGCGTCTCCCGCGCCGAGCCGCGCCTGCCTCAGGAGGCGACGCGGCAGGGGATCACGGTCATCAAGGCGTCGAGCAGCATCCTGGGCGTGGTGGCGCTGAGCTCCTCGAGCGGCGAGTACGACGACGTCTTCCTGAGCAACTACGCGACGATCAACCTGCTCGACCGGCTGCGGCGGGTGCCGGGCGTGGGCGACGCCGGCGTGTTCGGGACCAAGGACTACGCCATGCGGATCTGGGTCGACCCGGACCGGCTGGCGCTGCGGAACATGACGGTGTCGGACGTGGCGGCGGCGATCCGGGAGCAGAACGCCGTCTTCCCCGCGGGCACGATCGGGCAGCGGCCGATCGGCGACCGCGTGGAGCTGACGCTCCCGGTGCTCACGCAGGGCCGGCTGACGGAGCCGGAGCAGTACGAGGACATCATCCTCCGCGCCCACGCCGACGGCTCGATCGTCCGGCTCAAGGACGTGGCGGAGGTCGAGCTGGGCGCGCAGAGCTACGACCTCTTCGGGCGGGTCAACGGCGAGACGGCGACGCTGATCCTGGTGTACCTCCAGACCGGCGCGAACGCGCTGTCGACGATGGAGGCGGTGAAGGCCGAACTCGACGACGCGTCGACCACCTTCCCCGCGGGGGTGGGCTATTCGGTGCCTTACGACACGACGATCTTCATCAGCGAATCGGTCAAGGAGGTGGTGTACACGCTGCTCGAGGCGGTGCTGCTGGTGCTGGTGGTGGTGTTCGTCTTCCTGCAGAACTGGCGGGCGACGCTGATCCCGCTGCTGGCGGTGCCGGTGGCGATCGTCGGCACGTTCGCGGGGATGCTGGCGCTGGGCTTCTCGATCAACACGCTCACGCTCTTCGGGCTCGTGCTCGCGATCGGCATCGTGGTCGACGACGCGATCGTCGTGGTGGAGAACGTCGAGCGGATCCTCGCGGAGGAGAAGCTCCCGATCCGCGACGCGACGATCAAGGCGATGGAACAGGTCACCGGGCCGGTCATCGCGATCGTGCTGGTGCTCTCCGCGGTGTTCGTCCCGGTGGCGTTCCTCGGCGGGCTGACGGGGCAGCTCTACCAGCAGTTCGCGGTGACGATCGCCGTCTCGGTCGCGATCTCCGGCATCGTGGCGCTGACGCTCAGCCCCGCGCTCTGCCGGCTGCTGCTCAAGCCGGGGCATGACGCGGAGAACAAGTGGTTCTTCTTCCGCTGGTTCGACCGCGGGTTCGGGTGGATCACCTCCGGGTACACCAGGAGCGTCCAGCTCGCGATCCGCCACGCGATCATCTCGATGCTGCTCTTCGGCGGGCTCGGCTACCTCGCCTATTCACTCTCCCAGTCCATCCCCACCGGGTTCCTCCCCGATGAGGACCAGGGCGTCATCATCACCAGCGTCCTGCTGCCCGACGGCGCCTCGCTC
Organism: uncultured Phycisphaeraceae bacterium; assembly: GCA_964555075.1. Taxonomy (GTDB): domain Bacteria; phylum Planctomycetota; class Phycisphaerae; order Phycisphaerales; family Phycisphaeraceae; genus CAZKRE01. Next base: position 4,087 of record CAZKRE010000194.1, read on the forward strand.
GAGCGGACGGACGACGCCGTCCGCCAGGTCGAGCAGTTCTACCTCGACCAGCCCAACGTCGACGGCGTCGTGATGCTCGGGGGGTTCGACTTCCTCACCGGCGGGACCAACGCCACCAACGCCGCCGCGATGTTCGTCCGGCTCATCCCCTTCGAGGAACGCACCGGACCCGGGCAGAGCGCCCAGGACCTCATCGGCGCCGCGTTCGAGCGGTTCGGCGGGATGACCGAGGGCATGGTCCTCGCGCTCAACCCGCCCGCGATCCAGGGGCTCGGCCAAAGCGCGGGCTTCGAGTTGCAGTTGCAGGACCGTGGCGGCGGGACGGTGCCCCAGCTCGCGGCGGTCGCCGATGACTTCCTCCTCGCCGGGGAGGGGCACCCGATGCTCCAGGCCCTCCGCGGCACGCTGCGGGTCACCCTGCCGCAGCTCTTCGTCGACCTCGACCGGGAAAAGACCAAGGTGATGGGCGTGCAGGTCTCGGAGGTGTTCGAGGCGCTGCAGACCTACCTCGGCGCGCTGTACGTCAACGACTTCAACAGCTTCGGCCGTGTCTGGCGGGTGCAGATGCAGGCGCAGGCGGCGTTCCGCGACAGCCCGCAGGACATCGAGAAGATCTACGTCCGCAACAGCCAGGGCGACATGGTCCCCTTGTCCGGCGTGGTGACCGCCGGCTACCGCTCCGGCCCGAACGTGGTGACCCGATTCAACGGGTTCCCCGCGGTGCAGATCAGCGGCGCCCCCGAGGTGGGCTACAGCACCGGGCAGTCGATGGAGGCGATCGCGCACGTGGCGTCGGAGACGCTGCCCGCGGGCTACGCCTACGAGTGGAGCGGCGCGTCGTACCAGGAGATCAAGGCCGGCAACCAGGCGCCGATCGTGCTGGCGTTCGGGCTGGTCGTCGTGTTCCTCGTGCTGGCGGCCCAGTACGAGAGCTGGTCGCTGCCGATCGCGGTGCTGCTGGCGGTGCCGTTCGCCATCTGCGGCGCACTGATCGCGATCCTGCTCCGCGGGCTGGTGCAGGACATCTACTTCCAGATCGGCCTGCTGACGCTGGTGGGGCTGTCGGCGAAGAACGCCATCCTGATCGTCGAGTTCTGCATCTCGATGTATCGGCAGGGGGTGCCCCTGCGGGCGGCGGCGGTCGAGGCGGCGCGGCTGCGGTTCCGGCCGATCGTGATGACGTCGCTGGCATTCATCCTCGGCGTCGTCCCGCTCGCGATGGCCAGCGGCGCAGGCGCCGCCGCCCGCCACTCGATCGGGACGGGCGTGATCGGCGGGATGCTCGCGGCGACGTTCCTCGCGACGGTCTTCGTGCCCGTGTTCTTCGTGCTCGTGCAGGGGGCCTCGTACGCGATCGGCCGACTCGGCCAGCGAGGCCGCCGCGACGCCGCCCCCCACGCGGCGCCCGAAGAGCCGGCGGTGAAGCCGACGTGAGCGACGTGCCGAAACACGGGCGGCCATAGCGGTCGGCGGCTCCCCCGGCCGCGCCGTCGGCGCGGGGCCGATGATCGCGAGCCGAGGGAAATTTTCCCGAAAAACGATTGATTCCGCGGATCTCAATGCGATAATAACGGTGCCACCCAGGCGACTCGGCGAGGCAAGCGGGAAAACCCCGGGAGCCTCCCGACAAGCGGGGTAGCCGAGCGTATGCCCCTCATCCCCGGGGCTACGGGCGTTGTGCCTCGCGGGCCGCCGCGAGGCGTGGAGAGTCCGGCGGCTGGACCGTGGTCAGTAGCCTTTGGTCGGGCGAAAGCGCGGAGTGCCAGCGACGGCCGGAAGTGGCTCTTCGAAGGGAGGTGGTCTAGTGCACTGTTGTATCCGCAGGAGCGAGCTGCGTTAGGCGGCTCGACGGAGCTGTCGAGTAGCGCAGCTCCTCAATGACCTACGGCTCGTCCCTGAGGGGACGAGCCTTTTTTATGCGCGTCCTTTTTCTATGCGCGTGTGGATACGCGCGTGGATGCGCGTGAAGACAGCCGGTGGACGCGGTGAGGGGACTTGTGACGGCGGCGCCGACGCTGTTCAGGTCGCTTCTATGGAGCGGCTTCGGGGTCTTTCCCGCGCGACCCCTCGGCGGTCCAGGTGCATCACTCGCGCCGGCCGCTCGGCTATGGCAAGGCCGCTGTCCAGACGCGGCCTCGCGGACGAGGCGACCTCGATCTACCGGCCGTTGCCGCCGCGACCCAGCAGCTTCCCGAACGTCT
>CAZKRE010000195.1:0-6283 GCA_964555075.1 uncultured Phycisphaeraceae bacterium
CGAGGTGTTCGCGGGGTACCACTGGTACCCGCCGATGCTCGAAGCGTCGCAGGACGAGGCGCTGGCGACCTACCGCCGCGCGTTTTTCGACCGGGATCACGCGGAACTGGCCGAGGCGCTGAACCCCGAGCTGGTGGGCGAGGACCACAGCGGCGCATTCGTCGCGGCCCACTTCGCCCGCCCGGGCGCGGATCGGCCGATCGATCGGGCGCTGCGGCTGGACACGACGGTCATGCTGGTGGACGACCCGGTCAAGCGGGTGGACAACATGACGATGGCGTGGGGGCTCGAGGCCCGCGTGCCGTTCCTCGATCATGAACTGGTCGAGCTCGCCGCGCGCGTGCCGGCGGAACTCAAGGTCGGCAGCCTCGCGGACTGGGAGAAGGCCGGCGGCAAGCACGTGCTGAAGGAAGCGGCGCGGGGCGTCGTTCCCGCGGACGTGATCGACCGGCCGAAGGGGTACTTCCCCGTGCCGGCGCTCAAGTACCTGCGGGGGGACTACCTCGACCTCGTGCGGGGCGTGCTGGATCAGCCGGCGGCGCGGGAGCGGGGCGTGTTCCAACGGGGCTACGTCGACAAGCTCCTCGCCGAGCCGGAAGCCCACATCACGCCGCTGCGGGGCTCGAAGCTCTGGCAAGTGGCGCTGCTGGAGTACTGGTTGCAGGTCCAGGGCATCTAACGACGGGAGATCGGGATGCAACCACCCGCGGAGCACATCGGACACCGACTGCCCCTGGGCGCGGCCGCGGCGCCGGCGCTGACGTCGGCACGGCGGGACGCGATGGGACAGAACGTCTCGGTCGACCTCGGCTGGGGCCGGCTCATCTTCGGCCACACCTTCGCCACCAACGAGGCGATCGTCGAGACGCTCTGCGCCGAGTCCCGGGGCAAGCGGGACATCGCCATCTACCTGCGGGACCCGCACGTCCTGCTTGCGATGGCGCCGGATCGGCTGTTCCTCGACCCGTCGCACACCTACCGCGTGCTCTCTGCGCGGTACGCGCCGCCCGAGTCGTCGGAGGCCGGCTTCACCGTCCGCGTTGTCGAGACGCTGGCGGACGTGGAGGCGATCAACCGGATCTACGCCACGCGGAACATGGTCAGCTCCGACCCGTCGTTCGTGCTCGACCAGCTCGGCGAGCCGACGCGGATGTACCTCCTCGCCGAGGACGTGCGGACGGGCGAGGTGCTGGGCGCGGTGATGGGCGTCGATCACGTGCGAGCGTTCGGCGACCCGGAGAACGGCGGGAGCCTCTGGTGCCTCGCGGTGGACCCGCAGTGCCACGTCCCGGGCGTGGGCGAGGGGCTTGTGCGGCGGCTGGTGGAGGACCTCTTCGCCCGCGGCCGGGCCTACGTCGACCTGTCGGTGATGCACGACAACGAGCAGGCCATCGCGCTCTACGAGAAGCTGGGGTTCCAGCGGATACCCGTGTTCTGCGTGAAGCACAAGAACCCGATCAACGAGCCGCTGTTCATGGTCCCCGAGCCGACGAAGCAGCTCAACATCTACGCGAAGATCATCGTCGATGAGGCGCGTCGGCGGGGCATCCGCGTGGACGTCCTCGACGTCGAGGCGGGCTACTTCCGCCTCTCGTCCGCCGGGCGGTCGATCGTCTGCCGCGAGTCGCTGTCGGAGTTGACCTCCTCCATCGCGATGAGCCGGTGCGACGACAAGCGGGTGACGCGGCGGCTGATGGAGGGGGCGGGCCTCCGCGTCCCGGCGCAGCGGGGCGTAACCGACGACACGGGGGACGAGAAGTTCCTCGCGGAGCACGGCTCGATCGTAGTCAAGCCCGCGCGGGGGGAGCAGGGCATGGGCATCAGCGTCGACATCCGCGCCGTCGAGGAGATGCGGGCGGGTATCGAAGCGGCCAAGCGGGTCTCCGCGGACGTCGTGCTGGAGGAGTTCGTCGCGGGTGAGGACCTGCGGGTGGTGGTGATCGACGGCGAGGTCGTCGCGGCCGCGGTCCGCCGACCGCCCACGGTGATCGGGACGGGTGAGCACACGGTCCGGGAGCTGATCGAGAAGTACAACCGGCGGCGTGCGGCCGCGACCGAGGGCGAGAGCCGCGTCCCGTTCGACGAGGAGACGACGCGGTGCGTCCGCCTTGCCGGCCACAAGCTCGACGACGTCCTGCCGACGGGCAAAGCGATCGACGTGCGGCGGACGGCGAACCTCCACACCGGGGGGACGATTCACGACGTGACGGCGCAGCTCCACCCCGCGCTGGCCGAGGCCTCGATCGTCGCCACCCGCGCGATCGAGATCCCCGTCGCCGGGCTCGACCTGATCGTTCCCGCGGTCGACGGGCCGACGTATTGGCTCATCGAGGTCAACGAGCGCGTCGGGCTGGCGAACCACGAGCCGCAGCCGACGGCGGAGCGGTTCGTGGACTTCCTCTTCCCGTCGACGACGCACCGCCCGAGGTCCCGCTAGATGCCCGCCGAGATCTTCCCGACGCTCCGCCCGCTGCCGATCGACCAGGAGTACCTCGTCTCCATCCTGCGGGACCTGCTCGCGATTCCGAGCCCCACGGGGTACACCGACGAGGTGGTTCGGCGGGTGGTCGGGGAGCTCGGCAGCATGGGGATCGAGTACCAGGTCACCCGGCGGGGCGCGATCCGCGCCACACTCAAGGGGGAGCACGCCGCACCCCAGCGGGCGCTGGTCACCCACGTCGACACGCTGGGCGCGATGGTCCGCGAGCTCAAGCCAACCGGCCGGCTTGCCGTCACCCCCGTCGGCTCGTGGTCCAGCCGCTTCGCCGAGGGCGCCCGCGTCACGATCTTCACCGACACCGGCAGCTTCCGAGGGACGATGCTCCCGCTCAAGGCGTCGGGCCACATCTTCGATCATGAGGTCGACGCCCAGCCGGTGAACTGGGACCAGGTCGAGGTGCGGATCGACGAACCCGTCGCCGCCGCGGCGGACCTGCGGGCGCTGGGGATCGACGTCGGCGACTTCGTCGCGGTCGACCCGCAGCCCGAGTTCATGCCCAGCGGCTACATCGTCTCCCGCCACCTCGACGACAAGGCGGGCGTGGCCGCGGTGCTCGCCGCCGCTCGAGCGATCACCGGCCACGCGGGCACGCTGCCGATCAGTTGCCACCTGCTCTTCACCGTCTCCGAGGAGGTCGGCAGCGGCGCCTCGACGACGCTGCACCAGGACGTGGCGGAGATGGTCGCGGTCGACAACTCCACGATCGGCCCGTCGCAGGCGTCGTCGGAGTTTGGCGTCACCGTCGCGATGGCGGACAAGACCGGCCCGTTCGACTACCACCTGACCCGCCGCCTGCTCGGGCTCGCGGGCCAGTTCCGCCTCGAGCACGCCCGCGACGTGTTCCGCCACTACCGCTGCGACGCCGCGAGCGCGGTCGAGTCGGGCAACGACATCCGCACGGCCCTGGTCTGCTTCGCCTGCGACGCCTCGCACGGCTACGAGCGGACGCACATCCGGTCGCTGATGGAGCTCGCGCAGTTGCTCGTGCTCTACATGCGGACCCCGCCGATCGTCTGGCGGGACCGGCGGGACCTCGGACCCATCGACGGCCTGCCCGAGCAGCCGCAGAACGAGCACCCGCCCGTCCCCACTCACCAGCCGGGAGGGGGCGCATGACCCGCGCCGCCGCGGCCACATCCCGGGCGTTGGCGCTGTTGCTCGTGTCGCTGTGTGGGCTGCTGGCGTGCGGCGAGCGAGCCGACATCGAAACCACCTCGCCCACCCGGCCGGGGGCCGAAGCGGGCGAGCCCCGCCGGGGCGGGACGCTCGTCCTCGCGGTGCAGGACGACGCCCGCTCGCTCGACCCGCACGCCGCCGCCGACGCCGCCTCGGTGCGGATGATCGAGAACCTTTACTCGACGCTCCTCCGCTACGACGAGGGGCTGGGCGTCTACGAACCCGACCTGGCGGAGTCGGTCGAGGAGTCGGATGAGGGGCGGACGGTCACGCTCCGCCTCCGCGACGACGCGGTGTTCCATTCCGGCCGGCCGGTGACGAGCGACGACGCCCGCTTCTCGATCGAGCGGGTCCGGGAGATGGGCATCCGGGCCGCACAGTTCGCCGCGGTCGACGCCATCGAGACGCCGGACGAGCGGACGGTCGTGCTGCGGTTGTCGCAGCCGCTGGCGTCGCTGCGGAGCTACCTCGCCCAGCCGATGAACGCGATCCTCGACCGGGAGCTGGTCGAGGCGAACGGCGGGCGGATCGACCAGATCGACGCCGGCAGCGGCCCGTTCCGGCTCGTGGAGTGGCGCCGGGACCAGCGGCTCGTCCTGCGTCGGCACGACCGCTATCACGAGCCGGGGCTGCCCTACCTCGATGGCGTCGTCATCCGCCCGATCCCCGACGAGACCGCACGTGCCACGGCGATCCGCACCGGCGAAGTCCACCTCGTCGCCGACGTGAGCCCGAAGGACGCCGTCGTCCTCTCCCGCGACCCGGCCGTCGTGCTCGCCTCGGTGCCCGGGACGTTCTGGGAGTACGTCGGGATGAACACCCGCCGCCCGCCGCTCGACGACCCCCGCGTGCGGCAGGCGATCGCCCACGCGATCGACCGGGACCAGCTCAATCGGCTCGTCAAGTTCGGGCGCGCGACGCCCCTCACCGGCGGCCACCTCCCGCCCGGCCACTGGGCGCACGGCGGGTTCTCGCTCTACCCCCGCCGCGACCTCGGCCGCGCCCGCGCGCTGCTCCGCGACGCGGGTCACGAACGCGTCGCCCTGACGCTCAAGGTCGGCTCCGCCTTCCCCTACCAGGTCCAGGCCGCGTCCGCGATCAAGCAGCACCTCAAGGACGCGGGCATCGACGTGACGCTCCAGGCCCTCGAGTCGCAGGTCTTCTTCGACATGCTCGGCGGGGGGGACTTCGACCTCAACGTCGTCGGATGGGTCGGGCTCGTCGATCCCGACGAGTGGATGTACGACCTCTTCCGCAGCGACGGCGCGTACAACCAGCAGGGCTACCGCAACGGCGAAGTCGATCGTCTGCTGACCGACGCGCGGTACTCGATCGATCGGGACCGCCGGGCCGAGCTGTACCGCGCGGCCCAGCGGATCGTCGCGGAGGAGGCGCCGATGGCGTTCCTCTACCTCAACGACCACACGAGCGCGTGGCGGGACACGGTGCGGGGCTACCGCGTCCACCCCACCGCCACGACGCTCGGGTTGCGGGAGACCTGGCTCGTGAACGAGACGGAGCCGTAGGCGACATGGGCGCGTTTCTCCTCAGACGCCTGGGCGGGGCGATCCTCGTGCTCCTGGGCCTGTCGGTGCTGATGTTCGTCCTCGTGCGCCTCGCGCCGGGCGACACCGCCACCGCGCTGCTCGGGCTGCGCTACACCGAGGAAGAGGCCGCCGCCGTCCGCGAGCGGTACGGCCTCGACCGCTCCTGGCCCGAGCAGTACGCCCGGTGGATCGGCGGCGTCCTGCGGGGCGACCTGGGCGAGAGCATCGGCGGCACCCCCGTCGTCCACGAGATCGCGTCGGCGCTGCCCGTGACGATCGAACTGGCGACGCTGTCGCTGCTCGTCGCGGTCGCCGTCGGCGTGCCCGCGGGCGTGTTCGCCGCCATGCGCCGCGGCCGGGCGAGCGACCACCTCGTCAGCGCCGGCGGCGTGCTCGGCCTGTCGCTGCCGGGCTTCTGGCTCGGGACGCTGCTGATCCTCGTGTTCGCGCTGTGGCTCGGTTGGCTGCCCGGCGGCCGGAGCGTCCCGCTTACCGAAGACCCCGTGGGCAACCTGCGGCACATGGTGCTCCCCGTGCTGTCGCTGGCGCTCGCCGTCGTCGCGGTTGTCGCCCGGACCACCCGGGCCTCGATGCTCGAGACGCTCGGGCAGGATTACGTCCGCACCGCCCACGCCAAGGGGCTGCCCCCACGCGCCGTCTTCGGCCGACACGCCCTCAAGAACGCCCTCCTGCCCATCCTCACCATCGTCGGCGTTCAGGTCGGCTACCTGCTCGCGGGCGCCGTCGTCATCGAAGAAGTCTTCAGCCTCAACGGCATCGGCCGGCTGCTCCTCCGCGCGGTCGGCGACCGCGACTACCCCCTGCTCCAGGGGATCGTCCTGCTCATCGGCGCCACGTTCGTCGGCGTCAACCTCGTCGTCGACCTCCTCTACGGCTGGCTCGACCCGCGGACCCGTTCGGCATGATCCACTCGCTCCTGCCATCCCGCCGACCCGCCCCCGCCGCGATCGCCGCGGCCGTGCTCGCCGCCTACGTCGCCGTCGCCCTCCTCGCGCCCTGGATCGCCCCCTACCCGCCCCTCGCCCTCGGCGACGCCCCC
>CAZKRE010000196.1:0-2051 GCA_964555075.1 uncultured Phycisphaeraceae bacterium
CTACTGGGCCGCCGACGGGGTCCACCCGTCGCTCGCGGGCCACGCGCTGATGGCCCGGACGTGGGTCGAGACGGTGACGGCGAACGGCGGGTGAGGCCGGGACCGCGGCATTATCATCGGCCCATGGCCCAGACGCTCGGCGACATCAAGGCCCTCCTCGCGGCGCACGGGCTGCGCCCCAAGCACCGGTTCGGGCAGAACTTCCTCCACGATGGCAACCAGATGCGCCGCATCCTCGACGCGGCGGACGTCCGGCCGGGCGAGCGGGTGCTCGAGGTCGGGCCGGGCACCGGGGCGCTGACGGAGCGGCTGCTCGAAGCCGGCGCGGATGTCCTCGCCGTCGAGGTGGACCGGGACCTCGAGCCGATCCTCCGCGAGCGGCTGGCCCCCCACGGCGGGCGGTTCACGCTGCTGATGGCGGACGTGCTGGAAGGCAAGCACGAGCTGAACCCCGAGCTCGTGGGCCTGCTGGGGGACGGGGGTTTCAAGCTCATCGCGAACCTGCCTTACAACGTCGCCTCGCCCCTGATCGTGAACCTCGCGGTGGGGTTCCCGGGGATGGCGGTGGCGATCGTGATGGTGCAGCGGGAGGTCGCCGACCGGCTCGCGGCGAAGCACGGGGGGAAGGACTACGGGCCGCTGACGGTGATCGTGCAGGCGCTCTGCGAGGTCGAGCGGGTGGCGGTGCTGCCCGCCGGCTGCTTCTGGCCCCCGCCGGACGTGCAGTCGGCGGTGGTGAAGCTGACGCGGCGGGCGGAGCCGCTGACGGACGACCCCCGGAACCTCTCCGCCCTGCTGCACACGCTGTTCTCGAAGCGGCGGAAGCAACTGGGCACGATCCTCGGCCGCGACCGGGCGCTGCCCGAGGGGGTCACGCCCGACATGCGGCCGGAGCAGTTATCGGTGGCGCAGCTCGTGGCCCTGTCGCGGAGCTAATCCCCCCGTGGGAGCTCGGGGTCCGCTGCCGCGAGTCCGGGGGGGCCTGTCCCGGCCGCCGGGCGGCGTGTCCCGGGTTCCGGGCAGGGTGTCCCGGCTCCCGGGCCGCGTGCCCCGGGGTCCCGTGCCGCGTGTCCAGGCCTTTCGGACACGTGTCCGGGCTCTTCGGACATGGGTCTCAACCCGTCGGACCGATGTCTCAGCCCCTGCGACACGTGCCGCCGCGGGTCCCACAACCCCCGGAACCTTTGGAAGCGCCGGATGCGGCCCCGGGGGGGGGGGGTGAGTCCGGGGGTGGGTCCGTGGGTTGATTCCGGGGGTGACCGCGGGGCCGGGCTCGGGGCTATGATGAAACCGGCCGGCGTGTCCGGTGCGAAGGAGCCCGTTTTGCGAACCCTGGTCGCCATCCCCGTTTACAACGAAGAGAAGCACGTGATCCGCGTGTTGTCGGAGGTTCAGAAGTACGCCGAGAACGTGCTGGTGATCGACGACGGCTCGACGGACGACACGCCGAGCCTGCTGGCGAAGCTGCCGGTGGACGTGATCCGGCACGGGCGGAACCGGGGGTACGGGCGGAGCATCCGCGACGCGTTCCGCTGGTCGAGCTGTTACGGGTACGACTGGCTGATCACGATGGACTGCGACGAGCAGCACGAGCCGGCGAGCCTGCCCGACTTTTTCCGGGCGATCGAGGAGGACGACGCGGACCTGTTGAGCGGGACGCGGTACAGCCACCAGTCGCCGGGGGACGACCTGCCGCCGGCGGACCGGCGGGCGATCAACGGGAAGATCACGACGATGCTCAACGGGCGGCTGGGCCTGGGCATCACCGACGCGTTCTGCGGGTTCAAGGCGTTCCGCGTGTCGTCGCTGAAGAAGCTGAGCCTCAGCGTGGACGGGTACGCGATGCCGATCCAGTTCTGGGTCCAGGCGGTGGCGCACGACCTGCGGGTCCGCGAGGTGCCGATCCGGCTGATCTACAACGACCTCAACCGCTCGTTCGGCGGGCCGCTGGACGACCCGGAGATCCGCCTGAACCACTACCTGGGCGTGTTCGAGCGGGAACTGGCGAAGTTCCCCGAGAAGTTCGCCGTCCCGAGCGAGTGCGGGAGCGA
>CAZKRE010000196.1:2151-6200 GCA_964555075.1 uncultured Phycisphaeraceae bacterium
ACCCGAGGGTGCGGGCGTCTGGGGACGGTCGGCACGGCTTGGTCTCGTTGCACTCGACTCAAGCCGTGGCACCCCCGCCCCCCCCCCGGACCCCCGGCCCCCCGGCCCCTTGCCGCTTTCCTGCTTTCCTGCTTTCCTTAGAGGTGAGTATCCTCCCTCGCATGCGTTTGCGGATGGAGCCGGCGATGAGCGGGTGGCGCGTGGGCGGCGTGGCCGACCGGTCGCCGCTGATCGCGACGGGGCACCAGGCGTGGCTGTGGCACCCGGGGATCCTGGCGAAGGACATCGCGATGGTCGTGGCGGCGGCTCCGGGGGCTCCGGGGGCGCGGACGCTGCACCTGGTGGTGGACCACGACGTCCACGAGGCGATGCAGGTGGCGCTGCCGATTGTCGAGGGGGGTCGGCTGCGGGTGGAGACGCTGCGGCTGGGGGAGACGGACGCGGGGGTGCCCACGGGGTGCCAGCCGCCGGTGGATCGGCAGGAGCTGCGCCGCCGGGTCGAGGCGGCGTCGCAGCGGCGGGGGTTGGCGGCGAGCCTGGATGCGCTGCGTGATGCGGCGGGCCGGCTGAGCGATGCGCCGCGGTCGCTGGCGGAGCAGGTCGGCGAGCTCACCGCGACGCTGATGCGGCCGTGGACGGGGGACGTGCCGTTCGCCTATTCGAGCCAACTGCTGCGGCAGATCGGGGCGCAGGCGATCGTGGAGCGGGTGCTGGGGGACGCCCGCCGGTGCGTGCGGGCGTACAACCGGGCGGTGGCGGCGGTGCCGGGGGCGGGGGTCGGGCGGCTGATCGAGGAGCGGGACCGGGTGGAGCTGCCGCTGTGGCAACTGGGGTGGGGCAGGCCGCGTCGCCGGGTGTTCGCGGACCTCGCGGACGAGCCGGCGCTGCTGACGTACGAGGACGGGACGCCGATCGAGGAACTGGACCGGTGGCTCGCGCCCAAGGCGCTGCTGCTGAGCGCGGTGATGCGGACGGCGATCTGCGACCTGTTCATCCACGGCACGGGGGGCGGGCTGTACGACGAGGCGATGGAGCACTGGTGGCGCGGGTGGCTGAAGGAGGCGCCGGCCGCGCCGCGGACGGTGGTGTCGGCGGACGTGTACCTCGACCTGGCCGCGCCGGTCGCGGACCGGGCGGAGCTGACCCGCGCGACGTGGCGCCGCCACCACCTGCCGCACAACATCGACCGCCTGCTGCCGCCGGCGGAGGGGGATCGGGGGCTTGTCGAGCGGAAGCGGTGGCTGCTCGCGCACATGGATGATGACAGGGACCGGCTGCGCCGGCGGGCGGCGTTCCGCGAGCTGCAACGAGTGAACCGGGCGCTGGCGGAGGGGAGGCCGGCGGCGATCCGGGAGGCGGACGAGGCGGTCGAGCGGGCGCGGGTGGGCATGGCGAACGCGGCGGTGGCGCGGAAGCGGGACTGGTGCTTCGCCCTCTACCCGCCGGCCCGGCTCGCGGAGCTGCGGAGCGCGATCGAGGCGGAGGCGACCCGGGCGCCCGCCGCGGCGGCCGACGGCGCGAGCGGGGCGTCCTGAACAGGCTTGGGCGGCGGGGCGAGCGGGTACAATCCCCGCATGAAGCCTGCATCGTGGTTCCCGGCGTGGCTGCTCGGTCTCCTGCTCCTCCCGGTGGCGCTCGCGCCGGGGGCGGCGGCGGAGGGGGCGGCCGGAGGCACGTTCGACCGGTGGTTCGTGCTGACGCTCCAGGACCAGCGGGCCGGCTGGGCGCACATGACGCAGCGGCCGACGGGGGACGGGCACATCGAGACGACGAGCGAGCTGCGTCTGGCGCTGCGGCGGGGCCCGGTGGCGATGGAGATCGAGCAGTCGCAGCGGTTCGAGGAGACGCCGGACGGCCGGCCGGTGGCGGCGGAGTCGTCGATGAAGATGGGGGCGATGGCGGTGGTCAACCGGTACCGGTGGACCGAGACGGGGATCGAGAACACGACCCGCCAGGGGACGCGGGAGCAGACGAAGACGCTGCCGCCGATCGAGGGCGAGTGGCTGACGCCCGCGGCGGCTCAGCGGCACGTCGAGCGGCAGATCGCGGAGGAGGCGGAAGAGATCCGCGTGCGGACGCTGGACCTGTCGATGGGCATCCAGCCGATGGAGGCGCGGATGCGGGTCGTGGGCGAGCAGCCGGTCGAGGTGTTCGGCAGGACGGCGCCCGCGGTCGTGTGGGAGGCGACGCTGGCGTCGATGCCGGGCGTGACGATGCGGGAGTACGTCGACGCGGACGGGCGGACGCTCAAGACGCGGGTGTCGATCATGCCGGGGATGGACATCGAGATGATCGCGGCGGACGAGACGCTGGCGAAGGCGGAGCTGGACCCGCCCGAGGTGCTCGCGGCGCTGATGATCCACCCGGGCGCGGGGAGCGTGGAGGTGGACGACCCGCGGGAGCTGACGCAGGCGGTGTACGAGGTGGCCGTGAAGCCGGGGGAGCGGGAGATGCGGGTCGATCTGCCGCGGACGGGGTATCAGCGGGTCGTCTGGGGGGATGAGCGGACGGCGCGGGTGGTGGTGGACCTGTCGTCGCCGGTGAACCCGGAGGCGGACGTGCCGGGCGAGGAACACCTGGCGGCGTCGACGATGCTCAACCACGAGGACGAGGCCGTGCGGGCGCTCGTCGCCGGGGCGCTGCCGGGCGATGACGCGTCGCTGCCGCCGATGGAAAAGGCGCTGCGGCTGCGGCGGTTCGTCCACGACCACATGGACCAGAAGACACTGGCGGTCGGCTTCGCGACCGCGAGCGAGGTGGCGCGGACGAGGGAGGGCGACTGCAGCGAGCACGCGGTGCTGCTCGCGGCGCTGCTCCGCGGCGCGGGCATCCCCAGCCGCACCGCGAGCGGGCTGCTCTACGTCGACGAGTTCATCGGGGAGCGGGACGTGCTCGGCGGGCACATGTGGACGCAGGCGTGGATCGACGCGGGCGACGGCGGCCGGTGGGTCGACCTCGACGCGACCCTGCCGGACCCCGCGATGAACGGCTACGACGCGGCGCACATCACGATCGCGGTCTCGACGCTCAACGACGACCGGATCACGAACGAGCTGGTGGAGCTGGCGCCGCTGCTGGGCGTGCTGGAGGTGAAGATCGTCGCGGCGGGGGCGGACGCCCCGGCCGGAGCCGCCGCGCCCTGACCGTTGCCGCCCCCCTGTCCCGGAGTTCCGCGCGTGCCCGAACCGAACCGCGTGACCGTGATCCCACCCGCCCCGCCGCGGCCGGCGGACTCCCACAAGGGGACGTTCGGCACGGTGATCGTCGTCGGCGGCAGCGAGACGATGATCGGCGCCCCCGCCCTTTGCGCCACCGCCGCCTTCCGCGCGGGGGCCGGGCTCGTGAAGATCGCCGCGCCGCTCGGGGTGCTGCGGCTGGCGATCACGCTCGAGCCGAGCGCGACGGGGATCGAGCTCGCGGGCGACTGCGCCGCCCAGTTGCGCGCCATCGACGGGGCCGACCCGGATCGCGCGGCGGTGCTCGCCATCGGGCCGGGCATCGGGCAGCGGGAGGAGGCGGGGCAACTCGTGCTCGCCCTCCTCGCGTCGGGTCGGGCGGTGGTGCTCGATGCCGACGGCCTGAACCTGCTCGCCCGCACCGGTCGGCCCCGGCCGGCCGACACGTCGGGGGCGCCGCTCGTCCTCACCCCGCACCCGGGCGAGTTCCGCCGGCTGGCCGAGCCGCTGGGCATCGGCCACAGCCCCACGAACCCGGCGGAGCGGGAGGTGGCCGCCCGCGCCCTCGCCGATGCGCACCGCGCGGTCGTCGTGCTGAAGGGGAACCGGACGGTGGTCGCCGACGGCTCCCGCGTCTTTCTGAATGACACGGGGAACCCCGCGCTCGCCACCGCCGGCACGGGCGACACCCTCACGGGCGTGCTGGCGTCGCTCCTGGCGCAGGGGATGGAGGCGTTCGACGCCGCCGTCCTCGCGGCGCACGCCCACGGCGCCGCCGCCGACGCCTGGGCGGAGCGGCACGGGCGGGCGGGCCTGCTCGCACGCGATCTGGCGGAGCGCCTGCCGGACGTGCTCAACCCGCTGCGGGGTTAG
>CAZKRE010000197.1:0-6065 GCA_964555075.1 uncultured Phycisphaeraceae bacterium
CGGCTAAAGCCGCTGGGAGAGGGAGCTAAGGCGATCGCCGCTGAAACAAGTGTCGTGAGGTGAGGATGCCGGGGGGGGGGCGGCGTAGGGAGCTGCGGCGGATGAGGGCATCCGTGTCGGCGGTCGAGCGTGGGCGTCGATGATTGCCTTTTCGGTCGGTGTTCAGTATCCTTAGAACGATGGCGGGAGGGCATGAGCAAGGGTTGGCTCGGCTTGGCGTAACGTGGCGTAGTGAGCCACGGCCGGGGGTGCCGCGATGGGGTCCAAGTGGTGTCGCTGCCTGGGGTTGCGCAGTTGGGCGCGGCGTGGCGGGACTGTCGCACCGCCACGGGCTACGCCAATCGATAAAGCCCTGTCACACCGGGATTTGGACGCTAAAGCAGCCTGAAGGAGGAGGGGGTGGGTGGCGGAACGCCAGCGGGCGGGCGGGGGTGGGTTGGGGGTCACCGGGGGTCGCCGGGGGTCGCCGGGGGTCGGGTCAGGTTTCGGGGTTTACGCCGGTTTCGGTGGCGATGAGTGCCGCGAGGCCCTGGCGGAGGGCGCGGGTGAGGTCGCCCGCCTTGCCGGCGCCGATCGCCTTCTTCTCGACCTTCGCGACGGGGAGGATCAGCCAGCTCGAGTTGGTGAGGAAGACCTCGTCGGCGTCGAGGAGGTCCTCGACGGTGAGCATCCGTTTGACGACGGGGACGTGCTGGCTCTCGGCGACCTCGAGGACGGCGGCGCGGGTGATGCCCGGGAGGACGGGGGCGGGGAGGGCCTCGGGGAGTTCCTCGCCGCGGGCGAAGGGGGTGAGGAGCGTGCCGTCCTTGACGAGGAAGAGGTTGCTGATGGCGCCGGAGGCGAGGTGGTTGGTGATGTTGAGCCAGATGGCCTCGGCGGCGCCGCCGCCCGGCGCGGCGGCGGCGTCGCGGAGGGTGCGGAGGCGGGACCAGTAGGCGAGGGTCTTGTGGCCGGCGATGGGGTCGAAGGGGTTGGCGGCGGGGCCGGCGATGACGACGGTGACGCCGCGCTCGAAGTAGGCGCGGTCGTACTGGATGGGCGGGGTGGCGACGACGGCGAGGGTGGGCTGCGGGGTCGTCCCCTCCTGCGGGCGCAGCAGGGAGACGCTGCCGGGGGTGAGGGTGAGTCGGATGCGGGCGCGGTCGATCTGGTTGTGGCGGATGGTCTTGCGGACGGCCTCGGCGAGGGCGGCGGTGTCGAGGTCGGAGGCGAGGCCCAGCTCGCGGGCGGAGCGGGCGAGGCGGTCGAGGTGGGCCTGGAGGCGGAAGACGTTGCCGCGGTAGGAGGCCATGGTCTCGAAGAGGCCGACGGCGTGCTGGAGCCCGGCGTCGTCGAGGCCGACGCGGGCCTGGGCGGGGGGGACGAGTTGGCCGTTGAGGTAGATGTCCACGGGGGGTCCTTGGTCGGGGCGGCGGACACGCGCGGCCTGTCGGGCGCGCGGGGGTTCGCGGTGGGTTTGCAGGGCGAGGCGGGGGAGTTTACACTACTCGGCTCGCGCGACCCCCGCGGCGACGCGCTTCCGAAGCACCCCCTACGGGTTGACCACCATGAAAGAAGGCATCCACCCCGAGTACCGCCCCGTCGTCTTCACGGACGTGTCCGCGGGCGTCTCGTTCCTGACCCGCTCGACCATCAAGACCAACGACAAGGTCAAGTGGGAGGACGGCAACGAGTACCCGATGGTGAAGGTCGACATCTCGTCGGCCTCGCACCCGTTCTACACGGGCAAGCAGAAGTTCCTGGACACGGCGGGCCGGGTCGAGAAGTTCCAGAAGAAGTTCGCGGGCAACTACTTCAAGAAGAAGTAGCGGCGCGCGTTGGCATACTTGGGAGAGCCCACGGTCGGACGCCGTGGGCTTCTTCATGCGCCTTGCTGCGCGGGCCGGGGTTGCAACGGTGAGATATGGCTGAACAGCAGGACCGACTGATCGGCAAGCTCGAGGAGTTGTCCCGCCAGTTCGACGAACTGGAGGCGCAGCTGGAAGACCCGGCCGTGCTCGGCGACCACGAGCGGGTGCGGGAGCTGTCGGTGCGACGGTCGGCGATGCTCGACCTGGTGGAGACGTATCGGGCGTGGCGGAAGCTGGGGGCGCAGATCCGGGACAACGAGGCGATCGTCGCGGCGGGGGAGGACGCGGAGCTTGCGGAGCTGGCGGCGATGGAGCTGCCGGAGCTGCGGGAGCAGGCCGCGGGCCTGATGGAGAAGGCGACGAACGAGCTGGTCACGGCGGACGACCGGGCGGTGGGGAGCGTGATCCTCGAGGTGCGTGCGGGGACGGGCGGGGCGGAGGCGGCCCTGTTCGCGGGGGAGCTGCTCGAGGCGTACCAGCGGTACGCGGCGGAGAAGGGGTGGGGCTTCGACCTGATGGAGGTCTCGCCGGGGGACCAGGGCGGGATCCGCAGCGCCATGGCGAACGTGAAGGGGCCGGCGGTGTGGCAGGGGCTGGGTTACGAGAGCGGGGTCCACTGCGTCAAGCGGGTGCCCGCGACGGAGACCCAGGGCCGGGTCCACACGTCCACGGCCACGGTCGCGGTGATGCCCGAGCCGGAGAAGGTCGACCTGGTCATCCCCGACGGTGACGTGAAGATCGACATCACCACGTCGCAAGGCCCGGGCGGGCAGAACGTCAACAAGGTGGCGACGGCGGTGAAGATGGTGCACATCCCCACCGGGATCGAGGTGCGGATGCAGGAGAGCAAGAGCCAGCAGCAGAACCGGGAGCGGGCGTGGGCGCTCTTGCGGGCGCGGGTCTACGAGCACTACCAGAAGCAGAAGGATGCGGAGCGGCGGGAGCAGCGGTCGACGATGATCGGCACGGGCGGGCGGAGCGAGCGCGTCCGCACCTACCGGTGGAAGGACAACATGGTGGTCGATCACCGGCTGGAGGGGCGGAGCTTCAACCTGGGAGAGGTGATGTCGGGGGAGCTGGATGAGGTGGTCGGGGCGCTGATCGCGGAGGACCGGGCGCAGCGGATCTCGTCGCTGTAGGGGATCGCTTGCAGGGGGCGGGGCGGGCCGGGGACACGCCGGGCGGGAACGCCGGGATTCGCCTGAAAGTGGGTGGTCGGCGGCGGGATCGGCGAAACGGGCGGGTTGTGACGCGTAGAGTCGGGCACACGCGGCGAGGCACGCCGCGGAGGAGACCGACCGATGTCCACACTCACCGACAGCCGAAGCACGATCGATCGCGGCACGCGGGGCGACTTGGAATCCACAGGCCATGAGCGTCGGCGACACGATGACGCCGTGAACGTTGGCCCGGGCGAGCGGATGATGACTGCCGTGATGGGCGGTGCGCTGGCTCTGGCGGGTCTGACCGTCGCGGGGCAGCGGCGGACGCCCGGGGCGGTGCTGGGCGGCGTGGTGCTCGCGGGGGCCGGGGCGGCGCTGCTCCACCGCGGGGCGACGGGCTACTGCCCCGCCTACGACGCGGCGGGCGTGGGCAAGGACGCGGGTCGGCTCGGCAACCCGTTCACGCGGGGCGTGGAAGCGACGGCGGCGATCAGCATCGGCCGGCCGCGGCAGGACGTTTACGCCTTCTACCGCGACTTCACGAACCTGCCGCGCGTCATGTCGGGCATCGAGAAGGTCGAGAAGCTCGACGAGGATGGTCGGCGGACGCGGTGGGTGGTCAACACGACGCCGGGGCACGTCGGGCCGAGCGTCGAGTGGGTCGCGGTGGTGACGGACGATCAGCCGGGGACGCGGATCGCCTGGGAGAGCGAGGAAGGCGCGGTGGTGACGACGCGCGGCCACGTCGACTTCATCGAGGAGCCGGCCGGGCGGGGGACGCTCGTCCGGGCGTACGCGGAGTACAAGCCGCTGGGCGGCGTTCTGGCGGTGGCGCTGGCGAAGGCGACGGGCAGCAACCCGCGGGGGCAGATGCAGCAGGACCTCCGTCGGCTCAAGGCGTACCTCGAGACGGGGGAAGTGCCGACGACGGAGGGGCAGCCGCGGGGCAACTGCTCGTGCGGGTGATCGGCGGCGCGGACGAATCCACGAACAACCGGAGCGAGAACGATGCGAGCAGTCACGTGGTGCGGCCCTTACAACATGAAGGTCGAGAACGTTCCCGACCCGAAGATCCTCAACCCCCGCGACGCGATCGTGAAGGTCACGTCGACGTGCATCTGCGGGTCGGACCTGCACCTGTATGACGGGTTCAACCCGGCGATGGCGCCCGGCGACATCGTGGGGCACGAGTTCATGGGGGAGGTCGTGGAACTCGGGTCGGGCGTGAAGACGGACCGGGTGAAGGTGGGCGACCGGGTCATCGTGCCGTTCACGATCGCGTGCGGGAGCTGCTTCTTCTGCCGCCGGGAGCTCTGGAGCTGCTGCGACAACACGAACCCGAAGGCGGCGGTCGCGGAGGCGGCGCTGGGCTACACGCCCTCCGCGATGTTCGGCTACTCGCACATGATGGGCGGTTACGCGGGCGGGCAGGCTCAGTATGCCCGGGTGCCGTTCGCGGACGTGGGCCTCTTCAAGGTGCCCGACGGGCTCCCGGATGACAAGGTTGTCTTCCTGACCGACATCTTCCCGACGGGGTACATGGCGGCGGAGCAGTGCGACATCCAGCCGGGTGACACGGTGGCGATCTGGGGTTGCGGGCCGGTGGGGCAGTTCACGATCCGCAGCGCGTTCATGCTCGGGGCGGAGCGCGTCGTCGCGATCGACGACGGCAGCATGGTGCCGGAGCGTCTCCGGATGGCGGAGCAGGCCGGCGCCATCACCATCGACATGCACGACGAATACATCTACGACCGGCTCTACGAGATGACGGGCGGGCGGGGGCCTGACGCCTGCATCGACGCGGTGGGGATGGAGGCGCACGGGAGCACGCTCGACGCGCTCTACGACAAGGTGAAGTCAGCCACCTTCATGGCGACCGATCGCGCGCACGCGCTGCGGCAGGCGATCAACTGCTGCCGGAAGGGCGGCACGGTCTCGGTCCCGGGCGTGTACGTCGGGTTCCCCGACAAGTTCCCGATGGGGGCGGTGGTGAACAAGTCGCTGACGATCCGTTCGGGCCAGACGCACATGCACAAGTACATCCCGATCCTGATGGACCGGGTGCAGAAGGGGGAGATCGACCCGAGCTTCGTCATCACGCACAAGCTGCCGCTCGACCAGGCGCCGCACGGGTACGAGATTTTCAACAAGAAGCAGGACGGCTGCATCAAGATCGTGCTCGACCCGTGGGCCGACGCGGCCTGAGGCGGCCGCCGCGCCAACGGCGCCGCGGCCTGAGGAGACCCGCCATGGACAACACACAAGCCGCACGGATGCTCGGCTGGGCGAGCATCGGCATCGGGCTCACCGAGATCGCGGCGCCGCACCTCGTTGAACGTCAGCTCGGCGTCTGCGAGTGCGAACACACGACGCTGCTGCGGGCGATGGGCCTGCGCGAGATCGCCAGCGGGCTGACGATCCTGTCGCAGGACGGCCCGACCGACACGATGGCGGCCGGCCTCTGGTCGCGGGTGGCGGGCGATGCGCTCGACCTGGCGCTCCTGGGCGCCGCGGCGTCGCGCACCCGCAACCCCGGCGGGCTGGCGGTGGCGACGGCGATGGTGCTGGGCATCACCGCGCTCGACGTGCTCGTCGCCCGGTGGGTGCAGGACGATCGGCGGCAGGGGTCGCGGGACGTCCCGCGGAGGCGGTCGACCCTGCCGTACGACGCGCCGGTGTATTCCGACCTGTCGCCCGCCGACCGCGACCGGCTGGCGACGCCGATCTGAGCGGCGCACTGCGCGCCGTCCCAAACGACAACCGCCGCACGACGATCGTGCGGCGGTTGCGGGGTGGGTACGTATCCCGGCGGGCGCTTACGCCTCTTCCTCGAAGCTGCCATCGAGGAAGCCGACGAGCTTGCGGCTGCGGACCGGGTGCTGCAGCTTGCGGATCGCCTTGGCTTCGACCTGGCGGACGCGTTCGCGGGTGACCTTGAAGATCCGGCCGACCTCTTCGAGGGTGTAGGTGTAGCCGTCGCCGATGCCGTAGCGGAGCTTGATGATCTCGCGTTCGCGGTAGGTCAGGGTCTTGAGGACCTGCTCGAGGCGGT
>CAZKRE010000198.1:0-6023 GCA_964555075.1 uncultured Phycisphaeraceae bacterium
ACGGCAAGCCCCGGCGGTACACCACCACGATCTACACCAACAAGGAGGTCACCGACACCGAGCCGACCTTCACCAAGAGTTCCGACAACCGGGGCCAGGAGGTGTTCAAGCACCACCTCTGCGAGGACATCCCCACCGAGAACTACGACTACCACTACTCCACGATGTCCTACGTCGGCACGCGGACGTTCAAGAGCTTCAAGCTCGACATGGGCTCCGTCGAGGACTGCGGAGCGACGTTCAAGCAGTACGTCAACCACGGGGGGAACGTGCGCTGGCTCCAGTCGAGCTACTTCCCCGACGAGGGGCTCCGGCAGGGGAACTACGCACCGCCCGCCGGGTTCGTGTTCGAGGATGCGCTGACGGTCGTGCTGCGGGGCTACCCGTTTGACGCGCCGGCCGACTCGCTGACGCTCTCGGTCCTGCCGGACCAGACGAGCAACAGGCTCTCGCCCGCCGAACCGGTGGCGATGGCGGTGACGTACGGCGGGCGGGAGACGCTGACCCTGCCGACCGGCGAGGTCGAGGCGCACCGGCTGGACGTGCGGCCGGCGGCGGAGGACGGCTCGGTGCGGCAGTACTGGTTCGCCGCCGACCCCGCGATGCAGCACGTCCTGGTGCAGTACGACGACGGGCGGGGGCAGACCCACAAGCTCCGCGAGATCGAGCGCCGCGCGTACTGGGAACGGGACTGAACCCCCCTACCCGAGCCGCGCGACCCGACCAGGTCGCGGCGGACGTTGTGAACGGCCGAACCGGAGCGCGGTTCGGGCAGTAATGCTCCCGTTGCTCAATCCCCGCCGCCATGCTCGCCGATAGGGGGAGTGGTTGCTTCTACTCCAAGGGGTCTTGTGTCCATGCGCAGTCGCCCGGCGCTCCTGCCGCTGCTGATCGTCCTTCTCGCCCTCGCGACGCCCGCCCTGGGCGGCGAGCTCGACCACGCCATGCGGCAGTACGTCCGCTCGGCGGACCTGCGGACGACCCAGGTGTCGCTGTTCGCGATGGACCTCGACACCGGCAACGTCATCGGCTCGCTCGAGCCGGACCAGCCGATGATCCCCGCGAGCAACATGAAGGTCGTCACCACCGCCGCGGCGATGGACGTCCTCGGGCCCGAGTTCCTGTTCCGCACCGAGCTGGCGATCCGCCAGCCCTCCGCCGCCGCGCCCGAGCTGGTCGTGAAAGGGGACGGCGACCCCGCGTTCGGCGACGCCATCCTCCTCGGGCAGCACGGCCTGAACGTCGAGCAGCTCCTCGCGAGCTGGGTCGAGGTCGTCCGCCAGACCGGGCACACCCGCTTCGCCCGGCTCGTGCTCGACGACCGGGTGTTCGACGAGCAGTTCTCCCACGAGGACTGGCCCGAGCCGGACCTCCGCAAGGGCTACGGCGCGCAGGTCGCCGGCATCAACTTCTATACCAACGTCGTCGACATCCTCCCCACCCCCACCGTCGAGGGACAGGCCGCCCGCGTCGACGTCTTCCCCGACGCCCCGCACTTCGAGAAGACCAACCGCACGAAGACCGGCGGGAAGACCGACCACTTCATCCTCGACCGCCGACTGGGCACGAACCAACTGATCTTCGGCGGGAACGTGAAGAACCGCCGCACCGTCCCGTTCCAGGTGTCGATCCACGACCCGGCGGTGTTCTTCGGACAGGTCTTCGCGGCCCGGCTGGCGCAGGCGGGGATCACCGTCGACGCCGTCGTCCGCCCCGAGCCGCAGGAGGAGCTCGACGACACCCGCCCGCTGCACGTCGTGCAGACGACGCTCCCGCTGGTGCTCGCGCGGACGAATCAGGACTCGCAGAACATGTTCGCCGAGGCGCTGGTGAAGCGGATGGGCCACCAGCTCACCGGCCAGCCCGGGAGCTGGGACAACGGCGCCGCGGCGATCCGCGCGGTGCTGCGGCAGCGGCTGGGCGCCCGCAGCTCGGCGATGGTCATCGCCGACGGGTCGGGCATGAGCCGCAACAACCGCGTCACCGCGCGGCTGCTCGTCGAGCTGCTCCGCGAGCTGCACCAGGACCCCACGAAGGGCCCGATCTTCCTCGAGAGCCTCAGCGCCGCCGGAGAGAACGGCACGCTCCAGCAGCGGCTCAACGACCTGGGCGGCCGGGTCTACGGCAAGAGCGGGTACATCGGCGGGGTCTCCACCCTCACCGGGTACCTCGTCATCCCCGCCGCGGAAGGCGGACGCCCCCGCACCATCGGGTTCTCGTTCCTCTTCAACGGCTTCAAGCCCCCGCTCTACGCCCGGAACATGAAGCGGGTCCAGGACGGGCTCCTCGCGCTGATCGACAAGGCCTACGCCCCGCGCGAAGAGCCGGCAAACCTGGGCGGGTGCCCCTCGACACGAACGGGTGAGCGCCAGCCGCGCGGGAGCGTGTCGGCTGCGCGTGGGCGGTCGGCTCAGAGCTTGCGGGCGCCTTCGCGGCGGGCGGCGTCCATGAGCCGCTGGTGGGTGCCGATCGCTTCCTCGTCGCTCGTCGGCGTCCGCTGGGTGTAGCTGCCGTCGGGGTGCATGTCCCACGCCTGGCGCCGGTCGGCGAGCATGACGTCGAGGATGTGCTTGAGGGTGTTCTGGGCGGTGGGGTCGAGGATGGGGGTGATGGCCTCGACGCGGTTGTTGAGGTTGCGGTACATCCAGTCGGCGGAGCCGATGTACCACTCGGCGGTCGATCCGGTGGTGGCGCCGGACGCCGTGCCCGGGCCCGAGTTGTTGTGGAAGTAGTAGATGCGGCTGTGTTCGAGGAACCGGCCGATGACGCTCATGACGGTGATGTTGTCCGAGAGGCCCGGCACGCCGGGGCGGAGGGTGCAGAAGCCGCGGACGATGAGCTTGACGCGGACGCCGGCCTGGGAGGCGGCGTAGAGCTTCTCGCACATCTTGACGTCTTCGAGGCTGTTCATCTTGGCGATGATGAGGGGTCGGTTGGGGTCGTCGGGGTCGCCGCCGCGCTCCTTCCAGGCGTTGCAGTGGTCGATCTCGCGGTCGATCATGGCCTCGAAGCGGGACCGCATGTTGGTCGGCGCGATGAGCAGGCGTCGGAAGTCCTTCTTGATCGAGCGGCCGGTGAGGAAGTGGAAGAGCTCGACGAGGTCGGCGGTGATCTCGGGGTGGGTGGTGAAGAGGCCGACGTCGGTGTAGAGGGTGGCGGTCTTGCTGTTGTAGTTGCCCGTGCCGATGTGGGCGTAGACGCGCATGCCGTCGGCCTCGTGCCGGACGACGACGGCGGTCTTGGTGTGGGTCTTGTAGCCGACGACGCCGTAGACCACGTGGACGCCCGCCTTTTCGAGCCGCTGGGCGAGCGAGACGTTGCGTTCCTCGTCGAACCGGGCCTTGAGCTCGACGAGGGCGACCACCTGCTTGCCGGCCTCGGCGGCCTTGATCAGCTCGGGGATGAAGGGCGACTCCGCGCTGGTGCGGTAGAGCGTGAGCTTGATCGCGATGACCTTGGGGTCTTTCGCGGCGGCGCGGATGAACCGCTCGACGCTGGCGGAGAACGACTCGTAGGGGTGGTGGACGAGCAGGTCGCCGCTGCGGATGACGCCGAAGATGTCGGCCTCGTCGTCCGCGAGCCGGGGCGGGACGACGGGGGTCCACGGCTCGTACTTGAGGTCCGGCCGGTTGACGCGGTGGACGGTCCAGAGGTCGGTGTAGTCCAGCTCGCCCGGCATGGGGTAGACGTCGCTGTCCTCGAGCCCGAGCTCCGCGGTGAGGAAGCGGTTCATCGGGTGGTGCGGGTCGTTGTCCACCTCGAGGCGGACGGGCTTGGCGAAGCGGCGGTCCCGGAGCTCCTGCTCGATCATCTCCAGCAGGTCCTCGGCGTCCTCCTCGTCCCGCTCGACGTCGGCGTTGCGGGTGATGCGGAACGGCTCGACGGCGGCGATCTCCATGCCCTCGAAGAGGTCCTGGAGGTTGTGGCGGATGATCTGCTCGAGGCTGACGAACCGGTAGACCTCCCCGCCCGCCGTGGCGAACTCGCCGCTGTTGAGCTGGATCCACCGCGCCAGGACCTGGGGCACCTTCACGCGGGCGAAGTGCAGCCCCCCGCCGGCGCTGTCGGTGACGGCGTGGTCGGGCGTGGCCTGAGGCCCGTCGTCGGGGTGGCGGAGCATCACGCCCAGCGAGGTCGAGAGATTGGAGATGAAGGGGAACGGGTGGCCCGGGTCGACCGCCAGCGGCGTGAGGACGGGGAAGAGGTTGGCGCGGAAGTAGTCGGTGGCGATCTGCCGCTCCTTCTCGGTCAGCTCGTCCCACTTGAGCAGGTGGATGCCCCGCTCGGCGAGGGCGGGGCGGACCTGCTTGAGGAAGCAGTCGGCCTGGACCTGGAGGTGGCGGGTGACGATCTCGCGGATGCGGGCGAGGTTCTGCTGCGGCGCGAGCCCGTCGAGGGTGCGGGTGATGATGCCGGCATCGATCTGCCGCTTGAGCCCGCCCACGCGCTTCTGGAAGAACTCGTCGAGGTTGGAGTTGTAGATGGCGAGGAAGCCGACGCGCTCGAGGAGGGGCGTGCGCTCATCGAGCGCCTCGTGGAGGACGCGTCGGTTGAACTCGAGCCACGACGACTCGCGGTTGAGGAACCGCTGGCCTTCCCCGTCGGCGGGGGTGGCGAGGCCGTCGCCGGCGGTCGCGAGCGCGGCCGGGGCGGAGGGGGCGGCGTCGGTGGCGGCGGGCGACAGGTCGGTGCGGGAAAGGGGCTGGTTCATGGTGCGCTCGACCCCCAAAGCCTACCGCAAACACGGGGAACCCGGCGAGGCGGCGCCCCTTCGCGCACGACGCCGGGGCCGCCCCGCCCGCCGGGGCCGCCGCGTCCGCGGGGCTTCGGGCGCGGGTGTCACGGGACGCCCGCGCTGCCCTCGGCGGACTCGGACACCGGCTCGCGAAGCAGGATGACCGCGTCGCGGAGGCGGACCCGGTCGAGGATCGGCCCGTTGACGCCCGCGTCGAGCGTGAGCGGCAGGTCCCCCTCGATAGCCTCGGTGTTGAGCCGGAGCGTCGGCCGGTCCGGCCCGAGCCGCTGGGGCTCCGCGCCTTGGCCGAAGGTGACGAGCAGGTCCGCCCAGTCGTGGAGGCCGCGGGGGACGCCGGCGAGGTCGAGCTCGGCGAGGGCCGCGGCGCGGACGGCACCGGGCGGCAGCGTGAACGCGAGCGCCACCGGGGCGTGCAGCCGCAGACCCCCCGCCTCCCACGCGGGCGGGAGCGCGAGCCCGAACACCCGGCCGCCCGAGCGGACGCGCAGCGGCTGATCCGCGAGGTCCACGAGGCGCCAGCCGGCGCCGACGAAGTCGATGCCGTCGAGGTCGTCGACGGCGAGGTCGAGCGGCGTGCCGGAGAGGTTGAGCGTGGGGGTGAGGAGGGCGCGGTCCCCGGTGATGGAGAGGCCGGTGGCGAGGACGCGGGACCCGTCGCGGAAGCGGACGAGGTGCCGCCCGGCGACGGCGGGCGCCGGCGCGGGTGGGTTGGCGAGGCGGAGCGCCCGGAGGCGCTCGCGGGGGATCACGACGCGCTGGCCGGCGTGATCGATGGGCACGCCCCCTTCCGCGCTGGCGAGCGAGGGCACGAAGCCCGCGATCGTGTCGCCGTTGAGCAGCACGACGCGGTCCTGCGCCGCGGCGGGATCGGCCGGGGCGGCGGGGTCGGCCTGGTGCGCCGGCCCGGCGTCGGGCGCGAAGCGGATGGCGGCGATGCGGTCGAGCGGCAGGCGGAGCTCGCCCAGCACCGGGTGGACCCAGCGGAGCGTCTGCCCCTCGTCTTCAGCGCCCGCCCAGTCGCCGGCGAGCCGCTGCCCGTCGGTGAGGGTGAGCAGCGCGTCGGGCGCGGCGGCGGCCTCCCCCGCTCGGCGGGGGTCGAGGCGGAGGCGGACGTACCCGCCCGCCGGCTCACGCCGCAGCCTCCGGTCGGCATCGAAGTAGGCCAGCTCGTCGCGGTGCAGCCCCGTGACGGTGACCGGCCGGGCGTCGAGATCGGGCGTGACCAGCTCCGCGGGGGTGAGGGCGAGTGCGGGGAGGGGGGTGAGGA
>CAZKRE010000199.1:0-5959 GCA_964555075.1 uncultured Phycisphaeraceae bacterium
GCAGAAGGGCGCGACGCCGGAACAGGTCGAGCGCCTCGACGCGCGCCTGCGCCAACTCGCCGAGGCGATGCGCGCATCGCTGGGCGTCGACATCGAGACGCTCGCCGGCGCCGGCGCGGCCGGCGGGCTGGGTGGCGGGGCGGTCGGGTTGCTCGGCGGCACGCTCGGCCGGGGCATCGACCTGGTGCTCGACGCCGTGAACTTCGACGCCCGCGTTCGCGGGGCCGACCTCGTGCTCACGGGCGAGGGCCGCATGGACGCCCAGACCCTCTCGGGCAAGGCGATCGCCGGCGTGGGGGGCGTGGCGAAACGCCACGGCGTCCCGGTGGTCGCGCTCGTCGGCAGCATCGGCCCGGGCGTCGAGCGTGTGCGCGAAATGGGCATCGTAGGCTGGCGGGTCATCGGCGAGGGGTTGACGCCCGGGGAGTCCATCCGCCGCGCCGCGGAACTGATGGAACGCGCGGCGCGGGAAGCGGTCGGGGCGGCGTGGCGGTAACAGCCTGCGCGCCCGCGTCAGGCGGGGGCGTCCTCCTCCAGCCGCTCAATGGCCCGGCGGACCTCCTCGCCCCGGAAGTTGATGAACGTGCCGTCCCCCATCAGCGTGCCCGAAAGCACGCCCAGGAGACACGCGACCGAGACGAGGCGGGTGGTGCGAGGGTTCATGGTGTCGCCCGCTCATGATGGCGGCGAGAGGCGAGGCGCTCCATAAGGAACTGCCCTGAGGGGGCGCGATGAAAGGTAGACTGCGGCCACATGCGCGAGCATCGGTCGAAGATCGTGGTGGTGGCGCTGCTGGTGCTGATCGTCGGCGTGCCGTTCCTGCTGCGGCCCGCGGTCTCGCGGACGGACGCCCAGGCCGCGGCGGGGGAGGCGGAGCGGCTGATCGTCATCACGCCGCACAACGAGCAGATCCGCTACGAGCTGGCGCGGGCGTTCAACGAGAAGCGGGCCGCGGAGGGCAGGCCGCGCGTCGTCTTCGACTGGCGCGCCTCCGGCGGCACGAGCGACCTCCGCAAGAACGTGCTCTCGCAGTTCCAGGCCCTGGGCGACCGCGGCGAAGAGGCGAACGGCATCGGCATCGACCTCTTCTGGGGCGGCGGCGACTACGAGCACAACCAGCTCGTCCGCGGGCCTGTCGTCAACCTCCGCCCGCGCGACGAGGACGGCCGGGGCACGAGCTACGCCCTCGACCGCACGCTCCTCCCCGGGGCGATGGTCACGCTGCGGTGGACCCTCACGGGCGGACAGCCCGGCCGCGACGGCGGCGCGGCGGGCGGCGTCCGGCCGACCGTGCGGGTGCGGCTCGCCTCCCCGGAGGCCCGGATCGAACTGCGACCGGCGACCGGGGTGGCGGCGGAGGAGACGGTCGGCAGCGTCACGGCGAGCGCCGCGGTGCGGGAGGCCGACGGCGACGCGTCGGTCGAGGTGCGGGTCCGCAACGGCGGCGACGAGCCGGTGACGCTCGGCGGCATCGCCTTCCACGCGGTGGCGACCGAGGGCTTCGCGTCGGCCACTGCGACGGCGACGCTCTCGTTCCCCGTCACGGTCCCCGCCGACGTGCCCGACGCGCTGCTGAGAGAAGCCTTCCCCGAGCCGACGATCGGCGGCGAGCCGCTCTACCACCAGGACCGCTACTGGGTCGGGGTGGTGCTGGCGAGCTTCGGGATCGTCTACAACAACGACCTGCTGGAGATGATCGACGCCCCGACGCCGACGTCGTGGCAGCACCTCGCGGCGCCCCAGTTCCGGGGCTGGGTCGCGCTGGCGGACCCGGCCCACTCCGGCTCGGTCGCGACGACCTACAACGTGATCCTCCGCCGCATGGGGTGGGAGGAGGGGTGGACCGTGCTGCGCGAAGTCTGCGCCAACGCCCGGTACTTCACGAGCAGCGCGAGCAAGGTCCCGGTCGACGTCTCCGCGGGGGAGGCGGCGGCGGGGATGTGCATCGACTTTTACGGCCGGTTCCAGGCGGGCGCCGTCGCCAGCGCCGGGGCCGATCGCGTGGGCTACGCCGACCCGCCGTTCCTCACCGCCACCACCGCCGACCCGATCGGCGTGCTCCGCGGGGCGCCGCACGAGGCGCTCGCGAACGAGTTCGTCCGGTTCCTGCTGTCGGCCGAGGCGCAGCGGCTCTGGCAGCGCCGGGTCGGCACGCCCGGCGGGCCGGAGCGGTTCGAGCTCCGCCGACTCCCGATCCGCCGCGACCTCTACACCCCGGCCGAGGCCGCCCACTGGACCGACCCCGAGGCGGACCCGTGGACCTACGCCCGGCCGTTCCCCGAGGCGATGCCCAGCTTCCAGTCGATCGTCGGGCCGCTCGCGCACGCGATGGCCATCGACGTCCACCGTGAGCTGGTCGCGGCGTGGACGGCGATCCTCGACACGCCCCGCGACCACCCGCGCCTCGCCGAGATGCTCGCGACGTTCCAGGCGATGCCCGACGACCTGAAGCCGCGGTGGCCGGACGCGGAGCTGCGGGGGCAGTGGCAACTGATCCTCGATGAGCCGTCCCACCGGCGGCACGGCGACGTCGCCGAGACGCTCGGAGCGTTCAGCGATTCACTCG
This sequence comes from uncultured Phycisphaeraceae bacterium, assembly GCA_964555075.1. Lineage (GTDB taxonomy): Bacteria > Planctomycetota > Phycisphaerae > Phycisphaerales > Phycisphaeraceae > CAZKRE01. The sequence continues at coordinate 2,567 of CAZKRE010000199.1, forward strand.
GCCGCATCACCCGCGATCCCGACCTGCTCCTCGAAAAGCGTGTGGCGTGGACCCGCTTCTTCCGCCGCAACTACGAGCGCGTGGTGACGCTCGCGGGCGAGTGATGAAAGGTTCGTGCCCGCGACGTGACGCGTGGCAGACGCCTCCGGCCGCCGGGAGCGGTCCGTTTGCCGGCCGCGGCGAACGGCCGGCGGCGCCGCCCGCGACGCGCTACGTCGCGGCCGGGGAAGGGAAGTCGTCGTCGTGGGCGTTCTCGTTGCCGGTGTCGCGCGTGACGCCGGCGGGCTCGGTCTCCGGCTCCGGCGGCAGCGAAGGCTCGGCCGCGGCTTCCGGCGTCGGTGTCGGCGTCGGCGAGCCTCCGGTGATGGTGTCCCCGCCGTCGGAAGCGCTGGCGGCGCTGTTGGGGGAGGCGGCCGCGTTGTCCCTGCTCGTGTAGGTCGCGACGACGGTGAGGCCGCCTTTGACCTTCTGGCCCACCTGGACGGTGGGCGCCGGCTTGAGGTCGGCGGGGATGTAGAGCTCCGTGGTGGAGCCGAGCTTGATCATGCCGATCCGCTGGGCCCGCTGGACGATGTCCCCCTCGCGGACGCCGCAGGCGATCGTGCGCGCGAGCAGGCCCGCCACCTGCCGGACCGCCGCGACCGGGTAGCGGCGGATGGGGTGGAGCATGACGATGAGGTTGCTCTCGTTGGCCTCGGCGGAGTCGGGGTTGAGGGCGTTCATGTGCTCGCCGGGCTTGTGCTGGACGAGCGAGACCTGCCCGTGGCAGGGGGAGCGGTTGATGTGGACGTCGAGGACGGAGAGGAAGATGCGGATGCAGGTCGCCGGCCCGCCGAGCGGCTCGAAGTGTTCGAGTTCGTGGACGGAGGAGACGCGTCCGTCCGCGGGGGCGACCATGATGTTCTTCTGCACCGGCGGTCGGCGCTCGGGGTCGCGGAAGAACAGCAGCAGCGCAATCGTCACCAGGGCGATGGGGATGCACAGGACCCACCAGCCCACGACCGCGGCGGCGATGCCCAAAAGGGCGCCGACGACGGCGATGGTGAGCCACTCATTCCGACCGTAACCGCTGAGGAACATAAGCGAGGGTATGCGCGTGGGGGGTGGAGGGTTCGGCGGCCGCCGGGATGGGCGGCGCCGAAAGAAAATGACCAAGCGCCACGCTTGGTCATTTTCTCGGTAAGCGATCTTCGGCCCCGGCGGCGGGGCGCGGTGGCGATTCTAGCGGGCCCCCTTGCCGACGACGAACCCGATGCCGCCCAGGACGAGGGCGACGACGAGCAGGGCGCCGAGGAGGATGAGCGAGCTCATGCCGTACTGCCCGTCGCCGCCGATGTTGGCGAGGGTGGAGACGATCCCGCCGGTGTTCCCGGCGATGCCGGCGGCGATGATGACCAGCCCGAGGATCAGGCCGACGAGCGCCGCAAGCAGCAGGCCCGCGGATGCGCCGCTCCAGGCGGGGTCGACGGTGTCGGCGTCGGAGTAAGTGGTGACGGCGCCGACCATGGGGCCGGACTCGGTGACGGCGGGCGCGGTGCCGAGGCCGGTGAGGCCCGTTCGCACCCCCGTGTCACCGCCCAGCACCGACTCGAACGCGCCGGACGAACCGACGGCGGATTCGAGCTTGGAATCGGCCGACTCGCCGCCGGGGTAGATCTCGTCCAGGAGCTCGGCGCCGAGGCTGGTGTCATCCGACTCGCGGGTGAGGTCGAGCAGTCCCGAGCCGGAGCCCACGCTCTCGAGGGCGATGTCCTCGTCCTCGGGATGGCTGCGGGTGACCTGGGTCTGGGCCATCGGGTCAGCGGGCTCGACCTCGTCGGCGTCGAAGACCGAGACGCCGGTCGCGTGCCCGGTGTTGCCCGCGGTCTGGCCCGCGGCGGTGCGGCCGGCGGTGGTGTCGTCACTGAGGCTGATCGCGTCGGTGTCGCCCGAGTCGGCGAGGGCGATCGGGCCGGAGGAGCCCATCTTCGTCCCCGCGGAGGAGTCGGCGAGGTCGAGCGGGGCGCCCGAGTCTTCGATGCTCGTGCGGTCTCCGCCCGACGCCATCGCGTCGATCTGGTCCCGCTTGAACATCAGCTTGTCCCGGTCACGGAACTGCTGGAGCTGGCCGGCTGCGACCATTTCCTTGACGCGATCGGCGTCGGTCCCGAGACGCTCGGCCGCCTCCTCCAGCGTGTAGAACATCTTCGCCATGCCAGACTCCCAATGGTGCGTTCGCGCGCCCCTCCACGATCCGCATTCTAGGAGCGGGGTTCAGGATGGGCAAGAAGCGCCCGGCGGACGCGCCGCGCCGCCCGCGTCCGTCGCCCCGGCCCAACGCGCCGCACCACCCGCGGGCCGCGCCTCCCGCACCGGTTCCCCCGGGCATTCGTCGCTTCGCCGCGACCCGGCTACGCTGGGGCCATGCCCGTCGCCTACGGCCTGCTCGACCCCTGCGACCTGCCCCTGCCGGCTCTCCCGCCCGACTGCGTCGGCCTGCGCATCGCCCACCTGACCGACCTGCACATCAGCGCCCCGCGGCACCAGCTCAACCGACTCGCCAACCAGCTCCTGGCCCTCCGCGTCGATCTCGTCTTCCTCACCGGGGACTACATGAACACCCGCGGCGACGAGGAGGTCGCCCTCGAGGTCCTGGAGCAGCTCTGCTCCCGCTTCCGCCCACGCATCGGCGCGTTCGGCGTCTTCGGCAACCACGACCTGCCCGAGTTCCGCGAGGAGGCCCGCAAGATCCCCCACGTCCGCTGGCTCCACAACGAGAGCGTCGCCCTGCCCGGACTGCCCATCGAGATCATGGGCCTCGACATGGTCCATCAGGAGGCGCCCGACGCCGTCCAGCTCCTCCTGCGGCGGGAGCCCGCCATCCCGCCGGGCACCCCCGACGGCGAGCGCGGCCTCCGCCTCATGATCATGCACTCGCCCAGCAGCATCCCCACCGCCTCCGACCTCGGCGCCGACTTCGCCTTCTGCGGCCACACCCACGGCGGGCAGGTCCGCCTCCCCGGCGGCCGGGCGCTCTTCAACGCCAGCGACCTGCCCCTCGCCCTGACGTCCGGCCTGATCCGCCACCGGGACACCGTCGTCGCCATCTCCCGCGGCCTCGGGAACACCGGCTTCTTCCGCCACCGCATCTTCTGCCGCCCCCACGCCCCCGTCTACACCCTCCGCCGCGGCAGCCTCCCCGGCCGCCACAGCGACGCCATCCAGATGCTGCGGCCGTGGTAGGGGGAGCGGGGAGGCTTGGGGCTTGAGGCATGAGGCTTGGGTAGCGGTGTTGAGGGCCGCTGAACGAGCACGAGCTTCAGTACCCGCACACGCGACGCGCTCTCACAAGCCCCACGCCCCACGCCTCAGAACGTGTGTGAGAAGGGGTGCCATGGCTTGCCCCGCGTCCCC
>CAZKRE010000200.1:0-5908 GCA_964555075.1 uncultured Phycisphaeraceae bacterium
GTGACCGCCGCAGCGGCGGCGCACACGGTCTGGATCATCGTCCGGTTCGTCATCTTGTTCCTGTGGCTCATTGAATCGCTCCTGTTTTGAGGTGGCTGGAAGGATCGTGGGCGTCAGTGCCCTTCGGGAAACTCGGGGAGAAACCATCGCTCGCGATCCACTGCGAGTACGTTGGGGACGACGTCGGGAAGGCGGAACCCGGTGTTGCGCCCCGGCAGCGTCACGCGCCACAGATCGCCCCGCTGGTCGGGCGGGACGTCGATCTCCGCCCGCACGGCCTGCGTCTGCTTCTGCCCGGCCGTCACCAGCTGCCGGTCCCACGCCAGTTCGCCGGCGGGATTCCAGACGCTGAGGCGGCGGGTCTGGCGGTTGGGCGGATCGATCCTGAAGTCGATGCCCAGCCGGCCCAGGTCGTCGGGCGCCTGGAACCAGTACTGGCTCTTCTGCTGGGCGTTTCCGACACCTCGATCGCGGTCGTAGACGAAGACCTCGGGCGTCCCCGGGGGAGTGAGAGGGATCATCAGGCCGGGGAAGGATCTCAGGGAGAACGCCACGTCATCCGGCGGCAGCTCGACAAGACTCTCAACGCGGACCGTGTAGTCACCGGCTGGCGACGCCGCGGGGATCACCGCCTGATGGACGCTGGCCGCAGGCCCCCCGCCGCGGATCGGCGTGCCGCCGGCTGGCGGGACGATCTCGTAGGCGATGTCGCCCTTGCGGCCGTGGATCTCGAACGCGAGTGGAACGGCCTGCGCCGCGGATTTGCGGATCTTGATGACGGGGTATCGGTACCGCCACCGCTCGCCATCGGCCTTCTCGACTTCATCCAGATGCCCAAGCTGCGCAAACGCCTCCGCCAGCGGCTCGGGCCGGCGACCCATCCGCTCGAACATCGCCAGGGCCAGCGGGAACTCCTTGAGGTAATAGCCGACGAACACCGTCGTCCGCGTCGGGGCGATGTCGTTGGTGATGATGCCTTGGAGGTATGGGCGCGACTCATCCGTCCAGATCGTCGTCTTTGCGTAGTCGAGGAAGTAAGCGGCTCGACGGGCGAAGACGTCGTCCCCGCTGAGGAGATGGGCGTAGGCCGTCGACTCGATCATCGGCGGGTTGAGCGCGCTCCAAGGCCCGGTGCGATAGGTCGCCCAGAACTTGGACGCATTGAGGAAGTAGGGCTCGTACTCGGGGCGGCCGGTGAAGCGGTGGTACTCGCGGTCGCCGGATTCCCAGAAGTGGCCGACGCGCTCGCCTTCCGTATCGTGCCAGGTGACGTCACGGTTCTCGGTCAGGTGCATGTCGGCGATCTCGTGCATCGCGACCATAAACCACGGATCGAACGTGGCCTGGTACATCTCGACGCAGGACTTGAGCATGTTGAAGCTCATCCGCCGCAGCTCATTGTCCTTGCCGATGGGGCCGGTGCGCGAATAGGGCGGGGCGAGGTTCGGCTCCTCCTTCGCGAGCTCGCCCCACAGCCGAGCGATGTCCGCCGGCCGCTCGTAGCCGGTGACGTAGGTCGCATGCCAGAGGTAGTCGCAGTCAGCGAGGTAGCTCCGCGTAACCGGGCCGCGCCAGCCGGTCCACGGCACCATCGAACGGAACCACCAGCCCTGCCGCCGGTAGTAGCCATCCGGCATCGAGTCGCGCACCTCGTCGCTGACGTAGTGGCAGAAGTTTGCATCGATCATCTGGCGCGTCGCGTTGTCGGCGAGCTTGAACAACCGGCTGTCGCCGCTGCGGACATACGGCACCCACGAATAGGGCCAGCCCTGATGGCTCTTGCGGAAGGTGCGATAGAGGCCTGCGGATCTCTCAATCAGCCGCGGCTCGTAGAGCGCATCGCCGTAGATCCACTTGCCATACAGGCCGATGCGCTCCGTCCACCGCTGCGGCGCGAGCGTAACCATTTCGTAGATCCGCTCGTCCTCGGCGTAGTTCGCCTCGTCCTTCGGGTGGATCTCGTAAAACGCGCCGCTGTCGGCCAGCCACTCCGGATCCACCACGCCACGCAGCGTCTCATCGTTGAACGCCCGCATCAGCGGCTCGGCCACGGCGGCGGCTTCCCCCGCCCCGCCCACGTACAGCCACATCTCTTCCGTTCGCGCGATCCCCTGCGCGTTGGCGCTCTCGCGGTTCGCCGACCAGTGCCGCTCGCCGCTCCGTTTCTGGCTCGACTGGTCGGCGATCGGGCCGGTGAGAAACTCGTCGGGCAGGCGGAAGTCCAGCACGTCGCCCGAATGCGCGAACGACAGCCGGAACGCATTCTCGGGCGTAGTCCGCGTCTCGCTCCTCCGGCCGTGTCGCGGCCAGTTGTGAAACGTCATCCCGCCCCGGTCAACGCTCAACTCACTGGGATAGTTCTGCCAGAAATCCTTCACCCCCAGCACCGCCTCTGCCCCGCCGACTCGGATCCGCATCACCCCCAGCGCCCACCCGCCCGGTTCCGCTTCCTCCGCGCCGCGCACGAGCGACCACGCATCGTGCGCGTGCTGGAGGAGGTAGTCGCCTTCTACCCAGCCTGATTGATCGTCGCCGCCGCCGAGCAGGTATCCACCGCCCGAGGCATCGCCGGCGCTGTCCAAGCGCCAGCCCATGTCACGGATGCGATCCCGATTGCCGTCGCCGGTGAAGACCCACGTGTGCATCATCCGCACCGCGGGGCTGGAGCGATAGAAGTAGTAGCGCGTGTCAAACCTGCAGAACGTTTCGCCGCTGTCTCGGTGCACGTAGTCGCCCGTAGCACGGATCACCGTCTTCACCGGCCCCCGCTCCTCAATCACGACCGTCGGCCGCCCCGCCATCTCGAAGCGCCGCCCGTCCTCGTGCTCGACGTAGCCGCCCAGCAGCGCCGACGACGACAGGACGCGGTGGACGCGCCCGTCCGCGAGCACGGCTGCCAGACCGTCTTCATCGATGCGGACCCTCTCGCCTGTAACCGCGGGGAAGGGATCACCGTCCGCTACAAAGGCTCCTGCCTCGCTCGACGGGACGTCGACGCCCGGCCCGTATTCGAGGCGGAACTCGCGAGCCTCGCCGCGGAGGTCTACAACGAAGTCGCAGGTGAGCCACTTGGTCGGCCCGAACCGGGACCACCTCGCCGCCACCCGTGTCTGCAGCGCGATCGCTTCGCCGGACTCGTCGATGAGGCGGACACCCGCATCCGCGGGCAGCGCCCCGCGAGGGAAAGGCACACCCACCGTCACCGGCACGCCCTTGGCTGTCACCGCGTCCGTGTTAGGCACGCGGATCGTCACCGCGCCCGATCGCTCCACCGTCGCCCGCTCGGCCACGTCGAACGACCGCGCCGCACTCCCGATCGCGCTGCCACCGTTCTCCCAGGTCACCCGCAGCCCTCCCTGCCGCCCCTCCAGGGACGCGGGCAGGTCGAACGAGAAAAACAACTGCTTGCCCGGGATCGGATCGATTGAATGCGATCCGATCTCCTTCCCCGCCTCGTCAACGAGGTCCAGCCGAATCCGGCCGGGAAGTTCCCCCCGCGTCCGCCGCGGATCGAGCCACACCACCGCATCCAGGTGCCCGTCCTCCGCGGGGTAGACGTGCTTCGACAGCCTCAGCACGACGGGATCGTTTGTCGGCGGGCGCATCATGTTGCGCACCGCCTTCTGCTCCCAGTCGTAGAACGCGAACTCTTCCTCAACGACCTGCAGGCCCCTCAGGTCCTGCGCGGATGACACCGTCGGCGCCGCCAGGAGGCACAAGACCGCGAGGGAAGCGAGCAACCACGCGATTGGATTGGAGCGGTTCAGTCGCATCGAGATCCTGCCGGATAAGGTCGCCTTGGGCGCGGCCAGCATCAGTCCTGCCGCCAGTGGGCCATCCGCTTGTCGGGAGCAACTCGGCCGTCGATGTAGGATCGATTCCGAGTGCCACCGGGGTGCGGGCCGGTTTCCTCCGGCGCGTCGAAGACGCCGGGCGTGGTGTAGTCGCTGTCGACCATCATCCAGTTCTCAATGTCCACCTCTGTGATGCGCAGGTGGTAAGGCGGGTTGCGCATCTGCAGACGGTCGGTCTGGCTGTTCCACATGTACGCCGAGACCCCTTCCTCGGGGTCGTAATCCGTGGTGGCCGCCGGAACCTGGTTGGGCGCCACCGCGGGGCAGCCGAGCAGATCCCACACCGCGGTGGAGGTGATGTAGACGGGGCTGATCTGCCCGAGGAGCGTGGAGCGTGTCCGGATCACGCGATCTGACGTCGCGCTTTCGGTAGTGGGGGCCGGCCTCCGGAAGTTGGCCGGGAGGCGGTCGTCGTTGTCGTTGACGTAGTAGTGCACCGCGAGCGCCAACTGACGGAGCCCGCTCGCGCATTGCGAGGAACGTGCCGTCGCCCTCGCCATGTTCAGCGCCGGCAAGAGGATAGCGATCAGAAGCGCGATGATCGAAATGACCACGAGCAGCTCGATGAGCGTAAAGCCTTTTGGGCACGGGCGACACGATGAGCGTTGAGTGCCGAGGTGAAAGGGCTTCATCGGCTCTTCCTTTCAATCTAAATGTTCGAGGTGGGAATCCCACTCCGGTTTGCCGGAACCGGCAAGCCGGCGGGCGAGGTTGATCCGCGGACGATGAGCTTCGTTGGTAGGGCCTGTACTGCCCCGGGCCCGGTGCGGGTCCCTTCGATGCGGTCGACCAGCATGGACACCGCCAATCCGCCTGCTTCGCCCATCGCTCTACGAACCGAGGTGATCTTCGGGGTCGTCACCTCGCCGATACGAAAAGAGCCCCCGATGAGGCTGTCACCCAGGCTGACCAGCGAAACCTGCTCCGGGATACGGACCTCCTGCTCGCGGCAGATATCCACGAGGTGGACCGCGGCCCACTCCAAGTCGGTGACGATGCTCAGCGGATGACCGAGTCGGAGCAGCCCCCTCAGCCGTTCGGACAACAACTGACGGGGGCAGCCGTCACGTGGGTAGGAGACGACGTCGAACGGCTCCCCGACCAGCCGCCGGAAGATCTGTAGGCGCCAGCGTCGCATCACATGGAAGTCATCGGGACAGACATAGACGAACCGTCGGCTGCCCCCTTGGCGGAGCAACTCCACGCCCGCACGCAGCCCCGGCTCGATGTCGGTAAAAACCCAGTCCGCCCGGGGCAGGCCACGGAGGCGGTGCGCGACGAACACCACTTCGCGCTGAAACTCTTTGAGTTGGGCAAGCAGGTCGCGATAGGCCAACGTGGGCTGCGACGGCTGCCAGATCAACCCGTCGACGCGGTGTTCGATCGCCGTCTGAACAGCCTGCCGCTCCAGTTCCAGATCCGGCTTCGGGGCCAACTGGATGAGGATGCTGTAGCCGAGCTTCGACGCGGCCCGCTCGGCGACATCCATCATCTCGACCTGGTTGTACGGAAGAATCAGGGCGAGGGTCTTGGTTCGCCCACCGCGGAGGCTCGCGGCGATGCGGTTTGGCCTGTAGTTCAGACGCTTGGCTGTGTCGAGGATGCGAGTACGCGTGCGAAGAGGGAACCCCGGGTGCTCGGGGTTTCGCATCACCAACGACACCGCAGTCGTTGAGACTCCGCTCGCCTTCGCGATGCTTGCGTACGTGATTGCCATTCGTCCCGCCGTTTATCGATTTAGTAAATCAGTTTACAAGCCCCGCCTCATTATGTCAACGACTTTTTCGTTTGACTCAAACCTTGTCTACGGAAGCGTTTACGAAGTCGTCGCGAGCGCGGAGGATGGATTGATGCCCCTACACGCATTGAGACCATCAAAGGTCGCCAAGGTCGGCCGCCGAGCATCGTTCCCCACCGGTTGAGGATGGGATCTTGTCTTCGTGTCAGACGCCTGGCCCCGCCGTCCGGGCACGTGGTGCAGCAGGTGCAGGATGTGGCGGCCTCGTGCTCCTGGCGCTTGGTACCCGCAGACCGGCACCTTGGGACGGGATCTA
>CAZKRE010000201.1:0-5896 GCA_964555075.1 uncultured Phycisphaeraceae bacterium
GATCAGCGACGAATGGGAAACCGACCGAGCCTACCTCAACATGGAAGCCCGATGAACCGCCCCCTCAACGGCGATTTACAGAAGAAGAGTCGCTTTATCGATGACCGCATAAGGTCAAGGACTTCCTGCGGAACCACCACGGCGCACGTCCGTGACTGAGCCACTGCGATAGCAGAGCCGTAAAAGCTGCACCCAACGGCGTCAACCCAAACGCAGGAGGGGATCAGCAGGATTGATCTTCCGCGCAATGCTGCCGCCTCGACATGTCTCCGAGAAGGCGCTTCATCGGCGGCGATCACTCGAACAGATGCAGCGACACCGCCCCCGCCAGACCCGCGGGTTCGGCATGGACTGCGTGAAAGTCCTGGATCGCGTCGAAGCGTTGGCCGTACGCCTCGTGCATGGGCGTGAAATCGTACGGTGCGTCACCAGCTAAGGCATTGATCAGGCGGTTGTAAACCTTGATCTCCAGCAGGTTCTCGCCCGCCTTGATGAGGCCGGTGAGATCGACGCGGTAAGGTGGGCAGAAGAGTGATGCGACGCGATCCCCGTTGAGCACCACCTCCGCAGCGTCTTTGATAGGGGTATCGAGAAAGGTCATGAAGCCCGTGTTCCGCCGTGCGGGGTCGAGGCGATGCGGCGCGATGGGTGTGGGATCATTGAAGACCAACTCGATTCTACGGCCCACCCATTGGGGCCGGGCGTGAAGGATGCGGGAGTACGTCGCCGCGCCGGCGTAGGAACGCAGCGCCTCCCAGTCGGTCCACGGCCGGGGTCGACCGCACCTGATGCGCCCGCCGCCGGGACTCGTCAGTTCCCAACCGTCGCTGAGGTCCCGCTCCTCGGCAGGTGAAGCTGGTGGCACCTGCCGAAGCCTGAAGTCGCCGACCCCGTCGCCGAGCCGCTCGTGTGGCGAACGCAGCAGCACGATTGATTCGAACGCCTGCAGCATCAGGAATCCGGCATCAGCGGGACAAGCCGTGTGCGTCATCGGGTTCAAGCGATAGGTGTACTGGCGCGGCTCGCGGAAACGGGATTCGAGGCGAACAGATCGGTTGGTGGTATTGGCGAAGAAGTAGAGATCGTCCTCGCCGATCCGGCGGTGCACGTAACCCACCGCGGGCGTGGTTTGTTTGAATTCGACATCCGGAGCGCACCACCGCCGGAGTCCCGCCGGATTTGACTCGGCGACGTGATAGACATTTGGCGTGGAGCCCGAGAAAAGCGCCCGGCTCAGCCGCCCCACGGCGTCGGATCCCCGCGCCCGATCCGCCCGCCCAATCGGCTGATCCGGAGTACGGCCAAAGGCGACGATGGTCACGGATCGCTTGGCGAGGCGCTGTAACGCCTCGAGCGTCGCCAAGGGGATCCGCTCGATGCGGGGCAGCACCACGACGCGGTAACGTGTGGCCGGCGCCTCGGCATCGGCGAGCGTTTGCAGGACGTCGTCGTCCGCGAGATCGAAGTTGAACCCCAGGCGCAGCAACCCGCCTGGGAGCGCCAAGCCGATGTGTTCGCGCAGCGCGTTGACGTGATGCAGGTTGGTTTTGGATGGCGACAACGTCCGGCTGGCCCACACGTCATGGTCGGGCAGGTAGATCGCCACGTCCACGACCGGCTCGCCCGCTCGCAGAAGCGACGACACCGTCTGGAGATACCGACAGAGGTCTGGCATCACCGGGCACCACGGGTTCACTTCGTTGAAGTTGCCCGCGGCGTAGAACACCCACTGCGTCGGGTCGCCGTCGGCTGGGCGATGGCACCAGCCGTGCCCGAGGATCTGGTTCACGCCCTGGAGGAAAAACTGATCGGCCTCGGCCTTCATGTCCAGCGGGGTGGCGGCGTAAGGGGGCGAATGCAGGCGCGTCCACGTCTCACCCGACACGATGTTGTGGGGCTTTGATCGACTGGCTGAGGCGGCGATGCGATTGGGTGTGATCTCGGTCCACGGGGCGGGCTGCTGAATCTCGGACGCGCCGAGCGTGGTTTCCCCTTCCGGTAGATCAACGTAGTGATAGCTCGACAGCGTCGCGGGCGGCACACCGTAGGCTTGGACGCGTGACAGCACGCCATGGTCGTGGGCAAATCGCTGAAGCGGAAGCAGAAACCGATCGTTCAGGAGTTCGGTCAGCGTTTGCGCGTAGTCGTGTTGCACATCCCGGATGAGGTGCTCACGATGCGGATCGCTTGTCACCGCGGCGGAAGGATTTTTATGGCAATGCAAGGCCGCGACCAGCATGGGCAGGAACTCGGCAAGATCGTACCCGCGGCGGCGCTCGAACTCGGCGAGGTACGTATCGGTCCAGTTGCTGGCGTAGACCTCGAGGCTGTCGGTGAACACGGCGCGCACGCGGCCGGGGCCGGCGGCGTCGAGCAGCGGACCGCCCACCGCGTCGAGATGCGCCCGCAGCGCCGCTTCGCTGTAGTGGTCGAGCACCAGTCCTTCGGCGCCGACGGCCGCGCGCTTGACCTGCTGACCCGTCGGCGAGGCGATCAGCAAGATCGCCTGGGACGCGACCGGCGAGGGGGCATCGATGCGTAGCCGTCCGTCTTCGACAGCGGTCGCGTGCCCGTCTTCACCTGCCGCCAGGAGGAGCGTCTCATCCTCGCCCAAGGGAGGCAGCGGCACGGTGGCGGCGTCACGCGGGATGTCGATCACGCGCGTCCCGAGGTGCTTTGCAGCATGCTGCGCCGTGATGTGCGGCCCGCCGAAAGGCCAGCCGCTGCCGAGCGTCAGGTCGAACCGCAGGCCCAGTCGCCGGGCCTCGTCGGCGGCGAACCGGAGCGCGTCGCGGAACGCGGGCGAGAGGAACCGCGTGTTCGTCACGCCCTCGACCTCTCCCTCCAGCGCGACCGGATAGATGTACGCCACCTCGACGCCGCCGATGCCCGCGTCGCGCATCAGCATCAGTTGGCGGGTGACTTCGGCGCGGGTCATCGCGGGGCCGAACCACCACCACCGCATCATGATGCGGGCGTCCGCTGCGATCGTCAGCGCCTCGGTGAGGCGCGGGATGTCGGTCCGGGTCGTCGTGGTCATCGCGTTGCTGTCACCCTAGGGCGTCCGCCCCGTGCTGCGTTTCAGTGGCCGCTCGGGCGGTCTCGTGCAAGGTTAGGGTACACCCGTGTCGTCGATGGTCGGCAGGCACAGGCGTCGTGGTCATTTGAGGAGCCATGGTCGCGTTTTCCGCGGCACCAGCGCCGGATCGGCCGTCGGCGCCGCCGCGGATGATAAGATCGCGCCGCGATGACTGGGGGCCATCAAGGGGCCGTTTCTCATGCGAAGGCAGCCGAATATCCTCTTCATCCTGACCGACCAGATGCGAGCCGACGCGTTCGGCGCCGCGGGCAACGCGGTCGTTCGGACGCCGGCGCTTGATCGGCTTTGTGCCGGAGGGGTGAAGTTCACCCGGGCCTACACGCCCAGCCCCGTCTGCGTCGCAGCACGGATGAGCCTGCTCACCGGCAAGCTCCCGCACCGCACCGGCTGCACCGACAACGGCAAGCCCCAACCTCCGGCCGACGTGACGTCCCTCTACGGGCTGCTCTCCCAGCAAGCCTACCGCACCCACTGCGTCGGCAAGACACACTTCGCGCCTCACGGCCGCGGCTACGGCTTCCAGACGCTCGACTCCAGCGAAGAGAGCCCACGCTCGGCCGACTCGGACGACTTCCTCACCGACGTCATCGCCGCGGGCTTCGGTCACGTCCACGAGCCGCACGGCATGCGGTCTGAGCTCTACTACGTGCCACAGGTGTCGCAGTTGCCCGCCCGACTGCACCACACCGCCTGGACCGCGGACCGGAGCATCGCGTTCCTCCGCGAGCGCGACCGGACCCGCCCGTTCTTTCTGAAGACCAGCTTTATCAAGCCCCACCCGCCGTTCGACCCGCCCGTGCCGTGGAACACGCTCTACCGGATGGTCGACATGCCGCTGCCGCATCGGCCGCCCGGCAGCCGGGACCTGCACACCTGGCACATGCGGCACCAGAACCGGTACAAGTACCGCGACGGCGGGCCGGATGACAACGTCGAGCGGATGATCAAGGCGTTTTACTACGCCTGCGTGTCGTTCGTCGATCAGCAGATCGGCCGGCTGCTCGACGCGCTCGACCATCTGGGCGAGCGGGAAAACACGCTGATCCTCTTCACCTCGGATCACGGGGAGCTGCTCGGCGACTTCCACGCCTTCGGCAAGCGAAGCTTCCTAGAGCCTTCGGGCCGCGTGCCGCTCATCGCGTCGCACCCGGGCAGGCTGCCGGAGGGGCAGACGTGCGACGCGCTGACGAGCCTGCTGGACGTGATGCCAACGTGCCTTCAGGCGGCGGGGATCGACGCGTCTCCGTTCGACCTCGATGGGCTGCCGCTGCAGGACGTCGCCGCGGGGCGAGCGCGACACGACCACCTCATCGGCCAGCTCAACGACGGGCGGATGGGGCTGTACATGCTTCGCGACGAGCGGTGGAAGTTCATCTACTCGGCGCCGGATGAGCGGGCGTACCTGTTCGACCTTGAGCGGGACCCGTGCGAGTCGGTCAACCGCATCGACGACCCGTCCGCCGCGGCGGAGGCCCGGCGGCTGGAGACGCAACTCCGGGATCGGCTGGTGCGTGACGGCTGCGGCGAGCTTTTCGAGGGGGGCTCGTGGAAACGGTTCGGCCGCCGCCCAGACCCGGCGAACGCCGACGAGGCGCGGAAGACGCAGCACGCGCGGTGGACCGACCCGACGCCGCCGATGCCGGGCTACCGCGCGTCGTGACAACGCCGGGGTGGCCTCACTTTGCTAGCACGCGGCCGCTGCAGCGACGCCCCGGCTTCCCGCGGGCGCTTCTCCCCGTTCCGCGCCGAAGCTCGCGAGGCCGCGGGCGAGCGCGTCGTCGACCATCCGCTGGCTGACCTCGGAGGCGATGACGGCGTCCTCGACACGCGGGAGCGAACCGAGGTCGCCGGTGTCGATCGCATGGGCGAACTCGCTGTAAAGGACGTCGAGGTTCTTGCCGTTGTAAGGCAGCGTCTTCTCGACGGTGCGCGACCGGCCGTTCATCCGCAGTGCCACCTCGAGGAAGTCGTGGCTCAGCGTGACGACGCCGTGCGACCCGATGAACTCCTGTCGGCAGTTATGCCGCCGCTTCTTCGCCATCGAGTTGTAGCAGTGGCTGATGTGAAGGTCGAACAGGATGCCGTTCTGGAACCGGCCCTGGGCCATGAAGTAGGCCTCGTACTCGTCGCCCCAGAAGTGAACGCCGCGGGAGTCGAAACTGTCGTACTCGCTGCCGGCAAACCACCGCAACACATCGACGTAGTGCATGCCGCAGTCGTGCAAGACGTGGCCTTCGACGCCGCGGTGGGAGTAGCCGGCACGCTTATCGATGGAGAGGCCGGCGGTGCAGTGGTCGATCCGGATGATGGCGAGGTCGCCGATCTGCCCATCGCGGACGAACTCGCGGGCCGCGCGGACGTACGGCGCGTTGCGGTTGACGAGGTTGGTGGTGATCAGGCGGTCGGTGCCGGCGAGGTTGGCCAGCAGTTCGCCCGCTTCGCGTGCCGTGGGGGCGAGGGGCTTCTCGCAGACGACGTGCTTGCCCGCGGCGACGGCCCGGCGGATGAGGTCGGGACGGACGTTCGAGAGGGTGTTCAGGCTGACCGCGTCGATCGACGGATCGTCGAGCAGGACCTGGTAGTCCGTGACGAGCTTCGCCCCGGTGGCTTCGGCGCCCGCGGCCTTCAGGCGGTCTTCGGAGAGGTCGCAGATGTAGGCGAGCTTCCAGCGGTCCGCTTCAACGAGGGCGCGGACGTGTCGCATGCCCATTCCGCCGCAGCCGACGGTGCCGATCCGATATGTCTTGTGCATGATTAGACCTTTGGTGCCGCGTGACCCCTCATCGCGACCAGATG
>CAZKRE010000202.1:0-5888 GCA_964555075.1 uncultured Phycisphaeraceae bacterium
TCTCGTGACGGAAACTGAAAGGCCCGCGGCGGCCTGCTGGAATGCGGTAGGATTCTCGAACAGGTCACGTCAAACCAAGGGCGGTAGCCATGAGCAAGGTCAGGATCGGCATCGCTGGCTGCGGCGTCATCGGGAAGAAGCACGCGGAGTTCGCGGCGGCGCACCCGGGGGCGGTGGTTCATGCGGTGGCGGATGTGCGGCCGGAGGCGGCGCAGCAGGTCGCGGCGGAGCACGGGGTCGCGAAGACCTTCCCGTCGGCGGAGGCGATGCTGGCGGACGAGGAACTGGACGCGATCGTCGTCGCCCTGCCGCCCGGGGTGCGGGGCGGCGTCGGCGAGCAGGCGCTGCGGCGGGGCAAGCACCTGCTCCTCGAGAAGCCGCCGGGCCTGTCGGCGGACGAGCTGCACCGGATGGCGGCGGTGCGGGGCGACCGGGTGGTCGGGTGTGCGTCGAGCCGCTGCCGGATGACGCCGTCAGCGAAGGCGGTCGCGGCGTTCCTGGCGGAGGGGGAGCCCTTGGGCCGGCTCCGCCTGGTCCGTGCCCGGGGCATCGTCTCGGTGCCCGCGAAGCCGGAAACGCTCCCCCCTTCCTGGCGGCTGAGCCGGGGGCAGAACGGCGGCGGGGTCCTGGTGAACTGGGGCATCTACGACCTGGACTACCTGCTGGGCCTCCTGGGATGGCGGCTCCGGCCACGGGTGGTGCTCGCGCAGGCCTGGCCCCTGGCGCCCGACTTCGAGGCGTGGGTCCCGCCCGGGCCGGACGCGGAGACGCACCTGGCGGCGCTCGTCCGGTGCGACGACAACGTCGCGCTCACGCTCGACCGGGGCGAGTACGTCAGCACGCAGGCGGAGAACGCGTGGCAGATCATCGGTGAGCGGGCGAGCCTGCGGCTCACGATGGTGCCGCAGAACGACAAGCAGATCCTCCTCGACCGGGCCGGGCCGGGCGGCGTGACGTCCGAGGTCATCTGGCAGGGCACCGAAAGCTTCGGCATGCTCCACCAGGGTGTGATGTGGGACTTCATCGACGCGATCCGCGAAGGCCGGCCCGCCGCGGCGGACCTCGATCAGGCGATCCAGTTGCAGGAGCTGATGGACGCGATGTACCGGTCCGCGGAGACGGGGGAGGCGGTGACGCTGTCGGGGCGGTGAGACTCGGGGCGGGCGTCATGGCGAGCGGGGCGACTGCCTCGCTCGGCCTTAGAAGAGCTTGCCCTGGTTCGGGGCGTTGGCGTCGCGGTTCTGCATCATGTCCCGGACCTCCGCGAGGACGTCGTCGATCGTGCGGAACTGCTTGTAGACCGAGGCGTAGCGGACGTAGGCGACCTGGTCGAGGCGCATGAGCCTGTCCGCCACGAGGCTGCCGATCTCGATGCTCTGGACCTCCCGTTCGCCCTTGCGGAAGAGTTCCTCCTCGACCTCGTCGACGAGTTCCGCCATCTTCTCGACGGGGACGGGCCGCTTGTAGCAGGCGGCCTGCACGCCCGCGAGGACCTTCTGCCGGTCGTACGGGACGCGGCTGCCGTCCTTCTTGATGACGGTGAGGCGGGCGGTGGCTTCGACGTGCTCGTAGGTGGTGAAGCGTTTGCCGCAGCCGAGGCACTCGCGTCGGCGGCGGATGGACACCCCGCCGTCGGTGGCGCGGGAGTCGATGACCTTGTCGTTGTCCTCGGAGCAGTAGGGGCAGCGCATGGGGGCGTGCTTTCCGGGGAGCCGCGGCCGACGGCGGGGCCGAGGGCCATACCCGGGGACGAGGATAGCGTCGCGGGCGGGCCGGGTGTGAGGTGACGGGGCGAGGGGGATTCAGGTATTCTGGGGCGGACGCCCGATCATGGATCGGAGCGTGAATCCGCTTCAGGGACGAAAGGATACGGATGCGGCTGAGCATGTCGAGAGTGGCAAGGGCGTTGGTGGTGCTGGTTCTGGCGGGCCTGGTGTTGGGTGGCTGTGCCAACCGGACCAAGGACGAGCGGAACGCGCTGTGGGCGCAGAACCAGGAGCTGCAGGAGGAGCTGAACCGCTCCCGCGCGGCGTTGGATGCGCAGATGGCGGCGGACGCGGCCCGGGCCGCGGAGATGGAGCGGCTGCGGCAGCAGCAGATGCAGCAGCAGGCCCAGCAGCAGCAACCGGCGCCCGCCCGGCCGATCGGGGGCGCGGAAGCGTTCGGCGGGATCCCCGACGTCTCCGCCGAGATGCAGGGCCGCAACATCCACGTCACCGTCGCCAGCGACATCCTCTTCGCCCCCGGCAAGGCGGACCTCTCCTCCACCGCCCGCAGCACGCTCAACCGTGTCGCCGGCGTACTCAAGAGCGAGCATTCCGACAACCGGATCATCGTCGAGGGCCACACCGACACCGACCCCATCCGCAAGAGCAGGTGGGCCAGCAACCAGGCCCTCAGCGAGGCCCGCGCCGAGGCGGTCGCCAACCACCTCGCCCAGCAGGGCATCTCCCGCAACCGGATCGACGTGGTCGGCCACGGCTCGACCCAGCCCCGCGACACCAAGGCCCGGAGCCGCCGGGTCGAGATCGTCGTGCTGCAGTAGGGGGCAGTCGGTAACCGGCAGCCAAAAGCCAATCGAGAAGTCGATGGGAAGCGGGGCGTCGCGAGACGCCCCGCTTTTTCGTTCTATGATGTCCGGCCCCACACCCCCGAATCGCTAGCCGCCCTACCGATTACCGGCCACTGGCTACTGATCCCGACCCCTGACGACTTCCCAATGATCGGCATCATCGACTACGGCATGGGCAACCTCCGCTCGGTCCAGAAGGCGTTCGAGACGCTCGGGCACGAGGCGCGGCTGCTGCGCGAGGCGGACGAGGCGGCGGGGATGGAGCGACTCGTCCTCCCAGGCGTCGGCGCATTCGGCGACGGGATGGAGCACCTCCGCCGCGACGGCTGGGTCGACGCGATCCGCGGGTTCATCGGGACCGGCCGGCCGTTCCTCGGGGTGTGCCTCGGGATGCAACTGCTCTTCGAGAGCTCGACCGAGGACGCGGCCCGGGAGGACGAGCCGATCGCGGGGCTGGGGGTTTTCGAGGGGCGGGTGGTGCGGCTGCGGGAGGACCGGCCGGGCGCGGGCGAGCCGCGCATCAAGGTGCCGCACATGGGCTGGAACGCGCTGTCGTGGGACCGGCCGGACCCGCTGCTGGCGGGGTTGGAACAGGGGGACCACGTCTACTTCGTACACGGGTACTACGTCTCGTGTGAGGAGGCGGGCGACGCGCGGAGCGCCGGGGCGGACTACGCCGGGCCGTTCTGCGCGACGGTGTGGCGGGACAACGTGTGGGCGACGCAGTTTCACCCGGAGAAGTCGCAGCGGGTGGGGCTGAAGCTGCTGAACAACTTCGCGACGCTGCGGGCCCCCGCCGCGCGCCCGCGATGAGCGAGCCGCCGACGCGGGGCGGGTGGAGCGGAGGAAGGACATGGACAACGGCATCGAGCACGCCGGCGAAGCAGCCGGCACCCCCGCGCCCGGGTTCGCCACGCTGCCGCAGCTCGCGGACCCCGCGTCGTATGAGGCGTGCGCGTGGGACCTGACGCCGCGGGACTCGCCCCGACGGGGGTACTGGCTTGGCCTTTTCCGCACCCACTTCCCGAGCCTGCTGCGCCACGCGATGGAGGTCGCCGAGCGGGACGGCGAGAACCTCGCCGAGGCCCAGGGCCGGGCCGAGGCGGCGCGGCGGGAGTTCTTCGCCTACCTCGACGAGATCACCCGTGACCCGGGCCGGTACGGCCGGCTGGACATCCTCACGATCTGCTACGAGCGGGAGCGGGTGCTGCGGCGGCACGCGTTTGCCGACCCCTACCGCGACGCCAAGGCGCGGGAGACGGAGCTGGCGATGCGGGTCCTGCCGACGCTCCTCGCGGAACTCGACGCGATGCCCGAGGCGGACCGGCAGCGGGAGCTGATCCGCGGCATCTTCGCCGGCAACATCTTCGACCTCGGCGCCACCGTGACGAACGACCTCTTCCGCCACCAGCGCGTCGACTTCCACGCCACCCGCGAGCGGCTCAAGCCCCGGCCGTGGCTGTTCGACGACCTGGACCGCTGGCTCGGGCGGTTCGCCGCGTGCGACTGGCGGGCGGCGCTGCTGTTCGTCGACAACAGCGGCCCGGACGTCATCCTCGGCATGCTGCCCCTGGCGCGGGAACTGGCCCGCAGGGGCGTGCGCGTCCTGCTCGCCGCCAACACGGAGCCGTCGCTGAACGACGTGACGGCCGCCGAACTCGAACCCATCGTGGCGCAGGCGTGCGAGGGCGACGCCGTCCTCCGCGAGGCGCGCGCGGGCGGGCGGCTGCGCGTGCTCGCGGATGGCAACGGCGCCCCGCTGATCGACCTGACCCGGCTGGACCCCGCGTTTGTCGAGGCGGTGTCGCGGGAGCCGGTCGACCTGGTGGTGCTGGAGGGGATGGGGCGGGCGGTGGAGTCGAACCTCCACGTGCCGTTCTCGTGCGACGTGCTGAAGATCGCAATGGTCAAGGACCAGGGCGTCGCGGACGAGCTGGGCGGGGAGCTGTACGACCTGGTGCTGCGGTTCGAGACGCCGGGGTGACGATCCCGCCCCACGGGTGGTTGTAACGCCGGGGCGGTCGCGGCCGTAGGATCGGGAGAGAACCGGCGGAGGCGATCGCATGGGTGCAGCGGGCGGACGGTGGGCGAGGGGTCGGACCGGGGGCTTCACGATCATCGAGCTCCTGGTCGTGATATCGATCATCGCCATCCTCATGGGGATCCTGCTGCCGGCGCTGTACGTGGTGCGGATGCGGGCGATGGGGGTGGCGTGCCTGTCGAACCTGCGGCAGGTGGGGCTGGGGATGGAGATGTACGCGGGGGACTTCCAGCAGCGGTTCCCGTACGCGCGGTACATGCCGGCGCCGTTCCCGACGTCGAGCCCCGCGCCGCCGCTGATGGAGCCGATGAACGCGTACCTCGACTCGCGGGACCCGCAGACGGCGCGTGTCTACCGGTGCCCGGGGGACGAGCAGGTGTTCGATCTGGCGCGGACGAGCTACTTCTATCAGGCGGCGCTGGCGGGACAGACGATCGAGCAGACGTGGTTCGTGCGGTGGCTGAAGCTGCCCGCGGAGCGGGTGTGGGTCGCGGGGGACTACGACGGGGGGACGTTCCTGCTCGACGACGCGAGCGAGATCGAGGTCGGGTTCTTCCACCTCAACCGCAACTACCTGTTCGCGGACGGGCACGTCGAGATCGCCCGCGTGGAGGGCAACTGATGCTGGGAGAGGTGCGGCAACCCCGGGCGCGGGCGACGTGGAAGCAGATCGCGGGGACGGCGGTGCTCTGCACCGTGGCGGCGGTGGTGCTGGGGGGCGGGCTGTTCACGTGGTGGCTGCTGACGCCCCCGCCGATGCCGCAAACGACGCAGGAGGCGGCGGACACGCTCCGCTCGCTGCGGTTCCACCGGCTGCCCGCGCCGCGGAAGCTGGACTACGGGCACCACATCCGCGACCTGCTCATCGCGGCGAGCGAGGCCGAACGGCAGGCGTTCTTCGACCGCATCGGCGACATGGAGGCGCTGCGGGCGGCGATCGAGGACATCCAGCGGGAGGCGCTCGTCCGCCGCGCCCGGCAGTACGCCCTCGCGGACGAGCAGGGTCGGCGGATGATGATCGGGGAGATGTTCGTCGAGTTCATGCAGATGCGGAGCGTCATGCGGGGGATCGAGGTGCCCCGGTCGGACGAGCCGCCCAAGACCCGCGAGGAGCGGCGGGCGGAGTTCGCGGGCGAGATCGAGGCGGCCGCCGCCACCGGCAACCCGCAGGACATGCAGCTCATCGGGGAGCTCTTCACGGGGATCCAGCGGCAGCTTGGCGGGATGCTCGGCGGGGGTCGGCGGCCGCAGCAGACGCCCGCCACGCCCCCCGCC
>CAZKRE010000203.1:0-5873 GCA_964555075.1 uncultured Phycisphaeraceae bacterium
GGATTGCCAGATACGTTTCACGCCCCGGGCTCGGCTCGATGGCCGGCTGGCTCCCTCACCGCCGCCCCGCTCGTCCGCACGCGCACATCCCGCAGCACCATTCCGCTCCGTGGGAGCGCCGGGAGCCGCAGGGTGTCGATCCGCAGGTCCTGGGGCGGGACGGCGTAGTCCAGCCGGTTCGCGAAGATGTCCACCGCCAGGCGCATCAGCTCGATCGTGAGCCATTCGCCCGGGCAGCGGTGGCCCGTCGCGTGGTCGCCGCCGCCCTGCGGGACGTGGTTGAACGGGCAGATCGCGCGGGAGCGGTACCGGTCGGGGTCGAAGGTTTCGGGGTTCGGCCAGGCGCGGGGGTCGTGGTTCGTGCCGTGCAGGTCGAGGAGCACCCGGGCGCCCTTCTCGAAGCGGTGGCCGCGCCACTCGAACCCGCAGCGGGTCACGGCGGCGACCGAGGGGAAGAAGGGGTAGAACCGTCGGACCTCCTGCACGAACCGTTCCGCGTCGCCGGCGTCGGTTGCGTGCCGCAGCCGCTCGCGCCACGCCGGGTGTTCGTGCAACGCGTGCGCCACGAAGACGAGGTAGACCGCGACCGCGACCGTCGGCCGGAGCAGGTTGAGGATCTCCTCCGCCGCGGCGGTGGGGCTCGGGGTGCGGCCGTCCGGGTCGGCGAAGGTCGCGAACCCGTGCGCCGCGCTGCCCACGGGGAACATCCGCTCCCCCGCCCGGTGGCGGCGGACCAGGCCCGCGATCCACGCGCTCGCCCGCCGCCGGCTCAGCCGCGACCGCAGGTGCCCGATCCCGACGTTGCCGGCGTCGTCGAAGAGCGACACCAGCTCCGCCGTCCGCCTCGCCACGTCCCGCTCGGGCAGCGGGACGCCCGCCCAGTCGCACACCGCCCGCGCCAGCACCGGCTGCATCGCGTCGTAGAGGTGGACGTCGCCCCCCCGCTCCGCCCACCCCGCCGCCGCGGCCAGCCAGCCGGCTTCCACCCGTTCGAGCAGCCCGCCGATCGCCGCGGGCACGGTGTAGGAGAGGAACAGCGCCTTGCGGGCGCGATGGGTCTCCCCGTCGAGGTTCTGCACGCCGTGCCGGCCGAGCAGCGTCGCGCGGATCGGCTCGGGCATCGCGCCGCTTCGCTGGAACCGGCTCGGGTCGTAGAACAGCCGCGCGGCATCGGGCCCGGTGAGGCAGAGCGTCTTCCGCAACAGGACGCGACACTCGAACACGTCGCTCCCGAGCTCGCGGGCCGCCGAGGCGATGAAGCCGTAGGGGTCGGCACGGAGGGCGGCGCTGTGGTCGAACCCGGGGAGTCGGGGCGTGGTGCTCATGGGCTATCCTTGCCCCGCCGACCGCGCGGTTCTCGGCGGCGCGGCCATTTCCTCTTCCTCACCACGCGACCGCCCCGGCGGCACGCTCCCACAACGCCTTCGCCGCGACGAAGTCCGCCGTGTCCACCCCGTGCGGCCCGGCGGCTCAGCCCCACGCCAGGCCTTGCCTGTTCGGGCCTTGTTCAATACACTAAGAACAACGAGTGAACGTCAAGAACATGCGGCAAACACCCGTGGCGGAATGTGGCGTAACGTGGCGGAGCCGCCACGATCGCCGGCGGCGTGTCCGGCTGCAAAGCCTGTATCGCCTTGGACTTGCGCGTCCGGGCGCGTTCCGACGCGGCTGTCGCAACGCCACGGGTTACGCCAGTTCGTAAACCATGGTTGAGGAAGGGTTTGAAGAAGAAAAGGGCCTCGGGAGGGAGAGGGGTGGCTGGCGGTACGCCACGGGGCGAGGGGAAGAGGGGTCTCGGGGGCTGGGTAGACTGGTTCGCGAGGAGTTGCGGATGTTTGTGTATGCCGGGATCGACGAGGCGGGGTATGGGCCGATGCTCGGGCCGCTGGTGGTGGCGCGGAGCGTGTTCGCGGTGCCGAAGCTGGACCCGGACGCGGACCCGCCGCACCTGTGGCAGCGGCTGAGCAAGGCGGTCAGCCGGGGGCTGACGGGGCGGAAGGGGCGGGTCCCGATCGCGGACTCGAAGGCGCTGAAGAGTCAGGCGGTCGGGATCAAGCACCTGGAAGTGGGTTGCCTGGCGTTCGCGGCGCTGTCGCGGGGGGTGGAGGGGCAGCCGGGGTGCGTGCGGGAGTGGCTCGAGGTGCTGGGCGAGGACTGCCACGCCCGGCCGGACCTGCTCCCGTGGTACGCCGAGGCGGCCGAGCGGCCGTGGCAGCCGCTGCCCTGCGCCAACACCGAGGGCGAGATCGCCGTCGCCCGGGGGATGCTCATCGCGACCGCGAAGCGGATCGGCATCGAGGCGCCCGACCTGGGGGCGTGCGTCGTGCTGGAGGACGCGTTCAACGGCCACGTCGCGCGGACGCGGTCGAAGGCGGCGACGAGCTTCACCTTCGTCGCCAAGCACCTGGACGCGATCTGGCAGCGGTTCGGCGAGCACAACCCCTACGTCGTCGTCGACCGCCAGGGCGGGCGGAGCCACTACCGCGAGCAGCTCATGCTGACCGTGCCGGGCGCGGAGCTGACGGTGGTGACCGAGTCGGAGGAGCTGTCGGCCTACGAGCTGCGGGACCCGCGGAGCGGGCGGTCGATGCGCGTGCGGTTCCAGGTGGAGGCCGAGGCGTCGCACATGCCGGTGGCGCTGGCGTCGATGATCGCGAAGTACACGCGGGAGCTGTTCATGGCCCGGTTCAACGGCTACTTCGGCGGGCTGGTGCCGGACCTGAAGCCGACCGCGGGCTACGCGACCGACGCCCGCCGCTGGCTCACCGCGATCGAGCCGCGCCTGGGCGAGCTGTCCATCGACCGCGAGCGCCTCTGCCGGGTGTGTTAGGGGGAAGAAGCGATGGGCGAAGGACGAAGGCGAAGGGTGAAGGGTGAAGCAGGGTGCGCGGGGCGACGCCGGGGGTCAGGCCGCCTGCCGGGCTTCGCTGCCGGCGCCGGCGGTGGCGATGACGGCGGCCATGCGGCCGGTGGCGGCGAGGCCGCGGTGGGTGACGTCGCGGCGGTGGCTGAAGAACTCGTCCTCGGCGGCGTAGGTGCAGCGGTCGGTGTGGTCGATGGCGTCCATCGGGACGTCGGCGGCGCGGAGCTGCGCGTGCACGGCGGCGGGCAGGTCGACGTGCGGCTTGGGCCCGCCCTCGACGGTGGCGTCCATCAGCCCGGCGGCGGCGAACTGGCGGGCGACATCCGCGTCGACCTCGAAGTGGCGCCGGGAGATCGCCGGGCCGATCGCCGCGACCAGGTCGGAGCCGATGAGCTTGTACTCGGCGTGGAGGACGAAGAGCGCCTGCTTCACGACGCCCGCCACCACGCCGCGCCAGCCCGCGTGGATCGCCGCCACGACCCGGCCGTCCCTCGACGCCAGGAGGATCGGCACGCAGTCGGCGGTGCGGACCGTCAGCAGTTGGCCCGGCCGACCGGTGACGATCGCGTCGGCGCAGGGGACCTCGCGCGGGTGGACCGGCTTCTCCGGCGCGGTCCACACGACGCTGCCATGCACCTGCCGGACCTCGAACCGCGGCACCCGCTCCACGCCGATCGCCCGCCGCAGCCGGCGGAAGTTCTCCGCGACGTTGGTGTTCTCCCCGTGGTCCGCCCCCTTGGCGAGCAGGCCGAGGTTGAGCGTGTCGAACGGCGGGGCGCTGAGCCCGCCCAGACGGGTCGAGAACGCGTGGGCGACGCCCGTCGCGCGGAGGATCGGCGACTGGTAAGTGACGACGCCGTTGTCATGTTCCACGCGCTCAAGCATCCCGCCCATGTTCGCCGCGGGGCGCCCCCCGCGCGGGCGCGCGTGGACCCGGCGGCGCTGCGCGAGGCGAGCCCCGCGGCCAACTTCACTAAGCTGATCGCGATGTTTGAGATCTCTGTCGACGCCGCGTTCGCCGCTTCCCACGCGATCCGCCTGCCGGACGGGTCGCTCGAGCCGCTCCACGGCCACAACTGGCCGGTCCGCGTGACCGTCGCCAGCGACACGCTCGACGGGATCGAGACGGTGATGGACTTCCACGACCTCGAGAAACTCGTCGCCTCGATCCTCGCCCCCTGGCACAACCGGCACCTCAACGACGTGGCCCCGTTCACCGACGGGCAAGGCGGCCTGGCCGTCAACTGCAGCGCCGAGCGCGTCGCCTGGTGGATCGGCGAGGAAGTGAAGCGTCAGCTCCCGCCCCGCGTCCGCTTCCTGAGCGCCGCCGTGGGCGAGGCGCCGGGATGCACCGCGACTTACCGCGCCTGAAGCCCGCGACCCGTCCCCGCACCCGTTCCCCCGATAGAGTCTCCCCGTGGCACTCCTCCTCCGCGCAGAAAACCTGAGCAAGACCTTCGGCGTCCGCTCCCTCTTCACGGGCGTTTCGATGTCCATCGAGGAGGGCGACCGCATCGGCCTCATCGGGCCCAACGGCGCCGGCAAGAGCACGCTGCTCAAGATCCTCGCCGGGCTCGAGCAGGCCGACGACTCCTCGACCGACGCCCCCGCCCAGATCACCGCCCGCCGCAACCTCCGCGCCGCCTACGTCGCCCAGCGCGACACGTTCGATCCGGCCCACACGCTCGTGCAGGCCGTCGCCGCCGGCCTCGCCGAACGGTTCCACGACGACCACGAGCGCGAGGACCACGCGCTGCTCACCCTCGGCAAGCTCGGCTTCCCCGACCCGCTCGCCCCCGCGGGCTCCCTCTCCGGCGGGTGGCGGAAGCGGCTGGCGATCGCCCGTGAGATCGCCCGAGAGCCGGACCTGCTGCTCATGGACGAGCCGACCAACCACCTCGACCTCCGCGGCATCGAGTGGCTCGAAAACCTCATCGCGCAGCAGCCCTTCGCGACCGTCATCGTCACGCACGACCGCTACTTCCTCGAGCGGGCGGTGACGAAGATCGTCGAGCTCAGCCGCGCCTACCCGCAGGGCACGCTCGCCGTCGACGGGCCCTACTCGAAGTTCATCGAACGCCGGGCCGAGTTCCTCGCGTCGCAGGCGCAGCAGGAGCAGAGCCTCGCGTCGAAGGTCCGCGAGGACATCAAGTGGCTCAGCCGCGGCGCCAAGGCCCGGCGGACCAAGAGCAAGTCCCGCATCGACGCCTCGTTCGACCGCATGGACCAGCTCGCGGAGTTGAAGGGGCGCAACGCGCCCAACCGCGCCGCGGGGGTCGACTTCACCGCCAGCGGCCGGCAGACGCGCAACCTCCTCGTCGCCACCGGCCTCGCGAAAGCGCTCGGCGGGAGGCCACTGTTCCAGGGGCTCGACCTCACCCTCTCCCCGGGCCACTGCGTCGGGCTCCTCGGCGAGAACGGCAGCGGCAAGACCACGCTCATCCGCGTCCTCACCGGCGACCTCGATCCCGACGCCGGCACCATCAAGCGGGCCGACGGCCTCCGCACCGTCGTCTTCACCCAGTCCCGCGAGGAACTCGACCCCAAGGCCCCCCTCCGCGAAGCCCTCTGGCCGCTGGGCGACTTCGTCACCTTCCGGGATCAGCAGATCCACGTGAACACCTGGGCCAGCCGGTTCCTCTTCCGCCCCGAGCAGCTCCGCGTCTCCGTCGGCGACCTGTCCGGGGGCGAGCAGGCGCGGATCCTCATGGCCCGGCTGATGCTCAAGCCGGCGGACCTGCTCATCCTCGACGAGCCGACCAACGACCTCGACATCGCCTCCCTCGACGTGCTGGAACAGAGCCTGTCCGACTTCCCGGGCGCGATCCTGCTCGTGACGCACGACCGGTACATGCTCGACCGGCTGTCGACCACCCTCCTGGCCCTGGACGGCAAGGGCGGCGCGAAGTTCTACGCCGAGCTCGCGCAGTGGCAGGACGCGCAGGAGGAGGCGGAGCAGGCGGAGCGGAAGGCGGCGTCCCCGGCGAAACCGGCCGCCGCGTCGGCCCCG
>CAZKRE010000204.1:0-5847 GCA_964555075.1 uncultured Phycisphaeraceae bacterium
GACCCGCGGGAACCAACCCTCCGAGTCGTCGCTGTACATGATCAGGGCGAGCGTCGTCTGCCGCGCCTGGGCCGCACAGAGCGTCACCTTCGCCTGCTCCCGGGCCGCGCGCAGCGCCGGCAACAGGATCGCCACGAGGATGGCGATGATCGAAATCACTACGAGGAGTTCGATAAGGGTGAAAGCATTCCGTTTGAACATGATCGGCGTCTCCAAAGGATGTCGGGCGGTTACTCCGCCATGGGCGTGTCCGCCGGCCGCTCGTCGATCTCGAACTTCACGTTGAAGTCATACTGGTTCGAAAAACTGCTCAGCTCGTCGAATGCCGAGGCCGCGTAGTTCGCCACGTGCAGATGCTCCGTCTCCCGGCGGAAACGGACCAGGTCGCTCAGCGCCTCCTGCTGCTGGGCCTCGGTCGAGTTCTTGTCCGCGAACACCGCCGAGAGTTGGCGCACCTTGCGGGCGTGCGTCAGCCCGTGCTCGATGTACTCCACCCGCTGCAAGAACGCGTCGCGGCTCGACGACGGGCCGCTCGTCTCGCCCTGGAATGCGTAGTCGCCGACGTCTTCGGCGCCGAGCCTGGCCGCCCCCTTGCCCGTCAGCGCCTTCTTGGCCTGGTCGAGGATCGCCTGGGCCGTGTCCAGGTCCTGCTCCGAGTAGAGGGCGTGGATGGCCCGGGCATAGGTCAGCAGGTGGTTGGACCGGTTGCGCGCCATGACAACGGGGTCGATGGCTCGCCCGACGGTGGTGTGCGCTTCCCAGAAGTCGAAGTAGGCCTTGATGTGGAAGGCCGCCGGGCCGAACGCCGTGTAATACTCCTGGAGCAACTGCCCCGCGGAGAGCGTGGGGTCGTTGTGCTTGCGCAGCAGCGCGTACATGGTGGATCCGCGGACGCTCCACTGCCCGGGCCGCCCGTCGAAGTGGGCGGCGAGACAGCCGTGACGGAGGAAGAAGTCGAACTGGTCGATCATCTGGTGGGCGTAGTTGTGGGGCATCGAGCCGCCGCCGAACACGTGGTTCGGGCGGTAGAGGAGCCGGGCGCCCGTCTTCTGCCACTGCAACCACTGGTCCTCCAGCCACACCTGCTCCCGCGGGTCGCGGGGGTAGTAGAACCCGCCCCACGGGACGAACGTCAGAACGATGTTGGGGTGGAGCTCGATATCGTCCGGGGCCACGAAGTAGTTCAGGTAGACATACCCCGCCACGAGGACGTCCGGATCGATCTCGGAGGCGAGCCGGTGGATCTCGCGGTAGAACCAGGCGTACCGGCGTCCGGCGTCGAAGGGCCGATGCAGGCCGGGGACCGATCCCGGCAGCGCCGCGATCTCCTCCGCCGACTTCTGCGGCGCATCAAGCTTCACGCACTCGTCACAGATGCAGAGCGCCCAGATATCATTCTCACCGACGTGGACGTTGCGGTCGGGGTCCTTCTCCCGCTCGCGCTGCCACCGGGCAATGATCTCCTTGTGGAACTCCCGGTTCGAGACACACATCGAAACCGTGGTGGGTGAGTTGGGGTTGTCCGGCCCCCGCTGGGTCTTCATGGAGTCCTGCGGCCGGCCGTACGCTAGCCGGACCCGTTCCTGCACCGGCTTGCCCGCGAACTCGCCCTCGGCGACGGGCGTCAACTGGAACCACTCCGGGTGGCTTTCGCCGTACTCGGCCCACCACTGGGTGAAGCTGTGTCCGGCCGAGATGCTCCGCGGGAGCGACGTCCCCTGACGGTGGCGACGTAGAAAGACCTGCTGGTCCCACAGGTAACGGTGGTGCGCCTCCGGCGAGGAATAAGCCAGGCCCGAATCCTGGCCGCGCTTCGTGAACGAATAGATCACCGGCGTGCCGTCGGCCTTCCAGGGCACGTAGGTCCGAAGCGTGCGGAACAGAAGGTGCGGCTCGACCCGCTCGTCGAAGCGCGGCACCTCCAGCGACGCCGACGTGTCCACCACCACGCCGTGATCGCCCGGCCAGAGCCAACGGGCGTTCAGCGTCCGCTCCAGAACCTCGTAGACACCCCACAACGTGCCCGAGTGCATGTGGTCCGTATCCAGGACAAAGCCCGGCCCGTCCTTGCCCGCGATGAACAGGTCATCCCCCACGTGACGCAGGATGACGTGCTCCGGCGCGAGCTGGTCGTGGTCGATCCCGTGGCGGAGCGCGGCCCGCGTGCTCCCGACATAGATGGCGGGCAGCGCCGGGTCGCGCTGCTCGGATTCCGTCACGATCGGCAGGTCCGCGCCGGTCGCCCGCTTCACGTGCCAGGCAAGTTCCTCGGCCGCGTACCGGGCGATGGGTTCGGGTTCGTCGGGCGTGACGATGACGGCCCGTGGCTCATGCTCGTGAACCCAGGTGACCGCCCCGGCCTCCCGGTTCGATGCGGCCAAAGACGCCTGCGCCGCCCCGGCCGTGTCGATCGCCGACATCGCCGTGCCGATGCAAGCGGCCATGCAGAAACGACGAGCAAAATCCTGGAACAAAAATCTCGTCATGAGCCACAATCCTTGCCTGATCCGAAAGTATCCCCCCCTTCCAACGTAAGCCCGACAGCCCACCCGTCCCGCAACTCGCCCATCGAACCGGCAGAGGCGGACGGCACGCGATGCGTGCGCCTCGCCCGCCTTGGGCGACTACCGGCGGCGCCGATGGACGCACGCCAGGACCACCAGCCCCATCGACATCGCCGCCGTCGGCTCCGGGACAGCCGTCACCTCCATCACGCCGAAGTAGCCCCACTGCGCACTGGTCGTGATGTCGATCACCACACTGCCCTGATCGTCGGGCGCCACGCCCTTGATGGAGACGGTGTTGCTGACGTTGTTGAGGGTTTCCAGGGTTTCCGTCGCACCACCGATCTTGACCGTGAACGCGCGAGAGTCCGTGTACCCGGAAGACTTCGAACCAAAGAAGGTGAAGTCATAGGCCTGCCCGACCGTCAATCCCGCAAGCTTGATCTGGGCGCCGTTGTTCCGTTCGACCATAAACGAATCACGCTGGGCGCTGAGCGGGTATTTACCGAGGGTCGCAACGTTGGTCGTAACGCCACCGTTGTCCGCCCGGGAGAAGTCGTCCGTGATCTCCAGGCTCACCCCCGTGGCCACGCCCGCGTCGTCAATGGCATCCGTGATGCGGACGCCTGTGCCACCGGTGCCTTGGCCGGCGGTTGTCTGGTCACTCGCGAGGTTGTTCCAGTTCCCTTTGGTCGGCCAGTCGAGCGTGTTCCGGCCGAAGTCGAAGAGGATCGTCGCCGCCTCCAGCGGCGACGCCATCACCATCGCCGCCACGACCGCCAGCGCCGCGCCCCGCACCATCGACCCCTTGCCCATCCTGTTGCCTGAACCGCTCATGTCGCATCTCCTTCTTGCACGTGTGAATCAACGAGATACCGAACCAGGCACCCACGCTTTACGGGCCGCGAACGCGACCCGCCTGATATCCGTCTCCATCCCGCCGGCGTCCCCGGGCCGAACAGGTTCGGCCGCGTGAGGCACCCCGGCTCAATCGCCTCCGGGGGCGCCTCCGGGGGGGCCTCCGGGGGTGGCCGTCGAGGCCCGAACCACCAGCTCGGCCGGCTTCACCTGCTGGCTCAGCCAGTGCAAGCCGGGCGGGTCACCCTCGAGCATCCGACCCAGCGCCTCGGTCGCCGCCCGCCCCGCGGCGGCAACGTCGATCCGCACGCTGGTCATCGGGACCGGCACCGCCGGGGGCGCCAAGGTGTCGTTCCACCCCACCACCGAAACGTCCGTCGGAACCCGCAGCCCCATCGCCTGCAACTGCTCCAGGGCGGGCGACACCACGTCGTCCGAACCGCAGATCAGCCCCGTCGGGCGGTCCGCGCCGCCAAACGCGTCCCGGACGCGCTGCCGGATGCTCTCGTGGTCCCACGAATGCGACACGCTCAGCCAGCTCGCGCTCAGGCCCGACGTGCGCCGGACCGCCAGTTGCAGCCCCTCCAGTTGGTCCTGAACCACCGTGGAGTGGCCGGCGCTGAGCAACGCGATCCGGCGGTGCCCCAGTTCGACGAGGTGTTCCGCGGCGAGCAGGCCCCCACCGATCATGTCTGCCCAGACGCCCGCGAGGTGAGGCCCGGTGCACCGGTGATCCATCCACACCACCGGCATGTGTTCCGCCAGCCCATGCACCTGCTGCGCCTGAGCCTGCACCGCGAGGACGATCGCGCCGTCGAACCGCGACGGGGGGATCAGCGTGGGCCAGTCCTGCTCGCCGCCCCGTGCGTGGCGATTCATCACGATGAAGTGGACGTGGTACCCCGCCTCCTGGAGCGGCG
This sequence comes from uncultured Phycisphaeraceae bacterium, assembly GCA_964555075.1. GTDB lineage: Bacteria > Planctomycetota > Phycisphaerae > Phycisphaerales > Phycisphaeraceae > CAZKRE01. The sequence goes on from CAZKRE010000204.1 coordinate 4,283, forward strand.
GCTGGATGCCCCCAAGGCGGCGCATCATCACCGGGTGCTGCAGGTGCGCCGCTTCGTAGAGCAGCACCGCGATCGCCCACGTCTTGCTCGTGCGCCAGTCCGTCACGAACCGCCCACGCCCCCACTCCCCCTTGACCAGCCCCTCCCGCTCGAGCTCCTTGAGCACCTTCTGCACCGTCGCCGGCGAGACGCCCATCTCCCGCGCCAGCACGCGCTCCGGCGGCATCCGGTCCCCGACCGCCAGCTCGCCCGTGCGGATCTGCCGCCGCAGCGACGCCGCGATGCGCAACGCCGGGCCTTGCGCCCCCGAACCCGCGGCCATATTCCACTCAAGCACCGCCATACACCCTACCTTACTGATGCACTACTGCAATCACAAGATGGTGCTCCAACGATTCTGCCACCCCCTTCCCATTTTGCCCAGTTTGTGGCCGGCTTTCCCGGTTAACGAGCCCCCCGAACGGAGCCGGCGCAGGAGGTGCAACTGCACTATCGCAGATGGTGAACCGAGCCGCAGACGGTCCCCGGCATGACCCCCGACACGCTCCCGCCGCCTCTCCCTCTCTCCCCTTCCGCGTCCACCGCCGTCCGGCCGACGTCGCCGCGCCGCCCCCTCGATGTGCCGACGCCGTGGACGCAGGCCGCGGCCTGCGGCTGCGCGCTCGAACCGCTTCCCAAGCTGACTGTGGTGTACCGCCGCCCCGCCGACGCCCCACCCCGATGCGGTCACACCGCGGGCGATCCAGCCCGCTCGACCACCGTCGCCCACTCCGCCACCGACGGCTCCATCACGACCTCGACGCCCCGCGGCACGGTGACCGCGAACCGGCCGGCCCCCTTCTCACGATGCCCCGCCTCGTAAACGCCCTCGATCGGCCCCCGTGGCGTCGGCACCCGGATCGCCGCGTGCTCCAGCCGACCCGGCTGCGGCCGCAGACGCACACGCTCGAACCCCGGCGAGATCGGCTCGATGCCCATGAGCTTGCGCGCGACGATGTTGATCGGCGCCGTCCCCCACGCGTGGTTCCAGTCCAGGTTGCGCTTGTACCGGTGGGCCCACGCTTCAAGCGTCATCGTCGAACCCTGCTCGATCATGTGCCACCAGCCGCGGTCGTGCCGCGCCGTCATCAGGGACAGCGCATGGTCCGCTTCGCCGTGGTCGTAGAGCGCCTCGAGCAGGTACTGCGCGCCGTACACGCTGCACGCCATCCCACGCGACTTGATGAACCCCACCACCGACGCCACCCGGCCCGCCGGCACGACGCCCATCGCCAACGGCATCATGTTCGCATGCAGCGACGCGTGCGTGGAACCTTCCCCGTCGATGTACACGCCCCGGCTTTCATCAAACAACCGCGCGTTCATCGCCGCACGAACCTTCGCCGCCTGCTCCGTGAATCGGTCCCCGTCCGCCCCACGACCCAGCCAACGCGCCATCCGGCCCATCAGCACCAGCGCCCGGTGGTGCAGCGCGTTGAGGACCGTGTTGATCGGCCGCATCTCGTGGTTGTCCCGCTCGCCGATGCCGCCCCGCGTGAAGCTGCCCGGCGGCCAATCCACCAGGT
>CAZKRE010000205.1:0-4640 GCA_964555075.1 uncultured Phycisphaeraceae bacterium
GATCTTCTTGGCGCTCTTGGCGTCTTGGCGGTTTCACTCCCTCCCGCCCCACTCACAACACCCGCTTGCCGTTCACCCGCATCTCCACCATCCGCACCGGCGACGCCGCCAGCCACGCCGGGTCTTCGCGGATCACCTCCCCCGTCCGCGGGTTCACCTGCCCGAAGCTCAGCACCCCCGTCGGGCACATCTGCACGCACGCGCTGCACCGCACGCACTGCGGGTCGGCCATCGGCTCGCCCTTGTTCGCGAAGCTCATCACGTCGATGCCCTGGTGGCACACGCTCGTGCACACGTTGCACGAGATGCACCGCTCCTTCACCGCCAGGATCCGGAACCGCCCGAACCGGTGGTACACGTGCATCAGCGCCGCCAGCGGGCAGGCGAATCGGCACCACACCCGCCCACTGAAGTGCCAGTACAGCCCCACCCCCAGGATCCCCGCCCACAACAGGTCCACGAACCACGCGTAGTTCAGCACCGGCATCCGGTACAGCAGGTACCCGAAGCCCTGCCCCGCCCACGAGCCCGGCCAGATCCACCCGATGATCCGCAGCGCCAGGATCGCCAACGCAAACACCAGGAACACCTGCCCCAGCATGTTCAGCCGGTTCCACCCCGGCCCGTGCGGCATCTTCTCCCGGTGCGCGTCCCCCATCGTCTCCGCCAGCGCGCCGCACGAGCAGATCCACCCGCAGTACGCCCCCTTGCCCCAGATGTAGACGATCACCGGGATGATCACGAACGTCTGCACGAAGCTCAGCACCAGCCAGCCCCACATCGGCTGCGACGTGAACACGTTCCAGATGAACAGCGGCCACGCCAGGATCAGCCCGAACGCCCGCCAGTACTCCCGCCCGTGCTCCGTGTACGTCACGGCCGGGAAAAACTCGTCCGCGAACCACTTCCCCACGCCCCCGTCGAACAGCCCGTTGTGCCCCATCCACGGCAGCACCAGGTACGGCAGCAGGAACAGCGGGATCACCTGGATCAACGCCAGCGTCCACGTCTGCCACTTCACGTACGGCACCCGCCGCTTCCGAATCCGCTTGATCCCGAACCCCACCACCGCCGCGCAGTACGCCAGCGAGTACCAGAACCCCGGCTCCCCCAGCGACACCCGCAGCGTCCCCAGCGGGTTCCCCGGGTCCGCGAACACCTCACTCGCGCCCGCCAGCCACCCCGGCACGTTGTAGGGCCACCACCCGTTCCGAGCCCACGTGTCCCCCAGCGTCACCACCTCCCGCACCACCGGGATGTCCTGAAACCCCCGCACCCCCGTCTTCTTCCAGTGGTACACCGCCGTAAACACCGCCACCGCGATCAGCAGCGTCACCCACCACCGCACGTTCCGCTCGTTCACGATCGGCACCCGGCTGCGACGGAAGAAGTCCAGCGGCGCATCCCGCCCGATCATCGTGAACACCGCGTCGTTCCCCACCGTCTCGATCCGGTGGTCCCGGTGCCGCAGCACCACCGCGTCCGCGTCGATCCGCTCCACCGTCGTCCCCAGACGCAGCGCGATCGCGGATGTGGGATAGCGGGGGGCGGATCGATCGCCCCTGTCCTCCCATCGCCCCTCCGCTTCTTCCCCCGTCGCGGTCGTTTCATGCACGTCCGCGGGCGCCTCGATCTCTCCCGCTTTCCCACCAGCCGCCATCCGCCCCCCGCCATCCGCCATCGCCTCGCGCAGCCGCTCCATGTTCCCCGGCTTCGGCCGCGTCAGCTCCTTCCCCCGGTAGCTCAGCGTCACCACCGCCCCGCTCGTCGCCAGCGCCACCGCCGTCTCCACCGCCGAGTCCCCCCCGCCCACCACCACCACCCGCTGCCCCCGGAAGTCCGCCGGGTCGTGCAGCCGGTTGTACACCTTCGGCAGCTCCTCCCCCGCCACGTTCAGCATCCGGTGCGCCCCCGAACGACCGATCGCCACGATCACCCGGTGCGCCAGCAGCGGCCGCGGCGCGTGACGCCCCCGCGACCGGTGCCGCGTCTCCTCCGCCGCGATCAGCCCGTCCCCCGGCTCCACCACCGCCTCCGCCGCCAGCTCCACCTCCAGCAGCCCCTGACGACGCCGCACCCCCGTCGCCTCCCCCACCACCGGCTCGATCCCCCGCCCCAGCGTCTGCGCCTCGAACGCCTCCAGCACCGCCTCCCGCGTCGCCCCCTCGATCCGCAGATCCCCCGCAGGCACCATCCCCGTCGGGTACGTGTAGATCGGCTTGCCCCGCAGGAAGTTGTGCACCGTGCTGAACGGCTGCGCCGACTCCACCACCAGGAACCGCAGCCCCGCCCGCTCCGCCTCCAACGCCGCCGACATCCCCGCCACCCCCGCCCCCACGATCACCAGGTCCCAAGGCGGCTCCACCCCCGCCATCGAGTCCATCGCGTCCGGCGCCGGCCGCGCCTGGAACCTCGGGTCCGCGAGGATCGTCCGCACCGCCCGCGCCCCCGAGTCCGCCGAAAACTTGAACAGCGGCACCCCCGCCAGGTCCCCCACCACGTACAGCCCCGGAACCGCCGTCGAAAAGTCCTCCCGAACCTCCGGCAACACCTCCGCCGCCCCCGCCGGCCAACGCGTGTGCAACCACCGCGTATACGCCGACACCGGCTCCCACCGCCACGCCCCCCGCACCACACGCCGCCAACGTCCTGCCGTCATACCCGTAAGTTAATCACTTCCCCGCGGAACCTCGCCTCGCGACCGCCGTCCAACAGAAAGCTTCCACAACAAGAGCCACCCCGATGCGCCCGATCGCGCTGACAGCCATCCTCCTCTCCAGCGTCGCGTGCCTGACGCTCACCGGCTGCGCTCGCGAAGAATCGGCACCCACCCCGCCCCCCGCCCCCGGCGAAGCCCGGCGCCGGTTCGTGAGCGACCACCTCGCCCACTCCAGCGTCGACCTCAGCTACCGCGCCTCGCCGCACGACACGCGGGGCGTCCGAGACTTCTACGTCATACTCCTGTCCGGGCCCACCCGCATGGAGCCCCTGCCGCACTACGCCGACGGCACCCCCGCTGCGGCCGCCGTCGTCGTCGGCCCCGAAGGCATGGCGGCGGTGGTCGACGAACTGGCCCGCGAAGGCTTCTTCGACACCTGCACCCGCTTGCATTCCGGCTGGGCGGTCGAGCCGACCGTCCCGCCGCCCGCGGACAGTCGCCCCTACGACCCCGGCCTCCTCGTCGAACATCACCCCGAAGGCGCGCTGGAAGTGCGTCTCGCGGTCTCACACGACCAGTGGCACCACAACTTCCAGCACCCCTACCCGCTCACCCACCCCACGCGCGACCTCCTCCAACGCATCGTCGCCCGCCTCCACCCCGAAGCCCGCGACCCCATCGAGCAGGGCCTGCTCGACAAGATGCGCTAACCCGAACTCCACATCCCACTTCTCACATCCCACTTCCCACATCCGACATCGCCCCCTCACCCACCCCCGCCACCCCGTCCCGATCCCGCCCCCCCCCCGCCCCGCCCGATACACTCCGCCGCCATGCCCGCGTTCCTGAACTGGACCGTGCTCGTCGGATTCCTCGGCGCCCACTCTTCCCACGCCGCTCCCCGTCCCCTTCATCCCCTCGATCCTCCCAACTCACTCAAGACTCAGGACTCAGGACTCAAGACTCACACCCCTTCCTCACGCCGCCTCGAGCACCGGCCGCGCCGCCCCCGCGATCTGGCGGGCGACGCGGCCGCTCACCCTTCCCGTACGCGTACGTGCTCCCGCCGGGATCCAGCGCGCCTTCCCCGGAAATTCCTGATGGAAGCGTCACGCCGACCCCATACAATCCTGATCTGTTCGGCTCCCCCCGGGGGCCATGTCTGAACGATCTGTGGAGAGGAAGAAATCGTGACTATTGCCGCGCGCACCCCCGTTGCCATCGCCTTCGCCACCGTCTCTGCCCTGGCCGCGTCGCCCGGCGCCTGGGCGTCGAGCGTCAAGATCCTCCAGGACGACCGCGAGGTCCACGGCGGATACTTCCTGCTGGACGACACCATCCCCATCGACGAGCGCGGCGACGGGGTCACCAAGGCCCACGCCGGCCTCGGCGGCACGTTCGATGAACGCGCCGACTTCCACAGCGAACGCTACGACATCGATGCCTTCGGCTCCCAGTTTTCCAAGGCCTCGATCGGCCACGGGACTTTCCAGCTGGATGCCCGGATGGAATCGGGCCTGTACACGCCTCCCGACCCCGCCGACGACGGTTTCGATCTGTACAACACCAGCGGTGCGAGCCGGCTGCGGATGACCCTCGACTTCGAAGCGGACTTCCATTACGAGATCTCGGTCACCGCGACCGGCGTGTTCAACCGGCCGCTGCGGGAAGGCGAACCCGTAGGGCCGACCGATTCCCTGCAGCACCTCTTCGCGTTCGGGCTGAACCCCGACGCGGGGGTCGACGTCTACTACGGCGATTACAGCTACACCCTCAGCGGCATCCTCCCCGCGGGCACCTACTCGATCGATGCGCGGGCCTTCATCGATCAGCGTATCGTCGACCGAACGAACACCCGCAACTCCCTCGACTTCACGATCAGCACCCGTGCCGTCGGCTCGACGGTGATCCCCACCCCCGCCGCGGCCGGGCTCGGCATGGCGTTGCTCGCGACCGCCACGATGCGCCGCCGACGATAAGC
>CAZKRE010000205.1:4740-5812 GCA_964555075.1 uncultured Phycisphaeraceae bacterium
CGACTACGTCGGGCCCTCCCTGACGATCGGGGCTCGTCGTCGGCCGCGCGGGGGGTCACGATGCGAGGAGGAGGGTGGCGAACATGAGGATCGAGCAGGTGTAGGACGGGCTTTCGGCCCATCAGAGCCGCGTCGCTCCAATGTCGGGCTGAACCCGCTCCACTCCCTCAAGACCCAGGACTCACGACTCAGGACGCCCCCGGCGGGCGAGCGTCGCGAGGCCCACGAGCCCCAGCAGCGCGACTCCCGAGGGCTCGGGGATGACGTAGGTGTACCGCAGCGAGACGGCACCGGCGGCGCGGTGGGTGGTAGCCTCGCCGGTCGCGCCGTCGAGATTCGTCAGCGAGGTGAAGTCGGCAGAGTACGGCAGGTGGCTGGCGACGATCAGCGACGTGACGTCGCCGGTGCCGATGAAGTCCGCGAGATCGACGGAACTGGTGAAATCCTTGAGGACGACGGACACCGTGCCGCTACCCGAGATGGAGTTGCTGGCGGGCGGCTCGCCGACGCCCCCGGCGGCGGTGAGCGCCCCGACGGGGTGATCTTCAGAGGCGATGGAATAGGTGGTGGTCGCCGGCCGGTAGGCGACGAGGAAGGTGAAGCTGTAAAAGTCTGCAACGGCCTCGTGCGGCTGGGCGGGGTCGGTGACGTCGCCGGCCTGGAGGGTCAGGTCGTAGCTGTAGTCGAAACTGGTCGACAGGGCCACGCCGGTGAGCGTCCCGAGGCTGGGGTCGAACTTCTGGAGCCCGGTGATCGTGTGGCGGCCGGCGTACCAGCCCGGGGTATGGGAGTTGCCGGTAGCGTAGGAACGATCGGTCGCGGCAGCGGGGAAGGTGCTGCTGGTGACCATCGTGGCGGCGGAGGCGACTCCGGGCACGGCGGCGAGGGCCGCGACAGAAGCGATGAGCGCGAGGGGCTTGTTCATAAAGAGCAAGCTACCGGGTCGCATCCCCTTTTGTATATACGTCATCTGGCGTATGCGGGCAGAATTAGTGTCGCATCCTGCGGCCTTCTGCGCTTCCGGGACTCTGTCCCTCTGTGATCGGCTGTGGAGGCTTCCCGTACGCGTACG
>CAZKRE010000206.1:0-5668 GCA_964555075.1 uncultured Phycisphaeraceae bacterium
CTCGTGGTTGCCGATCGAGACAGACCGCGTCGTGCGCTGCGGGAAGTCGTGCCGCCCGTTGGCCGCCTGCCCCTCGGCGCCGGTGTCCGCGGCAGACACCACCCCGAACGCCACCTGTCGCAGGAACAGCCGATCGGGTGTCCACGAACCCACGAGTTCCATCCGGATGCGGTCGGTGGTCACGACCGGCCGGTGGAACCGGTGCTGAAAGCCGAGCGATCCCACCACCATCGGCCCCCAGTCGACCCATCGCCGACCGTCGTGGTACGACCAGCGGATGTGGCGGGGCATGCACGGGTTGCTCCACCGGGGGTGGCCCGCCAGGAGGTTGATGGCGTTCACCTCGCTGGGGCCGGCAAGGCGAAACTCGACCGCTGCGCTACTGTGCCGCACCACCCATCCGCTGTTCTCGTCGCCGTCGATCAACGCTTCGAGCCCCTGTCCGGACACACCGGGCGACGTGACCGACGCCGACTCGATCGACACCGGCAAGAACGGCTCGTTGTCGCGGGCTGCCGACTGGCTGGCAGTCGGGGCCGTCTCATGGCCTTGCGGCAGGAGCGAGCCTTGGGTGCTCCCGTAGAGGTAGATCTCGGAGAGATAGCGAGGCATGGGCGCCGCCGGGGCGACGAGCTTGAATCGCGAGGCTTGAACGGGCGAGTCGGGATCAAAGGCGAAACATGCTTCCCAGGGTTCGTTGGCCGTAAGCGACTTGGTCCGCCACCGCCCCTGCACCTTGGTCCAGCCCCCGCGTCCATCGTCGACGTGCAGCTCCAGCGGGAGCACGGCGTAGCCATACTCCTCCGACGCGAAAGCCCGGACCTCGAGGCGGCGAATCTCGCAGGGCCGGTTCAGGTCAAACTCGCAGTCGGCCGACTCGCCCGGTGAAAGGTGAAGGCTGTGCGCCTCGTCATGCCGCCCATCCACGAGCACCTTGGCCGGCTCCGACGCCGTGAGACCGACTCGGACCTGCTGCCCCGCGAAGGCTGGTGCGTTGTCGGACAGCAGGATCTCGTCCCATTCCTGCTCCGGCACGCTGTGGCCCCCGGTGCGAAGCCGGCTGAAAGTGGATGCTTTCGGATACGGCAGCCCGTCACCCTGCGGGATCATGAGCGGCTGTGAAACAAGGCTCGCCGCCGGTTCCAGGGCAACGCGCGGCAGTTCCGATCGAACCTCCACGGGGCGCACGGAGATACCGCGGACATGGATTTGGGCGTCCTTCTCCTCGGGCAGCAGATGAGTGACGGGAACGCTCAGGATCAATGTCAGCCGCCGTGCGTCGGGGTGAACCCGGGCAGGGGCGTAACGCCTGACCCACTCGCCCGGCTCGGCAAGCATCGTGCGATAGGCGACGGCGTTGCCGCGTTCACCGCCGACGCCGGTATCCTCGATCGGTCGACCGGCGGCATCGGCCTGCAGGAGGTCCACCTGCACGCCCAGAACATCCGTCTCGGCGAACACGTCCACGCCGATGCGCGCCGCCCGGCCCGCCAGTCGTTCCGCTTCGCGGCTCAGGTCCTGAACCAGTTGGAGTCGTGCAGGCTGGCTCCCGGTGACGGCGATGCGGATGCTCGGCCGTCCCCGATCACCGGGCGAAGCGCTCACGCTCGCCGCCATGCCCTCGACAGGCCGCACCGTCCATGGACGATCCGGCCCCGCCTCGCCCAGCGCTCGGCCATCAGGATCCCGCACCGTCTCGGAACCCTCCTCGAGAACGAATCGGGGAAGGGCGGGAACCGAAAGCTGCGAGGCGGCGCCCGTGTCGGCGAGGGCCACACGCAGGATGTGCGCCGCGATCAGCCGCCGCGTCCGTTCGTATTCCTCCGGGTCGCCGAGTTCGTAGTACTGCCGGATCGAGCCGTGAAGGTAAGCCAGCCCCAGGACCCGCTCGCGCAAGGCTTCGAGGAACGCGGCAGCCTCCGCCGCTTCGGGTGTCGGGGACCTGGCGACGAGGTTCTCCAGCGCCGCCAGGTAGCGCAGATCGTCAATGCCTTCGCGGAGGGTTTCCCAGGCGATGGTGGGGATCGGCCCGTTCCTGCCCGGGTAGGTATAGAGCCGCGGGTAATGTTGCGCGAGTTCCGCGTAGCTCAGGTCCGGCGAGATCGAGCGGTACATCCAGGACGTGACACCGTCGGTCTTCAGCGCCCATGCCATCTGCCCCCACATCATGCGGCAGATGCCGGGCATCGCCCCGTTGGCGTAGTACCAGTAGGACATGCCGAGCCGTTCAGCGGCCTGCTGGTACTCAGGGTGCTGCCCGCCGCCGTTGTAGCACACCAGGTCCAGGTGCGGGTGGTAGAGGCGGGCGGAGTTGATCCCCACGCACGGGCCGGCCGCGGTGACGTAAGTGTGCCCGCCGCTGCCGCGAATCAGTTCGAAGTCGCGGGCAGCCTGAACGATCGCATCCCGCTGATGGAACGCCGGCTCATCCCACGGCGCCAGCATGATCGGCAGGCCCCGATCGGCGCTGCCGCGGCTGACGTAACTGAGGGTCCGGCTGACCAGATCCTGGTACAACTCCGGATGCCTGCTGACATCGTGGCCGTAGCGTGTGAAGAGGTCGGGGCTGGTGTAGTAACCTTCGCGGATCAGGCCCCGGTTGAGGCCGATCGTCTGCAGCTTCTGGACGAACTCTTCGCTCAGGCTGGTGCCTTGGATCCGCGCCTCGTTCCCGTGAAGCGTCACGGTGGCCGTGCTGTCGACGACGAGGCTGCGGAACCCGCGCAGAGCCATGTCCCGCAGTTCATTATCCTGCAGATCCGGCCGCTGGGCGTACCAACTGGTGTTCGAGCCCGCGGGACGTTCCCAGTAATAGATGCTCAAGTCGATCGGCGGCGCGCCGAGCGCGAACGGCAGGACCCGCAGGTTGATCGGGAAGTTCACGGAGGGGCCGTCGTCGTGTTCGATCGTGACCCGCCCGGCGTACAGCCCCGGAGTCGCATCTTCCGGGGCGTAGAGCGTCACCCAGAACATCCGCGTTTCGGCCGCGGGGATCGAGGTGACCTCTTCCTTGACCAGCAGGACCGGCACACGCACATACGTCTTCGCATCCGCGAAGGAGTTGCCCATCCCCAGGCGCACGGGGATGTCGTTGTTGCGCGGCCGGTAGTCGACCCGTCGCACCTCCGCATTCTCGGCGGAGAGGATCGCGTCCCCCGTCACAGCCCGCAGATCGCTCACACGCACCCGCACGTTCGTCAAAGGCTGGCTCGCGGAGATGCTGAACGCCGCCGGCTCGTACTCGCCCAGCGTCGCCAGCAGCGAAAGGACCGGGTCGTCGACCTGCTGCAGGTCGAACGACGTGTCGGGCATCACCGCTTCCTGATAGTGATGCCCGACCACCCGCATGTGCTGGTCGCGGGCCAACTCGCGAGCCGCGACGGTGGGCGGCGGAACCGCGACTTCTTCGAACCCGTCGGGGATGCGGGTCTCTCGATCGGGGACGTCGCCCAACACCTCGAAACCGACCGGGCGGGCCAGCGCGGGCTGCCCCAGGATTAGCGTGAATGCGCTCAGGAGGGCCAGACGGCGGATGATCATGACGCGGTGACTCCCGCCGCTGGGGCGCGGCGATATGGCTCGTGGTGTTCCGGCAGGAAGATGATTCCGGCGGGCCGCAGCCCGATCACGGGAACAGGAGGTCGTTCTGGAACTCGTCGCGGGTCATGCTCGAGGCGTGCCCATCGACCCAGAGGGTGTTGGCAGCCGACCCCAGGTGGTAATAGAAGTACTCAACCTTGTAGTACTCCAGGCTCAGCAGGGAGATGTTGTTGCTGATGTACCATCGGTCCCACCGATTCCCGTCCACGGCGTAGATCGTTGTCGATGGCCGCCGGATCTCGGTGAGTGGCTTCCCCGGGACGTTCCAGCCGCCTTGATCGGTCTGCAGGTGGCCGTTGACCACGTAGGTCGTCCCCGCGAGGTCGTCCACGCCGTCGCGCCGCTTGTACCAGCCGTTCCGGACGATCGGCTCGAGTTCCGGGCGGCAGCGGTAGATCGACTCGATACCCAGGTAGGAGTTGCCGTTCTCGAAATAGCCCTTCGAGGGGTACTGGGTGTAGGGGAAGAGGCGGGTGAACCAGTTGTTGCGCGCGAGATTGCCCCCATAGGAACGGGGCGGCGTCGCGTCCTGGTAGTCGTTCGCGTAGGTGGCCAGCCCGATGCCCACGCTGTGGAGGTTGCTCTTGCAGACCAGGCTCTTCGAGAGGTCGCGAGCCCGGCCGAGCGCGGGCAGCAGGATGGCGATGAGCAGAGCGATGATGCTGATGACGACCAGAAGCTCGATCAGGGTGAAGGCGCGTCGTGCGTGCATGGATGTGCTCCCGCAGAGAAATCACCTGCTTCGCAACAGGAGTTGCGGAGCGATCTTCATGACCCGGGGGTAGTCCGTCCGCCGATTGGCGACGACGTTGATGGCGCGACGCCCCATCCTCGGGAAGTCGATGTTGACCGTGCTGAATCCGTAGTTGAGGCTGTACTCGGGCAGGATGTTGTCGAAGCCCACCACCTCGCAATCACCGCCGCGGCCCGCCTCCCGCAGCGTTTCGATGGCGCCGGCCGCGATGAGGTCGTTCTGGCAGAAGAGTGCCGAAGGGGGGGACTCGAGCGACATCCACCGCCTGGCGAACTGCGCCCCGATCTCGCGGTGGTGCTGGCCATCGCCGGGATCCTCGAGCCAGATCAGGTCGTCCTCCAGCGGCATCCCCGCATCGGACACCGCCTGTCGATAGCCCGCGATCCGCATCCGGTAGTTCTCGTCGACGAGGTTCACCGCCGCCACCGCGATCCGCTTGTGCCCCCTCGCGAGCAGGTGGTCCGTCATCTGGTACGAGCCGGCAAACTCGTCGTTGAACACGCCGTACACGTTGTCCGGCATCTCCTCGAACCCGTCGAGGAAATAGTTGAGATAGACGAATCGCACGTGGGGGAACTTCCGCGCGAGTCGCATGCCCTCGTCGAGCTTGAACCAGAGCATCATCAGGATGCCGCCGAGTTCGAACTCCGCGCTCTTGAGGTAGCGGGAGATCAGCGACTCGGGCTCGCCCGAGATGAAGAAGAGGTCGAGCCCGGTCTTGCGGGCCTCTTCCTGGATGCCGCAGAACAGGTTGTACTGGAGCCTGTCGCTCTGTTCGAGCGAGGTCGATTGGAACGCGTGGTAGACGCCGACGACGCGGCGCTTGCCCACCTGCTTCGCCGCCGACCCGACGAAGGTCCCGCGCTTGGGCTGCCGGTAGCACACGCCTTCGGTGATCAGCTCGTTGAGGGCCCGGTCGGCCGTCTTCAGGCTCACCTTCGCCATCTCCGACAGCTCCCCGACCGGCGGCAGCATCTGCCCCTGCTTGAGGCCCCGTGCCTGGATGTAGTCGTGGATCTGCCGCTTTACCTGCATGTACAGGGGCAGCGGGCTCGACTTGTCGATGTCGAACGGCGTCGCCTCGGGAGTCTTCATGCTGATCGTCTCAGCTTCCATTGGCCGCCATCTCAACAGTACACAGCGACCCGAGGTCGCAGGCCCGTACCCTATCAAGGACTCCGCGAGCCCGGATCATCCGCGGCGGCGGGTCAGGCCCAACAGCAGGCCTGCGCCGAGCAAACCCAGTGACGCCGGTTCGGGCACGACGCCGATCCAGAGGTTGTCGACATAGGTGTAGTGGTCGCCCGACTGGGC
>CAZKRE010000207.1:0-5644 GCA_964555075.1 uncultured Phycisphaeraceae bacterium
TCACCTCCAACCACATCCCGCTCACTCCCGCGCCGATGAGCCCGGCCTCTCAACGCCTCCCATCGTAGCCAACGCCGCACCCCCGCCCCCCCCGCCGCCCCCCCGCGCCGCCGCGCCCGTCCGGCCAGCCGGCGCGTCCGAAAACCCGCCCAAACGGTCGACGTTCCGGGTCATCACGTCGACGTTCCGACTCATGACGTCGACGTTCCGGGTCATCGCGTCGACGTTCCGACTCATGACGTCGACGTCCCGGGTCATCACGTCGACGTTCCGACTCATGACGTCGACGTTCCGGGTCATCACGTCGACGTTCCGGCCCATCGCGTCGACGTCCCGACTCAACACGTCGACCTTCCGACCCGCCACGTCGACGTTCCGACGCAACCCGTCGACGCGTCACCGCGATCCGCCGCCCATCCGACCGCACGCAACGCCCCCTCAACCGGGAACCGGCCGCGCGCCGCCGGGCGCGACGCCGCCTTCCCGCAGAAGCGGCGCGGCGGCCGCGCCTCTACCCCGCCGTCAGCGCGGTGCGGAGGCGGTCGACGAGTTCGGTGGGGCGGAGGTTCGCGGGCTCGCCCTCGAAGTGGGGCAGGAGGATCGGCTCGTCGGCCTGAAGCATCCGCTCGACGCGCTGCGCGGCGGTGATGATCGTCGAGTGGTTGCCCTTGCCCATCGCGGTCGCGATCTCGGGGTAGCTCATCGACGTGAGCTGGCGGGCGAGGTGGATCGCCAGCGAGCGGGCGAGGACGATCTGCTTGTGCCGGCTGCGGCCGCTGAGCTGCTGCACCGTGATCCCGAAGCACGCGGCGACGCCCCGGGCGATCTCTTCGTAGCGGACGGGTCGGCGGACGCGGGTGGAGACGGGGTCGGTGGCGAGGAGCTGGCGGACGAGCGCGTGGCCGATGAGGGTCTCGCGGCCGGCGAAGCCGCGGGCGTCCGCGCTCCCGGGCGCGAGGGAGGCGAGGGCGAGGAGCTTGGTGAGCATCCCCTCGATCTCGCGGACGCTGCCTTCGCTGCGGTCGGCGAGGGCCTCGGCGACGCCCGTGCCGAACCGCATGCCCCGCCGCTCGCCCATCGCGTGGACGAGGCGGAGGCGGGTTTCCCGGTCCGGTCGGTCGACCTGAACGACGAGCCCGCGGACGCAGCGGCTGATGAGCCCCTCGCTGAACTGCTTGATGAGCTTGGGGTGGCAGTCGCTGGCGAGGATGACGCGGGACCCGCCGAGCTCGATCTGGTCGAAGGAGTGGAGGAACTCCTGCTGGGTGGCCTGCTTGTTGGCGATGAAGTGGACGTCGTCGACGGCGAGGAGCTCGAGGGCGCGGATGCGGCGGCGGAAGGCGTCGAGCTTGTTGGCGCGGACGGCGGTGATGTAGTCGTTGGTGAACTGCTCGCCGGTGGTGTAGAGCACGCGGGCGTCGGGGCGGCGCTGGAGCAGCGCGTTGCAGGCGCCTTGGAGGAGGTGGGTCTTCCCCAGGCCGCAGCCGCCGTGGAGGAAGACGGGGTGGCCCGCCTCGGCGGTTTCATCGGCGAGCCGGCAGGCGGCGGCGTAGGCGAGCTGGTTGCTCGGGCCGACGACGAAGCTCCCCAGCTCGTGCCGGAGCCCGGCGGAGGAGCGGTCGGGCATCGCGGGGCGGGGCGTCGTGGCCGCCGCGGGGGCGGCGGGGGTCGCGGGGACGGGCGCGGCGGCGGCGGTGCGGGCGGCGGCGGCGGGGAAGCGGTCCGGCTCGACGCGCAGCTCGACCGCGGTGTTCTCGCCGAGGGCGTCACCCGCGGCGATGCGGAGGTCCTCCGTGAAGTTCTTGCCGATCCAGTCGGCGATGAAGCGGTTGGGCACCGTGACGGTGAGCCCGCCATCGTCCCGCACGTCGAACCGGGCCGATCGGTCGAACCACATCGCGTACTTGCGGGCGCCGACCTGCTCGGCGAGGCGGCGGGCGACGTGCGCACCAACATCCTGTTGTGAAGATACGGCCGTGGTCACAGCGCTCCCTCACGTTCCGTGGGGTGATGCGGTCCCGGGCGGCCCGAGACCGTGTTGGGTTTGAACGCAACGCCGGGCGATCCGACGCGTACGAAAGGTCCGTCTGAGAGGCCGTCACGAGCGTCCGAACCGGCGGGTCGTTTGACCTGGGGCCCGTTCGCGGTCGCGTCGTGTCGGGGCGGCTGTCCTTGCCACCGGGGGTGAAGATAGAGGGGTCTGCCGAAGGGTTCAACACGCCCGGGGCTGTGGATTCACCGAGGAAATCGCCCAGCGCGTGGCGGTAGCGGGTGTTAGAGCGCGGAACTTTTTTTATCCACGGCGACCGCACGGCCCGGGGGCGGGCTCCCTGTGGATAACCTGAGCGCGAGATGGGAAAAAACCTGAAGACTCCCGGCCCTCTCCTTTTCGGCTAGGGCCCCGTGCGGGCTTCAATCGTTCGTCAGCGGGTGGATCAGCGCATGTTTTCGGGCCGTGGGCCGGAACCCCATCCCCCGGTAGAGGGCGAGGGCGGGGGTGTTGGCCTCATCGACGGCGAGGAGGATGGCGGAGAGGCCCCGCCGCGCGGCGAGGTCGATGCCGTGCTCGAGCAGCCGCCGCGCCAGCCCCCTGCCCCGCCAGGCGGGCGCGAGGCCGAGGTACACCAGTTCGATCGCCGACCGCCCGGGCAGCTCGTTGAGCAGCATGACGGCGGCGGGCGTCTCGTCGGGCGTGATGAGCACGAACCACATCCGCGGGTCGAAGACCCCGGTGGCGCGGTGCCCGGCGACGACGTCGCCGATGTCCCGCAGCCCGAGGAGGCCGGGGCAGTCGAGGGTCTGCTCGTAGCTGATGAGGATCGCCCGCTCGAAGAGCCCGTTGCGCTGCTCGCTCCAGTGGACGGTGGTAAGCCCCTCGCCGAACTCGCCTTGCGCCACCCGCCCGCCGAGCGATTCCGACTCCCGCTGCATGTAGACGAGCTTCGCGAGCGAGCGGAAACCGGCGGCGGTGAGGGCGTCGAGCTCCCGATGCTGCGGCGGGTCGAGCAGGCTCTGCAGCAGGACCGACTTCGACGGGTCCTGCGTCCGCACGAGGGCGCGGACGAGCTCCGACGCGAGCCGGATGCGGTCGCGGCTGCGGACGGGGGAGAGAAAGAGCATCCCGGTCCGGCCGGGGCTGGGGACGACCATCGCCGAGGCGAGCATGCGATGGCCGACCATCGCGGCCCAGAGTTCGCGGATGTCGAGGTGCTGGTCCCGGGCGAAACGGAGGAACTCGGCGACGGCGGGGTCGTGGGCACGGGCCTCGCCGGTGAGGAGCAGGGCCAGCGCGCGGTCGCGGTCGGGGTCCGGGACGCGGACGAACCGGGCCGCGTCGTCGTCGCCGCCGCCGCCCGAGCCGATCGTGAACACGCCGAGGCTCGCCATGGTCCGCTCTGGGGCCGATAAGCCCGGCCGGGGGAAGGATCGGGGCATGGACGATTGAACCCGCCCGCGCCGATCGTACAATGGCCCCCACCACCATCAACCCCTCTCGTCTCGGGACTTTAGCGCATGACGCACCGACCGCTCGCCGCCGCCCTGATCGCCGCCACCACCTTTGCCGGGGTTTGCGCCCTCCCGGCCCCGGAGGCGGGGGCGTATCCGCGGCCCTCGGTGGTCGTGTCGACCTGGAACCTGGACTTCGAGTACCAGACGCCCCAGGCGATCATGGTCCCCGACCTGACCGGCCAGCCCCGGTGGTACTGGTTCATGCCTTACAAGGTCACGAACCACACCGGGCAGGATCGGCTGTTCATCCCCGAGGTGACGATCTACACCGACCAGGGGCAGATCATCACCGCGGGGCAGAACGTCCCGTCCAACGTCTTCCCCGCCATCGCCCGGCGGCTGGGCAACGAGCTGCTGGAGAGCCCCATCGAGGTGGTCGGCCAGCTCCTGCGCGGAACCGACTACGCCCGCGAAAGCGTCGCGATCTGGCCCGCGTTCGAGGGTGGCGACGTCGACCGCTTTACCGTCTTCGTCGGCGGGCTCTCGGGCGAGACGCAGACCGTCCGCGTGCCCGGCAGCGAGGAGGAAGTCCTCGTCCGACGCACCAAGGCGATCGACTTCGGCGTGCCCGGCAGCTACCCCACGCCGCAGAACCAGCCCGTCAACTTCATCGAAGAGCGCGACGTGATGCGCTGAACGCGCTCGCCGCCCTCGACGCAAGCCCGCGGCGTCTCACGAGCTGACAGCGGTCCCCTCACGACGGCGCCCTTGCACCCGACCCCGCGTCGGGGGCGGCGATGCCCTGCCTCGCCCCCTTTCCTGCGGCCCCGGCGGTTGCGCTGCATGGGCCCCACGTCCGGGGCGACGGGCCCTTTTGAGTAGAAGTGCCCAACGCACGAGCTTACCCAACCTGCCATAATCCCTCGCAGTTCAAACGTTCACTCGTTTGTTTTGTGCCCGGTTGGCGGACACCGACCCCCCGACGCCAACCGGGTTTTTTTATGCGCCGACCGAATCGGGGGTCGCCTCGGCCGCCCCGCCGGGTTGGGACCTGGGCCTGGCCGGATCGAGCCGGTCGGCCACCAGCACCCGCGGCAGCGCCTCGTGGTCCGGGAGCACCTGGGCGTTCCGCAGCAGCGGGTTCAACCGGGTCAGGTCCATCGCCGCCGCCTTCTGCGACGCCGCGATCTCGATGAGCAGCAGCCCCGGCACGTCCATCAGCGCCGGGCCGTCCGCGATCAGCGGGCGGATGAGGTCCAGCCCGTCCGTCCCGCCCCGCAGGGCGCGGTGCGGCTCGTGGTTCTTCACGTTCGGCGGCACCGCCTCCCACTCGTGGTCGGGGATGTAGGGCGGATTGCTCACGAGGTACCGCACCCGCTCGCCCAACCCGCGCAGCGGCGCGAGCAGGTCCCCCTGCCGGAAGTCGATCCGGTCCGCCACGCCCAGCGCCGCCGCGTTCTCCTTCGCGACGGCGAGCGAATCCTCGGCGATGTCGGTGGCGATGACGCGGGCGCCGGGGATGTGCTTCGCCAGCGCGATCGCGATCGCCCCGCTGCCCGTGCCGATGTCGGCGATGAGCGGCGCGGCGAACCCGGGCGTCCGCCTGGCGTGCTGGATGACGTGCTCCACGAGCGTCTCGGTGCTCGGCCGGGGCACGAGCACCGCGGGGTTCACCTTCAGGAGCATGGAGAAGAACGGCGCCTGCCCGACGAGGTAATCGACCGGCTCGTGCGCGATCGCCCGCTCGACGAGTTCGCGGAACGCGGCCCGCTCGAGCTCGGTGGCGGGGCGGTCGGGGTCCATGTAGAGCTTGAGCCGCGTCGTCCCGAGGACGTGGGCGAGGAGCATCTCGGCGGAAAGCCGCGGGCTGTCGATGCCGCGACGCTCGAAGTACTGGGTCGTCCAGTGCAACAGCCGCCGCGTGGACCAGGTTTCGGGCGGACGAGGCATGGGACGATGATACGGCGGTTGGCGGCGACTCCGCGAGCGGAGGCGCGGCCGTCGGGGGCCGCGGCTGGAGCCGACTGCAACCAATCCAACCCGCGCCGAACGCTTCCAGGCGGGCGCACGGCTTGCCCGCGAGGACGCGGGTCAAGCCATGGCACCCCCGGGTGGTCGGGGCGGCGAACGACTGCGCTAGGCGGAATCCTTTGCAGTTCCTTTCACCCGGTCCTAGAATCCCGTTGACCTGATC
>CAZKRE010000208.1:0-5630 GCA_964555075.1 uncultured Phycisphaeraceae bacterium
AGGACCGTCTTGCCGGTGCGCGGCGGCGCGACGATCAGCGCCCGCTGACCCTTGCCCACCGGGGCGACGAGGTCCACGATCCGCATCTCGATCTCCTCGGGCGTCGTCTCCATGATGAGACGGTCCTTCGGGTGCAGCGGCGTGAGGTCCTCGAACGTCTTGAGGTCGTTGAGGTGGTCGGGCGGGTAGCCGTTGATCGCGTCGACGCGGAGCAGCGCGAAGTACCGCTCGCTCTCCTTGGGCGGCCGGATCGTGCCCTGCACGACGTGGCCCACCTTCAGGCCGAACCGGCGGATCTGCGAGGGGCTGACGTAGATGTCGTCGGGCCCGGCGAGGTAGCTGGCGTCGGGGTTCCGCAGGAAGCCAAAGCCGTCGGGCAGGATCTCCAGCACGCCCTCGCCGTACATCAGCCCCTGCGAGGTGATGTGCTTCTGGAGGATCGCGAACATGAGCTGCTTCTTGGGCAGCGCCTGGTAGTCCTTCACGCCCTCCTTCTCGGCCATCTCGAACAGCTCATCGTCGGTGAGCTTCTGCAGGTCGATGATGCGGAGGTCGGCCCGCTTGGCCTGCTCGTAACGGTCCTGCGTCTCCTGGTCGAGCTGCTGATCGTTGCTGGGCATGCGGCGGCGGTCGTCGGCGGGGGCCGCGGCCTTGGCTTCGGCCTTGGTCGCGGCCTTCTCCGGCTTGGGTTCGGCGGCCGCTCGCGCGGCGGGCTTCTCCTCGACGGCGGTGGTGGTGTCGATCTCGGTCTCGGGCGCAGCCGGTTCGGTCGCGCGCTTGCGGGTGGTCTTGGCCATGGGAGGCGTCCTTACACAGGTCCGGGGCGCGTGCCCCGGTGGGTTGGGGAGCTGCCGCTCGATGGAGAGGCAACGGGTGCGGGGGACTTAGACACCCCCCGCGGTGGGGTTACACAAGGTTGGTGGTCCTGATGGCGTACAGCTTCATCGACAGGTGATCGATCGCGGGAGCGACCCCGCCTCTGGCGGACGAACCCGAACGATTGGCTTTCGTGACGCCCCGGAGGGCCTAACGAAGCGGCCTGATCTAAGCCCTTGCTTGAAGAATCAGGGAAAGCAGCCGGCGGGCCTGCTCAGAGGCTTGAGCTTCATCGCCGCTGTTGTCCAGAATATGATCGGACCGGTTTCGCTTGATGTCAAGCGGCAGCTGGTTTTTCTCCCGCGCCAGCAGGTCCGCCTCGGCCCAGCCCCGGGTCGCCGCGACCCGCGCCAGCCGCACTTCCCGCGGGGCATCCACGTAAACCAGCACGTCGCATACTCCTTCCAGCTGCTTCTCCAACAGCAGGGGCGTGTCTTCCACGATCGCCACGATCGACGGGTCCGCCTGCAAGCAGGCGTGCAACGCCGCCCTTCCCCGCGCCACGCGCGGGTGGATGAGCGACTCGAGGCGAGCCAGTTCGTCCGGCTGGCCGAACACAACGCCCGCCACGGCCTTGCGGTCCGGCCGGCCATTCGCGTCAAGCACCGCATCGCCCCACCACTGCCGCAACCGCTCCACCACCTCCGGGTCTTCGAGCGCCGCGCGGGCGAGGGCGTCGGCATCGACGATGCCGCATCCGAGCCGGGCGAACTGCCTGGCGACGAGGCTCTTCCCGGAGCCCGGCGCGCCGAGCAGGCCGATGACCACTTTTCGAGCAGGCTGAACCACAGCGCGGAAGTGTAACGGACGCCGCGAGACCCGCTACGCCAGGGCGCCCACGCCGCACAGCGACAGCCGCCCCTCGTAACGCAGCACCTCGAGCTGCGACGCCAGCATCTGGCGGGTGTCGGCATCGAGCGGGGACGCGATCGCCTCCGCGTAGACCGCCATCATCCGCGTCCGGCCGCGCTCGAGCAGCACCTCCGCATCCATCGCGTTGCCCGCGTCGGACGCCGCCCGCAGCGAGACCCGCGCCGCGTGGTGGGCGCCGAGCCGGATCAGCCTCGCCGCCAGCGCCTCGGCGAAGGCCCCGTGGCGGCTCGCGGCCTGCTCGTGGGCCGCCCGCGAGTCGCCGCTGCGCGAAGCGGCGGCGGTGCGGTGTCGGCTCCGGGCCCGCGTGTTCATGTGCGCGAGCTCATGGAGAAGGAGCATCGTCTGTGTCGTCGTCGTCCAGTACATCACCGAAACCTCCACGACTTCCCCCAGTCCGCGGACTCCGCACCCCGCTCGCCCGCTCGAATAACCCTAGCCCCGCCGGATGAGGGACCGCTAAAAGCCCTGTTAAATCCCGTTCATTCCTCCTGCTCCGCCAGCGGCAGCCACACAAAGAACGCCACGCCCCCATCCGGCCGGTTCCGCACGCCCAGCGTCCCGTCGTGCAGCTCCGCGATCGCCTTCCCCATCGACAGCGCAAACCCATCACCCCGGCGGTTCCGCTCGGGGCCGCCCGAGTCCGCCTCGCGGTCGAAAATCGACCGCAAAGCGGCGCTGCTCAGCGCCGGGCCCCGATCGCTGACCGTCACGACCGCCTGGTCCGCGTCGAGCTCAAGCACGACCTCGACCGGACCGCCCCGCGGCGAGAACTGGATCGCGTTGCGCACGAGGTTCTCCGTCATCGTCTGCAACAGCCCCGCGTCCCCGACCACCTCGGGTTCCACGGCCGTCTGCTCCGGCTCGGGAAGGGTCAGCCGCACTTGCAGCCCCTTCGCGGCGGCGGCCGCACGCAGGTCTTCTACGGCCGAAACCAGCACGTCGTTCAGAGATAAGACGCGTTGCGCCCGCTCAAGTTCGCCGCTTTCCATCCGGATCAGCGACAGCATGCTGCGGAGCATCCGCGTCAGTTGCCGCATCTCCTCCTCCACGCTCGCCACGAACCGCCGGCAGTCCGCGTCGCTCGTGTCCGCGGACCGCAGCACCTGCGCCTGGCTCAGCAGCGCCGCCACCGGCGTCTGCAGCGCGTGGGACGCGTTCGTGATGAACCGCTGCTGAGCCTTGAACGAGGCGCTCAGGCGGTCGAGCATGTGGTTCAGCTCGGTCACCAGCCGGTTGATCTCCGAATCGGTCGACGTGACGCGGATCCGCTCGTCCAGCCGCCCCGGCGTGATGTGGCTTGCCGTGGTCGACACCACCCGCAGCGCCCGCAGCGCCCGGTTGATGACGATCCACCCCGCCAGCCCCGCCACCCCCAGCGCCGTCGGCAGCGCGATCCACAGCAGCGTCCGCAGGAACGCCAGCGACGCGTCCACCTCCGCCAGGTCCTCCCCGACCACCATCCAATACCGCTCCCCCTCGACCGGCACCTGCCGCGCCACCACCCGCACCCGCTCCGGCCTGCCGCGCATCCGCCCCACCCCGTCCCCCGATAGCGTCACCTCGGCTCCTCCCGCCGATCCGCCCCCCCCTCGCCAGAGCATGGCGAGGTCCATGCCCCGCAGGTTCGCCGTGTGCCCCTCGCCCGCCGGGCCGACCAGCGACGCGTACAACCGCTCATCCGCATAGGGGCGAGCCGGGTCGTTCAGGATCGCCGCCGGGTCCTCCCCCGCTCGCAGCCGCGGCTGCGCCCACTGCGCCAGCCGGTCCGCCCGCTCCGCCAGCCGCGCGTCGAAGCGGCTGCGCAGTTGCCAGTCCCGCAGCGCCACCCCCGCGCCCCCCAGGATCGCGTTGGTCACCCCGATGACGAGCACGAACGTCATCAGGAGTCGGAACCGCAATGATCGCAGGGGAAGCAGCATCACTCTCCCGCCGCTCAGCCCCCACCCCCGCCCCCGCCCCCGGAAGAGCCCCCGCCCCCGGAACCGCCCCCCGGCCCCTGCTCGCTGAGCATGTACCCCGTCCCCACCACCGTGTGGATCAGTTGCCGGTCAAACCCCTTGTCCACCTTCTTCCGCAGCATGGAGACGTAGACGTCGATCACGTTCGAAAACGGGTCGAAGTTCATGTCCCACACGTGCTCGCCGATCTCCGTCCGCGACAGCACCCGCTCGGGGTGCCGCACGAGGTACTCCAAAAGCGAGAACTCCTTGGGCGTCAGCTTGATGTCCTTCCCTTCCCGCTCGACCTTCCGCGACGCCAGGTCCATCTTCAGCCCGCCGAAGTCCAGCTTCGTGCTCTCCACCGCCTGCCCCCGCCGCAGCAGCGCCCGCACCCGGGCCTGCAGCTCGCTGAACTCGAACGGCTTGCCCAGGTAATCGTCCGCCCCCGCGTCCAGCCCCTTCACCTTGTCCCCCGTCCCCGACAGGGCCGTGAGCATCAGGATCGGCGTCTTCACCCCCCGCTTCCGCACGTTCCGGCAGACGTCCACCCCGTCCCGGTCCGGCAGCATGACGTCCAGCACGATCAGGTCGAACGTCTCCAGCGTCGCGAGCTCCTCCCCCTCCCGCCCCGACGACGTCGCCTCCACCGCGTACCCCTGCTCCCGCAGCCCCTTCTCGAGCGACGCCTGGATCTTGGGGTTGTCCTCCACGACGAGTATGCGCATGCGTGCCAGCTCTCCTTCCCCGCCCCCGGAACGTGAACATCGTAGCCCGCCCCCGGAAGCGCCGCCCCGCACCGCCGGCTCGCCGCCTACACCGCGCCAACCGCCAGTCGATCCAGCGGGCTCGTCACCGCGACCGCCGGCCGGTTCATGAGGTGCGTATAGATCATCGTCGTCCTCAGGCTCGCGTGGCCGAGCAGCGCCTGCACCTGCCGGATGTCGTAACCCTGCTCGAGCAGGTGCGTCGCGAAACTGTGCCGGAACGTGTGGCACGTCACGCGCTTGGCGATGCCCGCTGCATTCGCCGAGCGGCGGACCACGCGGTCGAGCCCGGAGGCATCCGCGTGCCACCGCCGCCCCAACCCCCGCTCATCCCGTCTCATCACGACGGATGGGAATACGAACTGGAATGGCCACTCCCGCCCCGCCTTCGGCCGTTTATGACCAAGTGCATCCGGCACCGGCGCATATCCCCCGCCCCGCGCCACGTCCGACCGCCACCGCCGCTCCACCCGCGACAGGTGCTCGCCCAACTCTCCGTGCAGTTGAGCCGGGAGCATCACGATCCGGTCTTTGTCGCCCTTTCCTTGTCGGACGATTATCTGCGCCCGTCCGAAGTCGATATCCCGGACCCGCAAGGTGCAGCATTCGCTCACGCGGAGGCCGGTGCCGTACAGCAACTTCACCATCAGCCGGAAGTTACCGCGCTCCGGCACACACGCGATCAGCCGCCTGACCTCATCCACCGAAAGCACCGTCGGGACGCGCGGGCGGCGCTTGCTGCGCAGAAGAGCGAACTTTCCAAGGTGGTCCGTCGGCATATTGTCCAGCACGTGCTTGTAGAGGAAGACCAGCGCGTTGAGCGCCTGGTTCTGCGTGGCGCCGGCCGCCCGGCGGTCAACCACCATGTGGTTGAGGAACGCCTCGACGTCCTGGGTGAAGAGCTCCTCCGGCCGCTTCCACCCACCGTGGCGTGAGGCGGAGAACGTCAGAAACTGCTTCACCCACAGCGAATAGGTGTAGATGGTGTTGTCCGCCATCCCCCGACGCCGCGCCACGACTTCAAGCCGTTCGAGGAGTCTCATGACCTGAACATACACCGAACCCACGGCGGATGTCCAGCATTCATCATTGACTTTTCACAGGGCCGCCGCCACGATGACGGCTCACGTCCCGGGGCTGCTATGTGGCGCTTCCGGGTCAGGATATTCACTAGTTA
>CAZKRE010000209.1:0-5578 GCA_964555075.1 uncultured Phycisphaeraceae bacterium
GCCCCCGCTTGCCGCACGTCGCCGGTACTCGCCCGGCGTCATCCCCATCACCCGCCGAAACGAGCGCGCGAAGTTGCTCTTATCCGAATAGCCCACCTCGTATCCGATCCGCGTGATGTCGAGCCGGCTCATCTCCAGCAGCTTGCACGCCCTCTCGATCCGGACCCGCTCGACATATGCCGCGACCGTCATCCCCATCGCCCGCCTGAACACCCGGCCGAGGTACGCCGGCCGGCAGTTCAATCTCGCCGCGAGGATCGGCAAGCTGAGGGGTTCGTCGTGGTGGGCCCCGATCGTCCGCACCGCCCGGACGACGAGGCGAGGCGTCCCGCCGAAGGCGGTGCGGGCGTCCGCCGCGCGGTTGTAGGGGTGGTAGCAGTCGGCCGGCAGCCCGAGCCCGTCCATGATCAGCGCGACCGCGCGAGCCAGTTGGTGCAACCTCGTCTCGTACGTCGCCAGGTCGTGCCGCGGGATGACGGGCACCTGCGCCAGTGCGTGGAGGGCCGGCGTGGGATCGAGGTGCTGGAGTTGGCACGCCGCGACCACGTTGCGTCGCGCCTGCCCCGTCTGCCCCTCGACGACCACCGAGCCGTAGTAGAAAACGCCCATCACCTGCTGGCGGTAGATCAGGGGGTGGCAGATGTCGGTGAGGCCGAGGTGGCAGACGCCGGTGACGCTCCCCTGCCGACGGTGGACGGCGCGGTTCGCGAGGTACTTGTTCGCGCTGCAGGCGTGCAGGCCGTGCCCCCGGCGGACCTTCCGCTTCGCCCATTGGCACAGCGGCCCGGTGTGCAAACGCAGCTCGTCGGGCAGCGCCAGCTCCGGGTGATCCTGCGTCATCCCGACGAGGTCCTCGAAGCTGATTTTCAGCGGCCCCGCCGCCTCCACCAGCCGCATGAGCGCTTCGAGCGACGACGCCGTGCGCTCCGCGCTGCCGCCCGACTCCACGCGCAGGGGGATGAGTTCGGTATGCATCACAAACCTGAAGATCGACCTTCACCCACACCGGGCTGACCGCGCCGCGCCTCGTTCAGCCCGAACGTTAACATTACCAAACCTGCCAGAGCGATCTCAGAGGCCACGCATGACCACCCCTTCCGAATCCACGGCGACCCCACGCTCAGAGCGCTCCCCCACCTGGTTCGACGCCCGTGAGGCGTGTCCGGTTCGCTGCGTCACGCCGGGCGAAGGCCACTTCTTCTTCGGATACTACGAGAAGAGCCCGTGGCGCCCGGGCGGGAGCGAGATGCTCGCCTGCCGCGCGGGCTTCATGGACCGGCCGCCCGGGTCGGACGACGAGATCGAAGTCGGCCTCGTCAACCCGCGGCAGCCGGGCGGCTTTACGCCCCTCGCGACGACCCGCGCGTGGAACTGGCAACAGGGCTGCATGCTGCAGTGGTTGGATGAGTCGCGGATCGTCTTCAACGACCGCCGCGGCGACCGCTTCGTCGCCGTCATCCTTCACGTCGACACCGGCGAACGCCGGGAACTGCCCCGGCCGATCTACACCGTCTCCGCCGCGAACGACGTGGCGTCGTCCCTCAACTTCGCGCGGCTGCACCGGCTCAGGCCCGGCTACGGCTACGCCGGCGTCGAAGACCCGACCGCGCACGCCGAGGCCCCGGCCGACGACGGGCTCTGGGTCATGCGCCTGTCCACCGGCGAAGCCAGCCTCATCTGCTCGATCGACGAGGCGCGGCGGCTGCTGCCCGAGCGCGAACACCGCACCGGCCGCGCCCACTGGATGAACCACGCCCAGTTCGCCCCGGGCGGGCAGCGGCTGGCGGTGCTGCACCGATGGCACTCCGGCGAACCGTCCCCGCCTTGGCGCACCCGGATGCTCACCTTGAACGTCGACGGGAGCGAGCGGTTCCCCCTCGTCGATCTCGGCATGGCCTCCCACTACGACTGGGGCGACGACCGCCACCTCGTCGCCTACGCCCGCGCGCCGCGCGACGGCGCACCCCGCGACGGCTTCTTCGTCTTCCGGGACCAGACGCCCGCGGCGGCCCCGCTCGCCCCCGACCAACTCTCGGCAGACGGCCACTGCAGCTACTCGCCCGATCGCCGGTGGGTCCTCAACGACACCTACCCCGACCCCGCCGATCGCCACCGCACCCTGATGCTCATCCGCGTGTCGGACCAGGCCATCTTCACCATCGGCCGGTTCCTGGGCCCGATGGGCGGCGCCGTCGAGATCCGCTGCGACCTCCACCCGCGCTGGAGCCGCGACGGCGCGGAGGTATGTATTGATTCGATCCACGAGGGCCGCCGGGCGATGTATGTCATCGACGTCCGCGGCGTGGTCCAACGCTGACGACAGGACGGACGACGAACGATGAACACGCACAGTGACCCACGGCTCATCGGCCCCAGCGCCGGCTGGTCCTTCGCCTACACCGCCCCCACGGATCGCGACGGAGACCCCGCGCTGCTGCCCGCCGCGCACCCGCGCATCGCGATGCCCGTGCCGGGCTTCTGGGACGATCACCGCGACCGCATCCTCGCCGCGTCCGACTCGCACCTCGTGAACCCGGAGCACCGCCCGATCCACTTCCCCATGACCGGGGAGGCGCCCGACGCGACCCTGCCCCACCTGGTGGGCGTGGGCGAGTACGAGGCGTCGTTCGATGCGCCCCCCGAGGGGCGGCTCGTTTTCGAGTGCGGCCCCGTCTTCCTCGAGGCCTGGCTGTGGGTCAATGGGCGGCGCGTCGCGCACCAGCCCCACTACAGCACCGGCTGGTCCGTCCCGCTCGACGGGTTCGTCGTGCCCGGGCAGCCGAACCGCGTGACGCTCCAGGTCGCCAACGACCAGCCGCGCACGAAAGGCTGCGTCACCCGCGGGTTCAAGGGCTACTCCGCGGGCATCGTCGGCGAGGCGCGGCTGCGGCTCACCGGGCCCGCACGCGTCAGCGACGTCTACCTGCAACCGGTCGACCGCGGCGAGTCGATCCGCTGGCACGTCGAAGTGGACCGCCTCCCCGACGAGCGGCCGATGGAGCTCGTCTGGCGACTGGTCGACCCCGACACCGGCGAGGCGGTTCGCGCCGGCCGGCACGCCGCGTCCCACGGCGTGAACACCTGGGCCTGCGACGCCGCCGGCCTCGAGCCGTGGTCGGACCGTCACCCGAAGCTCTACCACGCCTCCCTGGAGTTGCGGGTCGGCGGCGACGTGTCGGATACGCGAAGCGAGCGCTTCGGGCTGCGCGTCATCGAGCCCCGTGGGATGGCTCTTCGGCTCAACGGCACGCCGCTCTACCTCCGCGGCGCCACCGAGCACGCCTACTTCGCCCGCACCTGCACCGTCCCCCTCGACAAGCAGACCCACCGCCGAAACATCCTCCGCTTCAAGGAACTCGGCTTCAACTGGCTCCGCTTCCACACGTGGGTGCCGCCCGAAGCCTACCTCGACGCGGCTGACGAACTGGGGATGCTCGTCCAGGTCGAGCCGCCCCGCGGCGCCGACGATCGGGAGTGGAGCGACATCCTCCGCGCGTGTCGGCGACACCCGAGCGTCGTCATCTACTGTGCCGGCAACGAGGAGTTGCTCGACGAGGACAAGCTCGCGCAGCTCGAACGGTGGGCGAAGCTGCGGCGTGACCTCGCCCCGGATGCGCTCTTCAACCCGCAGGAGGCGCTGCGCGGCATCGAGTACGGCTGGCGCGACGAGGACCTGGGCGACGACGCGCACACGGAGCCCTACCGCCACAACCCGCGCCGACTCGAACGGGTCAAGAGCTTCAGCGACTGCTTCGGCCAGTACTCCTGGGGGTGGCTCAGCTACAAGAGCGCCGCGGGCCAACCCGCGCGCATCGACGAGCGCCTCGCCGTGTACGAGCGCCCGTGCCTGTCGCACGAGCTCGGGATCCACGGCACCTACCTCGACCTGGACCTCGAGCACCGCTACCACGGCACCCGCATCGGGACCGACCTCTACGCCCGCGTCCGCGCGCACCTCCGCGAACACGGCCTCGAGCACCGCGCCAGCGAGTACTACGCCAACTCCTGCGCCTGGGCGCGGCGGCTGCGGAAGCACGCGGTCGAAACCGCCCGCCGCTGCACCCGCCTCACCGGCTACGACCTGCTCGGCGGCATCGACTACCACTGGCACCGCACCGGCTACCCCTGCGGCGTCATGAACGAGTTCTACGAGCTCAAGCCGGGCGAGACGGCCGACGACGTGCGGCGGTACAACGGGCCGAGCGTGCTGC
Source organism: uncultured Phycisphaeraceae bacterium (assembly GCA_964555075.1). Taxonomy (GTDB): domain Bacteria; phylum Planctomycetota; class Phycisphaerae; order Phycisphaerales; family Phycisphaeraceae; genus CAZKRE01. The sequence goes on from CAZKRE010000209.1 coordinate 4,212, forward strand.
TCCTCGAGCACGACGGCCGCTGGAGCTGCGCCGCCGGCGCACGCTGGGCGACCACCCTCTCGGCTTCCATCTTCGAGCCCCAGCCCGTTTCCGCCGCACGCGTGGATTGGGTGCTGCGCGACGACGATGGCCGCGTCTACCGCAGCGGCGGGCACGATCTGACGCAGTTGCCCCACGGCGCCGTCGGCCCCGTGGGCGACATCGCGTTCGACACGCCCGACCTCGACCGGGCCGCCATGCTCACGCTCGACGTGAGCCTGCGCGGGGCGTCGATCGCGATCGAGAATCGGTGGCCGCTCTGGGTCTACCCGCCCGCGACGTTCGCCGACGGGGATGTTCACTGGCACGACGACCTCGCGCGGCACTGGGCCGCGCCCACGCACGACGGCGGGGCAAACACGGACGAGCCGCCGCTCCGCGTCGTCCCCCGCCTCCGGGCGGCGGACGTCGACGCGCTCGACCGCGGCGGCCGCGTCCTGCTCCTCGGCGCCCGCCCCTTCCCTTCGAAGACCACCACCTACCAGATCTCCTGTGCCGGCCGCGCCGAAGGCAACCTCGCCACCTGCATCCACCAGCACCCGATCACCAACCGCCTGCCCCACCGCGGCTTCTGCGACCTGGACTTCCAGTCCATGCTCGACCGCGGCGAGGCCGTGCGGGTTGACAGCCTCCCGGTCCCGTACGACCCCATCATCGAGGTCGTCAGTTCCTTCAAGGACGTTCAGAAGCAGGCCAGCCTCTTCGAGCTGCGCGTCGGACGCGGGCGGCTGCTCGTCTGCACGCTCGGCCTGTCGCCCGACGACCCCGCGGCCGCTCACCTGCTGCGCTGCTGCATCGACTACGCCGGCTCGGACGCCTTCAACCCGCGCCACGCGCTCCCCGTGTCCCTGCTCCGCGAGCTCCTCGAGCAGGACCCGCGGCAGGAAACCCTCGGCGCCACCGACCAGGGCCACGACACGCGAGCGGCACTGACGCCGAGGTAGGCACGACGAACACCGGACCTCTCCCAGTCGGTGAGAAGCCGATCGGTGTGGGGCGCCCCGGCGTAGGTCAACTGCAACGCGGCCGGACCGTGCCGAACGTCGCGCGCGTGCCGCACGGCTTCTCCCGCGAAACCGCCGGCCAAGCCGTGGCACAACCCTCTTCCACATCCTCAGTATCACGGGCCGGCGCCCCTCGCCCGCCGTCGCCCGCCTCGCCGCAGCGGGATCTTGCCCGGGTTGCCGCCGACGCGCGAATCCGCCTCCAGATGGGCCGGAGACGCGCGTGCCTGCCCAGGCCACCTTGATCGCGCGGCGCCCGTAGCGGCTTGGCATGTCCGCGTGCGTGGGTAGACTCTGAACATGCACGTCAGCCACGATGTCGGT
>CAZKRE010000210.1:0-5552 GCA_964555075.1 uncultured Phycisphaeraceae bacterium
AATCTTCACGCCGATGCGCTTGGCCCAGGAGGGATCGAGGGCGTGCTCGGCGTCGATGAAGGCCGCCACGCCGCCGCCTTTCTGGGCGGACGCGATGACGTGGAGCGCAAGGGTGGTCTTGCCGGAAGACTCCGGGCCGTAGACCTCGATCACGCGACCACGGGGGAACCCGCGTCCGCCGAGGGCGAGGTCGAGGCTGATCGAGCCGGTGCCGATGCCCGGGGGGACGTTGGAGGGGTCGTCGTCGAGGCGCATGATCGAGCCCTTGCCGAACGACCGCTCGATCTGAGCGACGGCCCGATCCAGTGCCTGCTTGCGTCCTGCGTCCTCGGTAGCCGCCGATGCTTTCGCCATGCTGTTACCCCGCGTGAGGGACCCATTTCGTTCCTTGACTGCTGCGACCATCATGTCTCTCCTTGACCTGTTTTGCAACGTTCGGGTTCTGATCGGTAGATGATTCTAGCTCTTGTTAGGCTTCTGTACAAGTGCCTTCTTCCTTATTTTGTGTGGAAAGTGTTCGGGTGGTCGGGGTTCGCGCTGGCGGGGGAGGATCGGCAAGGTTAGGATGGCTGGGGAGTTAGCAGGCGTTGACACGCCGTTCAGTGCCGGGGGAGGCCCCGGCGAAACCTTGTTCAGGAGTAGGAAAGATGCAGGATTGGAAGAAGCTGTTCGTGGCCGCCATCGCGGTGGTTGGGCTCGTCGGTTTTGGCGGCCTGACCGTCGGCTGCGAGGAGCAGGGCCCGGGCGAGGAACTCGGCGAGGCCTTCGATGACGCCGGTGATCGGATGCGGGACGCCTCGGGCGACGCGGCGGACAACGTCGAGGATGCCGCGGACAACGCCGCGGACCGGATCGAGAACGCCGCCGACTAAGGCGGACGCGACCGAAATCAAGTCCAGACCCAGCCGCACGCCCCACCCCCGGGGCGTGCGGCTGTCGTTTCCGCTGATGCCGATGGGATTCGACGGAATAGGTTCGGGAGACGCGGCGTTGGTCTCGCGTAGGATGCTCCTACCGTTGGGTTACCGCTAATCAAGGAGACGGCGTATGTGGAACTGGCAGATGGGTCGGATGTTCGGGTCGCTCGTGCTCGTGCTGGCGCTGGTCACCGGCGCTCAGGCGGCGGAGAAGAAGGGCGACACGAAGCTCAAGGTGGGCGAGGAGGCGCCCGGCTTCGCGCTCAAGGACGTGCGGACGGGGGAGGAAGTTTCGCTGGCCGACTTCCGGGGCAAGAAAACGGTCGTCCTGACGTTCCAGAGCCTCGCGTGCCCGTGGAACTACATGCGTGAGAACGCGGGCTACGAGCGGGTGCTGTTCCCGCTGTCGGAGGAGATGGCGTCGAAGGACGTGGTCTTCCTGTCGATCAACTCCAACTACGACGAGACGGTTGAGGTGCTCAAGGGTTACGTGGAGAAGCACAACATGCCGTACCCGCTGCTCAAGGATCCGGGCAACGAAGTCGCGGACGCGTACGGCGCCCAGACGACGCCGCACTTCTACATCATCGACAAGGAGGGCGTGCTGCGGTACCAGGGCGGGTACGAGCAGACGCCCACGAATCCCGAAGCGTGCGGCAACATGGATGAGCAGTATCTCGTCCCGGCGATCAACGCGGTGCTCTCCGGCGAGGAGCCGGAGCAGACCGTGACCCGGAGCAAGGGCTGCACGATCAAGCGTGTTGGCTGAGCGGACGGAAACGGCAAACGCGGACAGCCGAACCGCGGGCGGAAGCGCCCGCGGTTTTTCGTTGGCGGTCGGCGGAGGCGGGCCGCCGGCCGCGAAGCGTGTCGGCTGGGCGGCGGTCACTTTTTCTTTTTTGCGGCTTTCTTCGTGCTCTTCCTGCCGCGGCCGGACCCGCCGGGCTTGTTCCCGCCGCCGTCGTCCTTGTTGACGGTCGCCCAGGCCCGCCGCTCGGCCTCGTCCTTCTTCACGCCCCGCTTGCGGTAGCCCTCCTCGATGTGCTCCGCCTTGCGTTTCTGCTTGCCGGTGTACTTGGATTTGTCGCCCTGTGGCATGGCGCGGTCTCCTTCGCCGCCGGGTGGGTCGGTGCGGTTGCCTCGCAGTGTGGCGGGTGGGGCGAGGGATGGGAACGGGGGGGAATCCGGCTGTGGGCGTAGGGGCCGGGCGGAGCGGTCCGGGCGGGCGGGGTTGCCGCCGGCCGATGACCCGCCATAATCAGCCCTCACCAACCGCAACCGACCTACGCACCGAGATTGGAGTCAAACCCGTGCCCACCGGACAGAAGATCACCAACGACAACGGCAAGCTCACCGTTCCCGACCAGCCGATCATCCCCTTCATCGAGGGCGACGGCACCGGGCCGGACATCTGGCGGGCCAGCGTCCGCGTGCTCGACGCGGCCGTGGAGAAGGCCTACGCGGGCAAGCGGAAGATCCAGTGGCTCGAGGTGCTGGCGGGCGAGAAGGCGTTCAACCAGACCGGCAACTGGCTCCCGGACGCGACGATCGACGCGTTCAAGGAGTACCTCGTCGGCATCAAGGGCCCGCTGACCACGCCGGTGGGCGGCGGGATCCGTTCGCTGAACGTCGCCCTGCGGCAGATGTTGGACCTGTACGTCTGCCTCCGCCCCGTCCGCTACTTCACGGGCGTCCCGACGCCGGTGAAGAAGCCGGAGGACGTGGACATGGTGATCTTCCGCGAGAACACCGAGGACATCTACGCGGGCATCGAGTTCAAGGCGGGCACGCCCGAGGCGCGGGGGTTCCTGGAATGGCTCAAGGCGACCCATCCGGAGCTGCACGGCAAGGTGCGCTTCCCCGACACGGCGGGCATCGGCATCAAGCCGGTGAGCGCCGAGGGGACGGGCCGGCTCGTCGCGGCGGCGATCAACTACGCGATCGTCAACAACCGCAAGAGCGTGACGCTGGTCCACAAGGGCAACATCATGAAGTTCACGGAGGGCGCTTTCCGTGACTGGGGCTACGAGCTGGCGAAGAAGGAGTACGGCTCGAAGGACCTCGACGGCGGGCCGTGGCAGGTGATCACCCGGGACGGCCGGGAGATCATCGTCAAGGACGCGATCGCCGACGCGTTCCTGCAGCAGATCATGACCCGCGCCGCCGACTACGACGTGATCGCGACGCTCAACCTCAACGGCGACTACATCTCCGACGCGCTCGCGGCGCAGGTGGGCGGCATCGGCATCGCGCCGGGCGGCAACATCAACTACACCACCGGCCACGCCATCTTCGAGGCGACCCACGGCACGGCCCCGAAGTACGCCGACCAGGACAAGGTGAACCCCGGCAGCGTGATCCTTTCGGGCGAGATGATGCTGCGGTACCTGCAGTGGACCGAGGCAGCCGACCTGATCGTCAAGGGCGTCGAGGGCGCGATCGCCGCCAAGACCGTGACCTACGACTTCGAGCGGCTGATGGACGGCGCGACGCTCCTCAAGTGCAGCGAGTTCGGAGACGCGATCATCAAGCACATGGGGTGACGGCCCGCGGGCTGAGGCGGCGGGTCGGGTGGTACAATCCGGCGATGGCGCAGCTAGGCACCCCATCCCAGGCGGCGACGCTGCCCGAGCGGTTCCGGTTTCGGCGGGCGGAGTACTACCGCATGGCCGAGGCGGGGATCATCGGCGCCGACGATCGCGTGGAGCTGCTCGACGGGGAAGTGGTGCGGATGTCGCCGATCGGATACCGGCACGCTCTGGTTGTGGACCGGCTGGCGGAGCATTTTTCGTCGCTCCGGGGCCGCGCCACCGTGCGGATTCAGAACCCCATCGTCCTCAACGACCACAGCGAGCCGGAGCCGGACGTCGCGCTGCTGCTGCCGGAATCGCAGCGCGACTTGAGCGATCATCCCTCCGCGCGCGACGTGTTGCTGGTGGTGGAAGTGGCGGACAACTCCCTGTACCGCGACCGTCACGTGAAGGTCCCGCTCTACGCGGCGGCTGGCGTGCGCGAAGTGTGGCTGATCGACCTGGCAGCCGAGACGCTGACGGTTCACCTCGATCCGCAGGCCGATCGGTACACGGCCGTGGAGACGGTCGATCGCTCGCGGGGCATCTCACCGCGGGCGTTCCCGGATCTGCCTCTGTCCTTGTCGGACCTCCTGCGCTAGCCGGCGGACGTGCGCGGCGCGGGGGCCTCCCCAAGCGTTCCGGGGGTGCTGCCGGGGCTGCGAGGGCGGAGCCGGTGGCGTAGGCTATCGGCGGGATGACCGAGCCACGCGAACCCAATCAGCCCGACGACGATCCTCCCGGAGACGACGATCTCTACGACCTTGCGATGCCGGACGATCCGCCGGCCGTCCCCCCGGCCGCCCCGCCTGCGCCGCGGCGTGCGCCAGCGGTGCCGCCGGTCGTGTCGGCTGGGGTCGCCTGTGCCGGTTGCGGGTATGACCTGTCGGGGACGTCCGTCGGCGGCGCCTGCCCCGAGTGTGGCACCACGGTGGCGGAGACGATCCGCCGGCTGGGGGAGGTCGGCCGGCCGGCCGAGACGAACGCGGCGGCGATCGCGTGCCTGGTGCTGGGCATCCTGTCGCTGGCGTGCTGCGCCTGGCTCGGGCCGGTCTCGATCGCGTTCTACGTCGTCGCCCACCAGCAACTGAAGCACCAGCCGCAGGCGACGACGTCCCGCACGCTCGCGACGATCGGGGTCGTCCTCGGCGCGGTCGGGTCGCTGCTCATGGTCGGGCAGGCGCTCGCCTTCACGCTGAGGTTGTTCTGAACCCCTGTCCCCGCCGCCAGCCGGAGGATGTCCCGATGCCGCGGATCGATGCCGACGAGTACGACGATGAAGAGGGGGGCGAGCCGTTCGACGACGACGTAGACGAGGGCCCGGGCGAGCACGATGCGCACCTCGTCGACGACGAGGACGCCTACGACGACGACGGCGAGGCGGAACTCGTTCCCTGCCCGGCGTGCGGGAAGATGGTGCTGGCGACGGCGGAGCGCTGCCACCGGTGCGGGGAGCACTTCGCGAGGGAGGCGTGGCTGGTGCAACCGTCGCGGCAGCAGGCGGTGTGGGGGGTGGCGGCGGTGCTGGTGATCGTTGCTATGCTCTGGTTTGTGCTGGGATGAAGGAGAAATGGATGCCCCCCACGCCCACAACGCTTCCGGCGTCGACGATCGCGTACTCGAGCCGGATCCCCTACGTCCCCGAGCGGATCCACGCGGCGGCCATCTACTGCAGCGACGGCCGCGTCGGTGAACACTTCGACGATTTCCTGACCAACGGCCTGCGGCTGCCCCGGTACGACCGCCTGGCGCTGCCGGGCGGGCCGGCCTGCCTCGCGGGCCACACCGAGGCGCACATCCAGGAGCAGGGCGTCATCGACGAGCTGCGGTTCCTCGTCGAGGCGCACGGCCTCGAGCGCGTCGTGCTCATCGCCCACGCGGGTTGCGCGTTCTACGGCACCCGGCTGCACCTGCCCCGGCCCTACCTCGAGCCGCAGCAGCGGATCGACCTCGTGAAGTCGGCCGGCTTCGTCCGCCGCGTCACGGGCGTGCCCCACATCGAGGGCTACTTCGCCCGGCCGACCGGCGACCGCGTCACGTTCGAGCCGGTCGTGCTGGAGTAGGC